>CBFGZZ010000291.1:0-11543 GCA_965653385.1 uncultured Streptomyces sp. | reverse complement strand
AGGAAGGCGCGGCTGGTGGAGCCGGTGCCGAGGCGGCGGCGGATCTCCCACCGGCCGGCGAGCACGTCACCGGCGACGGCCTCCAGCGGGTCCTTGTCGGCGGCGGTCCCGTCGTCCTCGTCGCCCGGTACCTCGGTGCCGGTGGCCGCCGGGGCCGGGGCGGTGAGGGAGTCCTCGACGACCTCCAGCAACTCCAGGAACTCGTCCACGCTGGCCAGGCGCTGGCCGGGCCGGTAGGCGGTGGCGGCCTGCACCAGGTCGTCCACGTCCTCCGCCAGTCCGTCCACCAGGGAGCTGGGGCGCAGGCCCTCCCCCGCCTCCAGGCGGGCCAGCAGCTCGGCCTGGCTGGCGGCTGGGGCCTTGCCGGTGACCAGCAGGTAGGTGAGGACGCCGAGCCCGTACACGTCGAGGTGGACCGGGTCGGGCTTGAGGGCGGTGAGTTCGGGGGCGAGGTAGGCGTCGGCGTCGTCGGCCAGGTGCATCGCGGACAGGGCGGTGGGCGCGTAGCGGGTCATGCCCTGGCCCTGGGAGGAGTCGCTGCTGCGCTGGGTCGCGATCTGCCAGTCGGAGATCTGGAGTTGCGGGGTGAGCCAGGCGGCCTCCTCCCCCACGGCCCTGCCCTTCCTTCCGCGGGGGCGGGGGACGACGAGCACAGAGCGGGCGGCGAGTGCACGGTGGTGGATGCGGCTGGAGTGCGCGGAGCGCATCGTCTCGGCGAGCTGGCGGACCAGCGCCATCCGGCCGAGGATGTCCAGCTTCTCGCCGTACTGGACCAGGTACTCGTCCAGCTTCAGGGTGTCCGGGTGGTAGTCGAAGATCAGCGCGGGGCCGGCGGCGTGGCCGGAGGGGAAGTACTGCTTGAGTTCGACTGCGCCCGGGTGCTTGAAACGGCCCAGCACCGCGGCCTCGCGGCGGGCGGCGTTCTCGACGGACTGACGCAGAGAGGTGTCGGAGCCACGCTCGCTGAGGTAGATGCGGACGCGGGCGGCCTCGGGGAGATCGCTGTGGCGGGCGAGGTAGTCCGCCCAGGTGGGGCCGGAGTCGAAGGACTTCCGCTCCAGCTCGTACGGGCCGACCTTGTACTGCGCGTCGCTCTTGCGGATCCCGATGTTCTTGAGGGCCGCCCCGATCTCGCGCGAGCCGATCGCGGTGATACGGCGCCGCTCGTCGCGCGGCGGCTGTTTGAGCATCTCGACCAGCTGGTCGACGGTGTGGACGCCGTTCTGGTCGTGGGCGGGCAGACGTACACGAAGGCCGTTGTCCGTGAAGCAGACGGCCTCGGCGACCCATACGCGCTTGTTGCCGGGCAGCGCGAGCAGGCCGGCCAGCTCCTTGGCCTTGCGGTTGACCAGGTGCAGCGGGTTGCCGTGCGTACGGCGGCGGCCACCGGGCGTGGTCTGCACCCAGGTGCCGTTCTCGGACGTGACCGAGCCGTGCCAGTCCTTCAGCTCGATCATGCAGACGCCGCCGGGGGCGACGACCAGCAGGTCCACTTCCCGGACGTGGCCGGTGTTCGCCGTGAAGGTGAAGTTCGACCAGGCGCGCCAGGGGTCGGAATCCGGCAGTTTCTCGCGGATGGCCTCCAGGCCGCGGCGTTCATGATCGAACTCGGACTCGGTGACCGTGACCCACCGGCCTTCCCGCATGCCTGTTCCTCGCTCCTTGTGTCCCGCAAGGGTCACCGTTCCCCATGGCCAGACCCAGGATGCAGATCCTAGTCCGTGCCTGTGACATGAGAAGGGGCGATGAAGAACGGGGCTATGGGATATACCTCGCGCATCGCGGGAATCGGGTGCTCCGCACCCCGCACACCGGGGCGCAGATAACGGCTGAACAGCCCTATACCGGATCGAATCACCCTGCGTGGCAGGAGGCCGTGAAGCGTCGAGTGGCGCCTTGCCCAGGACTCATGCTTAGAAGTTCGCCTACTGGCGGGACAGTGTGACCGCCCTGTTCGACCGCCCGGACTCTTGCTCTACGAGGACGCCTGCCGACAGGGACTCGACGTTCTCTTCCTCGCACCACGAAGGGGGCATCGATGAGACCCCACGCGGTTCGTGCAGATGTTGGGTGAGCTGGGCGGTGTCGGGGCCGCGAAGCAGCTCTTGCGCGGCGGCAACACCTCGGACGGTTTCTCGTTCTCCTGCCGTGGTACCGGCATCTCTTCCAGGAGCACCACTTGGACACGGCTCAGTACCGGCTGAGCGAGCACGGATTCGACGTCGACCGCTTTCTGCGTGAAACTCAGCGGAATCCACCCACCTGGGTTTCTGACGACGTCTGAACGCACGCGACCGTCCCGTCAGACCGGCACGGCTTTCCGTACCGGTCCCCCCGCAAGCTCCCGCAGCTTCTGTCGCGTCTCCGGGTCGGGCGAGTACACGATCGTGCCGACCATGCCCCGGGTCAGCAAGACCTTGTAGGTATTACGGATCAGGCGGTCCACATCGGCGTCGGGGGTGGACTTCTTGAAGACCGGGTCCTTCGACGCCGTGCGGTCCGTGATCCAGCGGTCACCGCGCCAGAGCAGATCGGGGCCGATGATGACGCCGGACCAGTCGTACTCGAAGCCCTGGGCGGTGTAGACGCAGCCGACCTGTCCGAAGCCCGCCGGGTCGGTGGCCCACAGGGCAGCCGGGGGCGCGCCGGAGACGGAGCGGTCACCGCGCAGGTTCCAGGGGCGGGCCCAGTCGCCGATGACGACGTCGGGCGGGAGCGGGGCACCTGGCTTGGGTTCCGGGGACCAGCGCCAGCAGTAGCCCGCGGACATACGGGCCCCATAGCCCTGGGTCCGACGCGCTTCGAGGAAGGCTTCCATCTCCTGCGGGCTGTCGGCGACCAGCAACTGCATGCGGCCGTCGGGTTCCCACACGACCGGCCCGCCCGCCTCCAGCCCGAGGAGTCGGACCACCCAGCGCAGGTAGGCGTCGCTGCCACCGCAGCGGAACTGGCTGTCCAGCGGGACGACAGTGCAGGGGATCCCCCGCTTCGCCGCTGCCGCCTTGATCTCGGCCACTGTGCCCATCTCACCGGGGCGGACGACCTGGTGCTCGTCGAGGAAGAAGACGGGAACGTAGGCGACGTCGATGAGTTCGTCGATCTGTGCCCTGCCCGTACGGTTCTCGGCACGCGTGTACCGGTTGGCCGAGGTCTCCCGGATGCGGTGCGCCTCGTCGCAGATCAGCGCGCCCAGGCTGTTCTTCTCGGCCGTCATGAAGCTGTTGAAGTACTTGAACAGGTCCTGCACTTCCCGCTTGCGGGCTCCGGCGATCTTCCTCATCGTCTTCGTGAACGACTGCGAGCCGGTGGCGTGCAGCGCCGGAACGCCACGCCGGTAGAGCTCGCCGAGCAGTTGGAGAGCAATCACGCTCTTGCCTGTGCCGGGGCCGCCCGTGACGATGACGACCTCCTTGCGATCGGCGTGCTTCGCCTTCTCCACCGCGTTGAGCACCAGGCGGTACGCGACCTGCTGCTCGTCGAGGAGGACGAACTGTGTGCGGTCGCGCACCTCCTCAGCAGCCACGGACATGAGCTGCTTCGACGGCACCGTGGCACCCCCACGGAGTTCGTCCGCGGCCTGGGCTCCAGGATGCTTGGCGCTCAGCCTCGTACGAAGGTGGTCGAGGAAGGCGCCGCGGCGTTCCTCGGTGAAGAGCAGTCCGTGGCCGTCACGCTCGATCTCGCGCAGCCCTGTCACGCCGAACTCGGTGGCGTTGTGCAGATACGCCACTCCGGCCACTCGTTGCCCGTGTTCAGCCACCGCGCCATTGAAATTGACGAGGTATTCGCAGTAGCGGCGCACCTGCTCGATGGGGTTGAGGACCGGCTGGGCATACGCGTCGACATGGCACAGGGTGGGGTCGTCCTCGTGAGGAAGCGCCTGGCTCCACTGCTTCAGCTCTACGACGACGTACGACGGTTCGCCCGTGACCGGATGCACTCCCGCGAGCACGGCGTCTGCACGCTTACTGTTCAGCGGCAGCGAGTACTCCAGCATGACCTCCACGTCGCCCAGGCCGGCGTCGTTGAGTGCGGCGGCCAGGGCGGGGATGCTGCGCTCCCAGGAACGCACCTCCGAGGTGCCGGGCCGATAGCCGTGCATGTGGACGAACTTGTCGGTGAGGTGCAGGAACAACGAACCGTCGAGTGCCATGACGGCGACCGTTTTCGCGGACGCGCGGAACAGCAAGGACTTCTCCCAGGCAGCACGAAGAGACTCGTGCGGGTGGGGGCATGTCCTTCGAGACTCCACCGAGGTGGAGCGGAAGCCCGTCGGGCCGCGTTGACGATGGCTTCGAGGGTACCTGGCAGTACTGACAGTCGTACCAGTGATCGCAGCGGCGGCAGGGGTCGCCGTGCTCGGTCTCCCCTGAACGAATCAAGAACCCTCGGCGGGCATCAGGCCGCCCTCCGACTCGATCAAGTCCCCAGCGGCGATCAACGCGCCGATGTCGCCAGTCAGCGCGTCCCGGATATCGGCGCCGAGCCGAGCCCACCCAAAGAAGCGAGCGGCCTCCCGCAGCAGGTCCTCGCGATGCACGCCAGGTCCTTCGTCGACCACGTTTCTGAGCACGAACTGCCGCTCCGCTACGGGAACCTCCGCCACCCGTCGGGCGCACCGCTCCGTCGGCGTGCGGGCGAACTCCGTCTCGTGGCCGGGCCTGTCGTAGGCCGTACCGACGTGGACGATCTTGCCCTGCTTGAGCAGGCGGCGAAGAGCTCGGTCGATGCGGTCGCGAACCACCTGGCCGGCTCGTCCGAGGCCCCACGCGAGACGGACCCGGGTATAGATCACCTCCTTCTCGACAGGCCCTTCCACCTCGACCACACACAGCGCCACGTCCGCCACCACGTCGAGGGCAGCGGGATCCTGCAACTCCGCGCCCCACATGCCTCGCTGGCTGCTCGACCTGTCACGTACCTCTGCCAACAGGTCAAGGTCGACCTCCTGGTAGGGACGGCTCCAGGGCGCAGGGCCGGCGTCGACCGTCACGAACTCCACTCGCGGGACTGCCGGACCAGTTGCCACTTCTACAGGCTCCCCGCCCTCCGCGCTCAGGGGGCCGTCCACAACAACTGCCGCACTGCCACCGTTGCCGAGGTCGCCACCGCTGCCGACCGCCCCCACGGGCGGCGCCACTCGCACCGCATGCGGATCCTCCGCACAGGCCGCCTCCACCGCGGCCCGCAGCCGTGCCATGGCATCCCGCCGGTTCCGGTACCAGTCCGTACCCCAGATCCGGTGCAGCCTCCAACCCAGGTCGCGCAGGACCGCTTCCCTGAGTCGGTCGCGGTCCCGAGCCGCCCGCGAGGAGTGATACATGGCGCCGTCGCACTCGATGCCCAGCGCATATGTGCCGGGCGCGCCCGGGTGCCGTACCGCCATGTCGATACGGAAGCCTGCGACCCCCACCTGCGGCTGGACCTCATATCCCCAGCCGCGCAGGACGTCGATGACTTCCTCTTCGAAGGGGCTCTCCGGGGAAGCGTCCGGATCGGGGGCCTCCGTCTGGAGAATCGCAGGGCCGTGCTGGGCGTACTGCAGGTACCGCTTGAGGTGCTGCACGCTCTTGTTGTTGCTGTCCGGAAGGTCGCCTCCGTGGAAGGAGGCCACGACCTCCATGCGGCGCCGGGCGCGGGTCACGGCCACGTTGAGGCGTCGCCAGCCGCCCTCCCGGTTGATGGGGCCAAAGGTCGACAGCAGCTTGCCCCGGTGGTCAGGACCGTAGCCGATGGAGAGGATGATGACGTCGCGCTCGTCGCCCTGGACTGTTTCGAGGTTCTTGACGAAGAAACCGTCGAGCCGACCCTCCGTGAAGTGGTGGTCGAGGTCCGGACGCGCCGCCCTGGCCTTCTGCACCGCCACCTCGATTGCCTCCGCCTGCGCCTTCGACAACGCGACCACGCCGAGGGTGTGCTCGGGGCGGGTGTCGAAGTGGTGGATGACGCGCTGGGCCACCTTGGTGGCCTCGAGCGGGTTGTCGCTGCTCCCGCCGCGGTCGTAGACGCCGTCCGCCTTGATGAACTCCACGCCGATGTCCGGTCCCTGTTCCAGGGCGCCCGGGAACGTGACCATGGAGTTGTCGTAGAAGTCGTGGTTGCTGAAGGCGATCAGGTTCTCGTGCCGGCTGCGGTAGTGCCAGCGCAGAGGCAGCCCGCGCAGGACTCCGCTGGCCTTGCACATGTCGAGGATGGACTCGAAGCCGTCGGTGGCGTCCTCGTCCCACTCGTCGCCGTCGCCGCTGTCGCCGGCCGCGGTGAAGAACGAGGTCGGCGGCAACTGCTTCTGGTCGCCCGCCACGATGAGGGCCTTGCCCCGGTAGACGGAGTTCACGGCGTCCTGGGGCAGCACCTGCGACGCCTCGTCGAAGACGACGACATCGAACTCGAAGTCCGGTGGCAGGAACTGGCTGACCGTCAGCGGGCTCATCATGAAGCAGGGCTTGACCAGCCGTACGACGTCACGGGTCTGCTTCAGCAGGTGCCGTACGGGCATGTGGCGTCGCTGTTTCTCGGCCTCGCGGCGGATCACGGCGGCCTGGCCCACCGATGTCCGGCGGGGGCGGCGCGAGTTGCACGCGGCGATGACCTCGGCGTGTGCCGCCGCCACCAGGTCCTGGTCCGCCCTCTGGAAGCGCTCCACCAACTGGTCGCGTTCCACGGCCCGCATCGGCTTCAGCCTCTGGTCGGTGGCGAGCTGGTGCTCGACCCACGCGGTGAGCACGGCACGTTCCATGGTGGCGGGGAAGTCCTCGGCGGAAACCTCGCGGCGTGCGAGCTGGTCGGGCAGCCCGTCGAGGTGGTAGCGGCGCAGCAGGGTCAGTGCGTCGGCACAGCTGGTCCACGCTTCCGGGCCGAAGGGGTCGTCGTCGAGGCGGGACAGGACGGACTGTGCCGCGGTGAGGGATTCGGCGAGTTCGCGCCGCAGCTCCTCAGCCCGCTCAGGCTCGAAGTACCCGGCGAGTGCCTCGCGCTGACGGCTCCAGTCGCCGGCGCGGTCCGCGACGGACGGTTCGGCTGACGCGGCCAGCATCAGCCGGGCTGCCGTTTGCGACAGGGGCGCGGAGTGGCCGCCATGTGCGGTTCGACGGACCTTCTGGGCCCAGTCAAGCGCGTCCAGGATCGCATCGCGGTCTGTCTCGGTGCCCTGATAGAGGTAACCGAGAAGGCTTCGGTACGTGACGTCGTTCTCAGCGAAAGAGGACTCGGCGGCGCGGGCGGAGACGACTGCGGCCACCGCTTCCCTGGCCCGCGACAGGGTGAGGCCCGTCTCCTGGTCCATGACGCGGGCGGTTGAGTGGATGAGGTCGGCCGCGTCCTCGAAGGACTCCACGTGTGCGCGGAGCCAGCTCGCCGACCGTTCGAGGGGGCGGGCGGCGAGTGCTGTGCCGACCGCCGCGAGGTGGGGCTGCCCGGTGTACTCCTGCCATAGGTCCAGGTGACGGCGGATCTGGTCGGTCTGCGCGAGGAGTTCGCGCGGTTCGGGCCGACCGTCGGCCAGTACATCTACGAGGCTGGTCCGGCGCGCCGGTTCCGTGAGCGTGTCGAGTGCGAGGCGGGCGATCAGCCCAGCGGAGTCCAGGGCGGCTCGCAAGGCCTCGGTGTGGGGGTGCCCTTCATCGACGTATCGGCCCAGCAACTCGCGCTGTTGCTCCGTGGCGTACGGGCCCGGTTGCCGTCGCGTCAGGTCAAGGCCGTGGCGCAGGAGCTGCCCCATGGGCTCGGAGCCCGTCACACTGTTGGGCGCGGCGTCGTACAGGTCGTCCGCTCGCGTGTCGAGGCCCCGGTACCAGGGGCCGAGAAGGCCGCGGTCGGTCACCGCCTGAGCGGCGAACGCGGCAGTCTCCTTCTGCGCCGCGTGCGCAGCTGTGACCGCCGTGCGCGCGGAGGCGAGCGTGTGCTCGGAACCGGGGCCGCCGTCCCGGCGACCAGCCGAGGCCACGGTGTCCAGCAACGCGACGGCCTGTCGCAAGGGGGCGAGGTGGGCGCGCAGCCAGCGCGCGGCGGCGTCGAGCGGCTGCTTGGTGAGGTCGGCCGCATGAGGTGCCAGCGACGAGCTGCCCAAATCCCTTCGCCATGTGGCGAGGTCGCTGTGCAGCGCCGTTCCCTGCTCGACGAGTGTGGGTAGCGCCTCTCGGCCGTCGGCCAGGTGAGTGGCGAGCAGGCCCCGGCGGTAGGGATCGGCGACGGTTTCCGGCGCGAGTGCGTGGACCGCTTCAGCGTGCGCGAGCGCCTTACGCAGGGCCGGGACGTCGGGCAACGCGGTGCCCCGATAGCGGCCGAGCAGCTCGGCATGGGTCGTGGCCAGCGACAGCAGCTTCCGGTAAGCGGTGCACCAGGCGTCAGCGAGTGGCAGCTTGTCGTACAGCTCGCCACGCCACGAGCCGCCGTGCGTCAGCCGGGCCACGAGCTTCCGGTCGGCCCGGACGCCGCTGGACAGCATGCCGGCGAGGCCCTGGCGGCCCTCCATGAGCCGGTGGACTGCTTCGGGTAGTTCAGGCGTGGAGACGACGTCGGGCAGGAAGGTGTCGCGCGCCGCCTCCTCCGCGCCAGCCAAATCTTCGGCGGCTTCGGAGATCTCCGCGACGGCCGCCTGGACACCGGGAAGTGCCCGGGGATCGAGCCATGCTTCGAGCGTGCGGTCCGAGGCTGTGGCCAGCTCCACGAGCGTGGCCAGGTCCTCCGCCTCGGACGTCGCCTTCGGCCGGTCACACCCAAGGCGCTCGGCCACTGAGTCGGCGTGCTCGGCGGCCGTCTCAAGGGTGTCGGCGAGCGTGTCGAACCGCCCGGCCAGTGCCGCGGCCTCGCGGCCGGTCAACGACGCGATGTCGGCGCCAGGCGGTGCCAGTGCAGCGAGGGCCTGCTCGTTGGCCGGTCGCTCGGCGCTCACTTCCTGACGCAGTTCGGCCCACCCCGGGCCCGCATGGTCCGTCGCGAGGGCCTGGGCGGAGAGTACGTGGTCCCGTCGTGTGAAGAAGTCTCTCAGTGCGTCGGCGACGGCCCCGACCGCCGCCGCCTCCGCCCGCGCGGGACCTTCAGGGACCAACCACTGCTCGAGAGGGCGGTGTTCGGTGCCGGCCACGACGATCACGTCACACAGTTGACGTGCTTCCTCGGGGCTGCCGGGATTCGTGAGTCCGGTGAGGTGGCTGACACTGGCGAGGCTCTGCAGGGTCCGCTCCAGCAAACCAGCGGTCGCGTCAAACTCCCCGGCGAGCTGTCGCGCTCGCTCCTCCGTGAGTCCGGCGAGGTCAAGGCCACGCGGCGCCATCGCCGAGAGCGTCTTCTCGGCTTCTTTCGGCTCAGCCGTCAGCCTGGTGGACAGCTCCTGCCACCGCTCGCCCACCGTCGCTCGGACGGCAGCGCTCGTACGCTGCGCCTTGCGCAGTTCCGCCAGGAAGGCATCGACCCGGTCATCCACCTCGTCGGCGAAGACATCCGTGGTCAACCACGCTTCCGGTACAGGACTCCGCACATCGAGCAGCCGCAGGAGGGCGATCAGACGGTCGATTCCGCTCTGGTCCGTGACGGGCACTCCCCCGGGCGCGAGATCCCGGTACCGGTCGACCGCCGTCGCGAGCGCGTCCCGTGCCGCCTGTGCCTGCTCCAGCACAGGACGTGGATGCGGCAGGCCGGCCCGCAGGTCACGCCAAGGGAACGACGGATCGGCGACAGCCTCCCAAGCCTCGGAAATGGCTTTCGTCGCCTCAACGACCAGGCGCAGGGCCTCGTCGCTGAGCGTTTCCGCACGAAACGTCGCCCCTGTCCCCGTGGGGGTGTCGTCACCGTGGCTCAGATAGGCCACCGGCGCCTCGGACAGTCGGCCGACCTGACCGAGCACGTCGTGCAGGGTCCTTCCCAGCGGGTCGCGGACCTCGTTCATCGCTTCGGCGTAGGCGCTGAGAGCGAGGCGCAGTTCCCGGGCCTGGGCCAGGGTCTGCTGTGACAGCTGCGGTGCGCGCGGTTCCTCCGCGAGAGCCCGACCGAGCTCCTGGGCCACCGCCATGCGGCTGGTGTTGTGGCTGTGGAGGGCCAGGGCGTACGAGTCGAGTCCGACTGACTTCAGCCGGTCCAGGACGACGTCGAGGGCCGCCGCCTTCTCACTGACGAACAGCACACTCCGACCGGCCTGCATAAGACCGGCGATCATGTTGGTGATCGTCTGGCTCTTGCCAGTGCCGGGCGGGCCGTCCAGGACGAACGACTGTCCGGCCACGGCCGCGGCGACGGCCTGTCGCTGCGAGGCGTCGGCGTCAAGCACCAGCGGACTGTCCTCGGGCGGGCTCAGTTCGTCGATCCGGTCGAGTTCGATCTCCTCGAAGTCGAAACGGTCGGAGGCGAGTCCCGAGTTCGGGCCGAGCGCCATCGCCCGTACGAGGTCACTGCCGAGGACTCGATCCTCGTTGTCCAGTAGGTCCTGGTACATCGACTCCTTGTGGGAGGCGAAGAGTGCGAGCACCACACGGTCGGCGATCTGCCATCCGGCTTTGCCCGCCACCGCGCGGGCCGCGGCGGAGAGCACCGCTTGCAGGTCCGAAGGGTCCTGTTCGCGAACCGGCGTCCAGTCGATATGAAATTGCTCCAGCTTCACCTTCAGGGCCGGGTTGAGACGCGGTTCCTCGTCGTCACTCGACCTGAGGCGGATCCGGCCGTTGCGTGCGCGCTCGATGACCACCGGCATCAGGACCAGGGGGGCGTCGCTGCCCGCCTCGGCTCCGTCCTCACGCCAGCGAAGCATGCCGACGCCGAGGTTGAGGGTCCACAGGCCGTAGTCGTTGAAGACCTGCGTCGCTCTGGCGCGCAAGCTATTCAACGCACGCAGGAGCGAAGGCGCGGTGGTCTTCTGGGTGACGACTCCGTCGGTGCGGTCGCCCTTCTTCGAGAGGACCACTTCGCCGAGTCGCCTACCCTGGTCGGCCTCGGGCTCCTCGTCTGGGAGCGGCGCGAAGTCCCAGCCACGGGCCAGGCCTTCGACGAGTTCCTGCGCGGATGGAGTCGAGATCTCCAGTGTCGCCGACTTGGTGTGGCGGAAGTTGAGCAGCCGGTTGCGGCCGCTCAGGTCCACCAGAGACGTGCGCCAGATCTCAAGCATCGCCTTGAGGCGGTCGAGTTCCTGGCTGCCCCCGAAATCACCCGAGTTCGTCACGCTGGTCCCTGATGTTGTCGCTTCTGGGCCAACGGAGTACCGGCGTCGACGGCAGTCCCCTCTGCCGCCAACGCAAAGCGCGGCCACAGACGTCCGTTCTGTCCTGGTGGCCGCACAAGTCCCGCTGATCCCCCCTGGACGCGAATTCTACGGTCAGCGCACCAATGCGTGAAGCGTTAACTACGGAATGTTTTCTCGCTTTCACAGAGCCTCGGTGCAGCCGTGAGGTCCGGTTTGAATCGATACGGACCAGGGCGAGGCGACGGCCGCAGTTCCCCAAGCGAGGGCCTCCGACCCAGGCTTTAGCTGGCCAGAAGCCTGAAAGGCAGACGAGTCGGGCTATACGCCGGGTTCTGTTCCCAGGGTTCCTCGCGGAGCCCCGGGCGACGGCCATCCA
>CBFGZZ010000290.1:0-11559 GCA_965653385.1 uncultured Streptomyces sp. | reverse complement strand
CTCCGGCCCTCCCCCGAGGGAGCCGGAAGCCGCGCCGCGGGCCGCCGGCAGGCGGTCAGCCGGTGTTCAGCAGCCCGTTGGTGGACACGACCACGATGACGCCGGCCACCCGCGCGCGGTACCTGGGAACTCTCAGGGTCACGTCTTCCGAGGCGGCGTGTACTCCTCTATGTAGCGAGCGACCCGGGCGGTGTAGTCGCGGTCCTGCGGCGTGTACTCCTTGAGGAAACGGGCGACACGAGTGGCGTAGGAGCCGGTGTTCGGGGGGACACCGCCCGCCTCGTTCACCTTCTTGTACGACGTCCGGTACGCGGTGGCGAGCAGCACCCGGCGGTCGCCCGGCAGGTTGTCGCGCAGCCGGGGCTCGATGAAGCAGAGGTAGCGGCCCACGGCCGGAATCGACTCGGAGGGCGTGATGGGCGGTCGGGGCGTCTCCTTCGCGGGCACACCGTCGTCCCGGATCCACCAGCGCAGCACGGCCGGCGTCCAGCGGGCGATGCCGTACTCGTCCTTGTCGGGATCGGAGAGATCCGGGTCGAAGTCGCTCTCCGCCTTCAGCAGCGCGGCGATCAGCGCGGGCGTGACCTCCGGCTGGACACAGTCATGAGCGGAGTCGACGATCAGCCGGCGGTACGCCGCCGGGATGCCCTTGTCCGTACGGAGCTCGTCGGCGCCGTAGTTCGCGGGCGTCACCTTCTCGCTCTCCCCGTCCGCACCGCCCGCACCGCCGACGCCCGCCCAGTCGCTGACGCCGTAGCCGAGCACCGAGGCGGCGACGACGGCGACCGCCGTGGCCAGGATCCGCGTACGACGCGACCTGCGGCGCGGCAGCAGCCTGCGGGGCAGCCGGGGCGAACGACCGGTGCCCGCCGCCTCCTCGACCCGCCGCAGCAGATCCGTCGTGGGGACCCGGTCGGCATGCGTCCTGGCCAGACAGTCCCGCACGATCTCCCGCCAGACGTCCGGCAGTTCGGGTGACAGCCGCAGCTCGTCGGTGCCACGGGCGTAGGCGGCGGCCGCGTCACGGCGGGCCGTCGGGGTGGCGCCGGGCAACGGGAAGGAGTCGGTGAGGACCAGATGGGCCAGCACCCCGAACGCCCACACGTCCGCCGACGGACGGATACGCCGACCCCGTTCACCGATCTCCGACCACAGCAGCTCGGGCGGGGTGTAGTCGGGCGTCGAGAAGGCGGGCGTGTACGCGTGCGTGCCCTCCAGCTCCGCCGCCATGTTGAAGTCGGCGAGCCGGGCCGAACCGTCCGCCATCAGCAGCACGTTGGCCGGCTTCAGATCCCCGTGCACCCAGCCCGCGTGATGCAGCTGCGCCAGCCCTTCGCAGATCTGCGCGAGCAGCACGGGCCCGGCGGCCGGGCGGGGCTCCGCCGCGAGCAGCGCCGACACGGAGCCCTCCGCCCGCTCCAGTACGAGGACGGTGGCGCCGTCGAGGGCGGGGCTCGCCGGGTCGTCGACCGTGAGGGTGTCGTACATCCGGATCAGCCGCGGCTGCTTCAGCCGGCGGTACAACTCGACCTCGCGCTCGACGATTTCCCGCAGGTGGGTGAGCTGGCGCGGGGTGCCGGTGCCGGTGGGCAGGAACTTCAGGGCCGCCGACCTCGGCAGACCCGGCGGATCCGTGTCGGACGCGACGCGCCTGCCCTCGTACACACTCCCGAACGCCCCCGTGGCGATCGGCTCCCGCACCTCCCACGCGCCCACCCGGTACCCCTTCGGCACCGGCACGGCGTACGGCTCGGTCACCGGGCCGGCCGAACCGGAGCCGAGGCGGACGAGGGCTCTCGCGGTGACTTGCCCAGCACGACGAGATCGTCCTCCCGCACCAGGTCGAACCGCAGCGCAAGCGAGACCAGCGACTCCTTCTTGCCGTTGAGCCGCGGACCCGTGTCCGCCGTGTCAGGGCCCGGCTTGAGCCGCAGCTTCACGGCGAGGTAGTCGATGTTCCACTGCACGGACGTACGGGACGCGGCCGGCCAGTGGGGACGCAGCCGGTCCACCACCTGGTCCACCGTGGGCAGCGCGGCGTGCGGTTCGCCGCGCAGCCGGGGTTCGCACAGCGCGGCCAGGACCGCGAAGTAGCGCTTCGTGCGGTCGACGGAGAAGGCGGGCGCGGTGGTCGCGCCGTCCAGACCGCCGTCGCAGCTCAGGTAGTCATGGCGCGGCGCCCACACCTCGATGGCCAGCAGATCGCCGGCCGCGGGCAGCACGATCCGCGAGAACTCGAACGGGACCGGCGCGTCCAGGCGCCCCGGCCCCACCTTGATGTGCTCGCCCGCCCCCTCCGGGTTCTCCACGACGTACGTCTGTTCCCGGCTGAGGTTGCTCAGTATCCAGAAGGCGCCCTGCGCGGTGATCTCGCCCGCTCTGCGGGACACCCCGTCGTGCGCGATGGTCAGGTCGTTGTCCCCGGCGGAACGGCCGAAGCCGAGCCGCTCACCGGGCGCCAGCCGGAGCTGGCCGCGGTCGGTCTCGTCCTCCGTGGTCGGCGGAGGTACCACGATGATGCTGTACAAGGTGCGTCTCCCCGTGCCTGACGGCTACCCACGTCAGATTAGGGGGACGCGGCGGGGCCGTGTCCCCCTCGGACGAGTGAGACACGGCCCCGGCTGTTAAATGGCGCGAACTCTTCAGTCACGCGTGAATGTTCGGTGCGTTCCGTGAAGCGTTCAGTAACGCGGGCGGTTGAACCACGTCGAGGCCGCGCCGTTGACCATCGAGGCGAGGATGATGCCGGCGATGGCGAGGGAGATGAGGCCGCCGAAGGTGGCGGAGCCGTTCGCCCCGTTCACGATGTTCATGATGCCGCCGAGGATCATCAGCGCCGCGTACACGATGGTCGTGATGCGGATGCCGCTGCCGCCGTTCTTGAACTTGACGCCCAGGAAGATGGAGAGGGCGCCGAGGGCGACCATGAGGCCCGCGATCAGGAAGCCGAGACCGGCCAGGGTGTCGGTCTCGTCGCCGCTGCCGACGCCGTTGGACACATCCTGGACGGCACCGACGGCGATGCCGGCGATGATGCCGAACAGGAGCTGGAAGCCGGCGAGGATGAAGAGCAGCACACGGGCCGTCTTCATCAGGCCCGGCATCTCCATGGGCATCGCGTTGCCGCCGGGGTAACCCGGGTATCCCGGGTAGCCGGGCTGGGCCGGCTGACCCTGCGGGTAGCCGTAGCCGGGCTGCTGCTGGGGCGCGCCCTGCGGGTAGCCGTAGCCCGGCTGGGCAGGGGGCTGCTGCGGCGGGTAGCCGGGCTGCTGGCCCTGGGGCGGGCCGTAGGGGTTGTTCGGGTCGCCGAAGCTCATCGAGCGGTCCTTCCTCCGTTTTTGATCCAGTGCGGGGACGACGCGTGGCACGGCTCGGAGGAAGTTCTACGGATGCGGTTCGTCCCCCCGGTACTGCCCGCGGCACTAGCGTCTCATCGTTCTTTAGACGCCTCTTACTTGTCCAGCCGCATTCCCTATGTGTTGTGCAAGTGCAACATCACTGATCATGGGCGGATACGGGAGGAGATGCGGCGGCGCGGTTCGGGGGAGACCCGGATTGGAACCGGGAGGGCGTCATCCGCGAGGATGGGGGGCATGACCGCCCAGATTCTCGATGGCAAGGCCACCGCAGCCGCGATCAAGTCCGATCTGACCGCCCGCGTGGCGGCGCTGAAGGAGAAGGGCGTCACGCCCGGCCTCGGCACGATCCTGGTCGGGGACGACCCCGGCAGCCAGAAGTACGTCGCCGGCAAGCACCGCGACTGCGCCCAGGTCGGCATCGCCTCCATCCAGCGCGAACTGCCCGCCACGGCGACCCAGGAGGAGATCGAGGCGGTCGTCCGTGAGCTGAACGAGGACCCCGCCTGCACCGGTTACATCGTCCAGCTGCCGCTGCCCAAGGGCATCGACGAGAACCGGATCCTGGAGCTGATGGACCCGGACAAGGACGCCGACGGCCTGCACCCGATGAACCTCGGCCGCCTCGTCCTGAACGAGCCGGCCCCGCTGCCCTGCACCCCCAACGGCGTCCTCACGCTGCTGCGCCGGTACGGCGTGGAGATCAAGGGTGCCGAGGTCGTGGTCGTCGGCCGCGGTGTCACCATCGGCCGTCCGATGCCGCTGCTGCTGACCCGGCGCAGCGAGAACGCGACGGTGACCCAGTGCCACACCGGCACCCGGGACCTGGCCGCACATCTGCGCCGCGCCGACATCATCGTCGCCGCCGCGGGCTCCGCCCACCTGATCCGCCCCGAGGACGTCAAGCCCGGCGCGGCCGTCCTCGACGTCGGTGTCTCGCGGGGCGCCGAGGGCAAGGTCGTGGGCGACGTCCACCCCGGCGTCGCCGAGGTGGCCGGCTTCATCTCCCCGAACCCCGGCGGCGTGGGCCCGATGACCCGGGCGCAGCTGCTGGCGAACGTGGTCGAGGCGGCGGAGCGCAGTGCCGGCTGAGGCGGGCTCCGACAAGGCGGAGGAGATCGAGGTCCGGGACCCGGTGAGCGCCCCGGACGCGGAGGGCGTGCCCCGGCGCACCACCCGCCGCTTCCCGCTGTTCACCAGGGACACGGCCCGCCCCGAGGGCGGCGGCCGTGCCGCGCCGCGTGACGCCCCGGCGCCCGCCCGGCAGTGGCCGGTCCTGCTGGTCCTCGGCCTGGTCGGCGTGGGTCTGCTGATCACCGCGCTCGACGTGTTCCGGGCCGGCACGCTGGTGATCGGCAGCGCGCTGCTCGCCGGTGCGGTGCTGCGCTGGTTCCTGCCGAGCGTCGGCATGCTCGCCGTGCGCTCCCGCTTCACCGACATCGTGACGTACGGCGTGCTGGGCCTGGTGATCGTGCTGCTGGCGCTGATGGCGCAGCCGGATCCGTTGCTGAAGGTCCCGTTCCTGAAGGACGCGCTGCACTTCACGGTGGACAGCTGACGCCGGGGCCTTTGGCCCGGTGCGTGACGGCGGCCCGTCCTCTCCCCCGAGGAAGGACGGGCCGCCGTCGCGCGTCCACCTTCGGGCACGGCGGGGAGGCCGTTCAACGGCTGTCCGTGCGCTGTGGCACGGAAGTGACCGTTCCGCCACGTCGGAGCCGGTCCGGGAACCGATGCGCCGTCCCGTGTCGTCACCTGATCGGATCTGGTTCGGAGGTGAGCGATGGGTGCCTGGCAGCCGCTGCCCGACGATCTGCCGCCGGAGGTGCGGCATTTCGTGGAGCAGTTGCGGCAGCTCAAGGACCGCACAGGCCTGAGTCTGGTCGCGCTGGGCGCGCGCACCGCGTACAGCAAGTCCTCCTGGCAGCGCTACCTCAACGCCACCCAGCCCCCGCCCCGGCAGGCGGTCGCCGCGCTGTGCCGGGTCGCGGACGTCGGCAAGGACGAGGCGGAGCGCTTCGGGGTTCGGTGGGAACTGGCGGTGCAGGCCTGGCCGAAGCCGGTGACGGGGCCGTTGCCGGCGAAGCCGGAGGGGGCGGCCGAGGGCGAGGGCGCGGGCGAGGAGTACGAGGACGATCCCACGCTGCCGTGGTGGGACGCGCCGCCCAGTAGGTCCGGGCCGCCCACGGGGAGGCTGCTGGCCGTCGCCGTGGTGCTCGCCGTGGCGCTGGTGCTGGCGGCGGTGATCGGGGCCGTTGTGCTGGGCTGAGCACGGCGGGAGTGGTGTGTCCGAGTCGCCCGGATACGGCAGGTGTGACCTGAGTATTCTTCTATGTGCTTTCCGTGTGTCGATGTGTTGACAAGTTCGCGGATTTGCAAGGAAGTCGTTCGGTGAGCGGGCTAGCGTGGTCGACCGGGGCGTCCGGGGCGTCCCGCTGTTCTGTAAGGGCTTACTGCCAGGGTTGTGTCGGCCGGAGAGGGAGGCCGGTGGAACACTGGACGCGGTCCGTTGGGCGTGCGACGGTGCATGGCCACGGTCCGGATGCTCCCGTGCGCCCCCACCCCGGGAACTGAGATCCTTGTCGGGCGCATCCCTGTGGGTAGCCAGAACGGGGACTCGGCAGAGGGCGTCACGCGCGGGGGAACGCGAGAAACACCAGCACGAACCGGGGGGAAGAGGGGGGAAGCAATGCCTCGTTGGAGGGCCTTGCCGGATGAACTCGATCCGCAGGTCAGGGAGTTCGCGAGCCAGCTGCGGCGGCTCGTGGACCGCAGCGGTCTGAGCATCGCGGCGCTGGCCGACCGGACGGGTTACAGCAAGACGTCCTGGGAGCGGTACCTGAACGGGCGGCTGCTCGCGCCCAAGGGTGCGATCGTGGCGCTCGCGGAGGTCACGGGCACCAATCCCGTACATCTGACGACGATGTGGGAGCTCGCAGAACGGGCGTGGAGCCGTTCGGAGATGCGCCACGACATGACCATGGAGGCGATCCGGATCTCCCAGGCCCGCGCGGCCCTGAGCGAGTTCGGAGCGCCGCCGGCGAACGCCAAGAGCAGCGCGAAGGCGGCCAAAACCGCGCGCAAGAGCGGGAGCGCGACGGCGACGCCCGGTGTGGCGGGGCCGGCGGGCGTGGCCCCGACCGTGCCACCGGTACCGGTCCAGCCGACAGCGCCGGAGGTACGGGACTCGACGGTACGGGACTCCCCGGTACGGGATGCTCCGGCGGGGGACGGCGGCTCCTCCGGAGCCAACTCGTGGGGGCTGGCGGGGTATCGGGGACCGGCGCCGACGGGTGCCGGCCGTCCGTCCGGCACGTCCGCCACACCCGGCGCGGTGCCGGGTTCCTCGGGCATGCCCAGTCCGTACGGCGAGCCGCCGCAGGGGCCGGCGCCGGGACACGGCTCCTTTGGCGGAGGGAACGGCAAGCGGCGGCTGACGATGTTCCTCGCGGGGGTCGTCGGCGTGCTGGTCGTGATCGCCGCGGTCTTCTTCCTGACGGACGGCAGCGGCAAGAAGAACGAGGACGCGGTGCAGTCGCCCTCGCCGTCCGTGACCACCGACCCCGACCTGCCGGCCGGCGTCAAGTGCAGCGGCGACTCCTGCACCGGCAAGGACGCCGAGGCCATGGGCTGCAGCGGTGACCTCGTGACCACCGCCAAGACCGCGACCGTCGGCACGTCCGTGGTCGAGGTCCGCTACAGCGAGACGTGCGGCGCGGCCTGGGGGCGTGTCACGCAGGCAACGCAGGGCGACGAAGTGGTGGTGACGGTCGGCAAGGCGAAGCAGACCGGCACGATCACCGTCGCCGGCGACACGATCGCGTACACGCCGATGGTGGCCGTGAAGGACGCGGGCGAGGCGAAGGCCTGCGTGACGCTGTCCGCTGGACAGGAGGGGTGCACGCAGTAGAGGGCTGGGGTCGCCCACCGCCCGTGGGGGCTGGTCGCGCAGTTCCCCGCGCCCCTTGGGGGCGATGCAGCGCTGCCTCCTTCAAGCCCGTCCGGCGTTCGAGGACGAGGCCCGCAGGGCCGACAGCGGAGGTCTGGGGGCGGCAGCCCTCAGGGACGGCACGGGTAGGGGCCGCGGGGGCGAGAAACACGCGGACGGCAGGAATGGCCGCCGGGATTGTGGGCACGCGCACCGTACCCCCACGGGAGTCCGGCAACCGGTACCCCCACCCGGCGGCCGTCCCGTCCCCCTCTCCCGGACAGGGCGGCCGCCCTTTCGTGCGGTCATGGTCATTCTGTGGGGCGGGCCACACGGACCCGGCCGTGCGAGATCCCGGATGCGCGATAGCCTGACGGGTGGATCTCTTGACGCCAAGAGATCGATCATCTCGACGTCCCGCACCCCGGGGCAGGGATGCCCTCACCGCCAGCTGTCATACGGAGAACGCCATGACCCGCACTCCCGTGAACGTCACCGTCACCGGCGCGGCCGGCCAGATCGGTTACGCCCTGCTCTTCCGCATCGCCTCCGGCCAGCTGCTCGGCGCGGACGTGCCGGTCAAGCTGCGCCTCCTGGAGATCACGCCCGCGCTCAAGGCCGCCGAGGGCACCGCCATGGAGCTCGACGACTGCGCGTTCCCGCTCCTGCAGGGCATCGACATCTCGGACGACCCGAACGTCGCCTTCGACGGCGCCAACGTCGCGCTGCTCGTCGGCGCCCGCCCCCGCACCAAGGGCATGGAGCGCGGTGACCTCCTGGAGGCCAACGGTGGCATCTTCAAGCCGCAGGGCCAGGCCATCAACGCCCACGCCGCGGACGACATCAAGGTCCTGGTCGTCGGCAACCCGGCCAACACCAACGCGCTCATCGCGCAGGCCGCCGCGCCCGACGTACCGGCCGAGCGCTTCACCGCGATGACCCGCCTGGACCACAACCGCGCGCTGACCCAGCTCGCGAAGAAGACGGGCTCGACGGTCGCCGACATCAAGCGTCTGACGATCTGGGGCAACCACTCCGCCACCCAGTACCCGGACATCTTCCACGCCACCGTCGCCGGCAAGAACGCCGCCGAGGTCGTGGGCGACGAGAAGTGGCTGGCCGAGGACTTCATCCCGACCGTCGCCAAGCGCGGCGCGGCGATCATCGAGGCCCGCGGCGCCTCCTCCGCGGCCTCCGCCGCCAACGCCGCGATCGACCACGTCCACACCTGGGTCAACGGCACCGCCGACGGCGACTGGGTGTCGATGGGTATCCCGTCCGACGGTTCGTACGGCGTTCCGGAGGGGCTCATCTCCTCCTTCCCCGTCACCACCAAGGACGGCAAGTACGAGATCGTCCAGGGCCTGGAGATCAACGAGTTCTCCCGCGCCCGCATCGACGCCTCCGTCAAGGAGCTCGAGGAGGAGCGCGAGGCGGTCCGCTCCCTCGGCCTGATCTGACGGTTCCGAGTCGACTCTCACCCCGATCCCCGGGCGGCCACGGCCGCCCGGGGATCGGTGCGTCCTACCCCCGTACGACCGACTCGGCGCCCGCAACTGGTCCAGCTCCCGCAAGCCCGGAGAGTGCAGGAGGCAGGGAAGCGTGCGGGTGTTGCGCGGGAAAGGTGAGCGCAGGGGTGAGGTGGCGACAATCTTGAGGTGACTCAGGTCACACAGATGCTATGGTGGTCGATCCTGACGAGTTCAACTCCCCTTTTAGCAGGGGTAGTTGATTGAACTGCTGCACCTGTGCCACTGCCGATGTCGCGACAGCGCACATCGCCGAGCCTGGTTCCTGTATCGGGGGACGATCCATGACCCAGCCCGAGCTCCCGCCCCAACGGGCGGAAGCGCCGAGACCCGGAACGCGCCGTCCGGTCGATCCGTCGCGAAGTGAGGCCTGCCGGTTGCTGTGTGCGGGGACGTATCTGCACGTCGGCTACCGGGACGCGGTGATCGACGAACTGTACGTGCACCGCGAGCGGTTCGCCGCGCCCTCCTACGGCTTCGACGCGGCCCGCGTCCTCGCCCACGCGCTGCGCGCCCGCCGCCAGGAAGTGGCGTGGGCGGCCGGCATGATCGGCCTGTGGGTGGTCGCGGCGGCGCTCACCAAATGGCAGATCACGACGGTGATCTGGCCCATCCTGCTGATCGCGCTGGGCCGCCGGCTGGGCGGCAGCCTCAGCATCGACGCACAGTTCCGGCAGTTCGCCCTGTTCCGGCGCGCCCTCGCGTTCGTGCTGCGCTGGTACGGCCGCTTGACCCTGTTCGGGGTGTACGTCCTGCAGTTCCGGGTGCTCGTCGCCGGTCCCGAGGAGTCCGACGACTACTCGTCCGACTACTACGGCGACTCCGGTGACAGCTTGTTCGACTCGTCGGACAGCGATGTCCTCGAAGGCCCCTTCGGCCTGCTGAACGCGGGAGCCGCGGAGGCCAACCGCCTCACCGCCGCGTGCCTGCTCGCGCTGCCGCTGCTGCTCGCGCTGCTCAGCGTGTGGCAGCGCGGTCAGTTCGCCCGCACGATCGCGGGTGAACTGTCCAAGAAGCGCTTCCCGGACATCACCGCCGACCCCGCCGAGGCCGCGCCCGGCCACCGGTTGCTGGAACTGAGCCGGCGCATCCGCCAGGAGCAGCACGCGCCGCTGGTGCTCTACGCGAAGTCCGATCCGTTCCGTGGCGCCGGACTGCCGTTCGAGCCGTGGTCCCTCTCGATCGAACTCCGCCCCCGAGCGACGGCCGACGACGACTCGCCGCTGCACGCCCTCACCAAGCCCGGGGCGATGCCCGCGCCCGCGGAGCCGCTCGACAACGCCACGGTGCTGGAGAAGATCAAACCGCTGCTCGAACAGTTGCGGGAGCCTTCGGCGCGCAGTTCGCCGCAGGCGGCCGACAGTGTGCTCGACCGGCTGCGCGAGCTCGTCGTGGACGAGTGTGTGTTCCTGCCCGCGGAGGGGCTGCCGGGCCGGATGGCTTTCCCCTACACACCGGACACGTACGCGATGCACCGTGCCGACGCCGTGGAGGAGGGCGGCGAGCAGCGACGGCACTTCCTGCGGGTGCGCGTCGGCGGCTGGGACGAGGAGATCGTCGTCACCGTGTTCGTCCGCGTCCACACCCAGGGCGGGATGCTGATGCTGGAGGTCGCGCCGCACGTGCTGCCGCCGGTCAACCCGCTGTTCGGGACCGCCGACAGGAAGGCCCACGAGCATCTGCACCGCGGCGGTCTCGGCCGCTACGTCTTCGCCCTGCTGCGCATCCCCGCCGCGACCGGCGACGCCCTGCGCGTCCTGGTCCGCGCCCTCGCCCAGGAGTGGCGGCAGCTCACCGGCGTCCATGCCGACACGCTGCCGGACGGGCCCGGTGTCTCGGTGCGGGAACTGGGTGCGGACGACCGGGCGACCCTCTTCCAGGAGATGGACATCGCCCGCTATATGAAGTCGATACAGGACCGGATCGCGGGCGGGGTGCGCCAGGCGCTGTGGAACGCGGGGTACGACATCGCCGAGTTCGAGCAGAAGGTCACCAACGTCTTCAACAACAGCGGGACCTTCGTCGGGGGCTCCGTCCAGGGCAACGGGATCGCCATCGGCAGCGACAGCAAGGCCACCTCGTCGACGGGCAAGCCGTCCGCCGCCGGTGCCGGTGGCCCCGCGAAGAAGTAGGCCCGGCGAAGAAGTAGGCCCGGCGAAGAAGCAGGCCCCGCGAACAAGCAGGGCCGGCGAAGAAGCAGACAACGGAGGGTGACATGAACCAGACGCCAGCGGGCGACGGCCAGGGCTCCGGCACGTACGTCGGCGGGTCCGTCACCGGCAACGGCATCGCGGTCGGTGCGGGCGCCAGTGCCGCTTACACCTCGACGACGGCTCCGGCCGACGCGTCGCACCAGGCCTTGCTCCAGGCCGTCCGAGACCTCAGCGAGGACCTGCGGAGGTACCCGGTCACTCCCGAGACACAGGAGCTCTCCGCGAGCCTGGAGGAGACCGAGCAGCAGGTGACCAGCACCGGCCGCGCTCAGCCCGGCGTGCTGAGCCGGCTCCGCACCGCCCTGGAGGAGGCGGGCGGCGTCCTCGGCGCGATCACGTCCGCCACGGCCCTCGGCACGGCCGTGGCCGTCGGGCTCGACGGGGACGAGCAGCTCGGCGAAATCGAGAAATTCGTGGGTGCCGAACGTGTTCGGTTCCTCTACCCAGCCCCAGTGCGTGTTGATCCGCACCGGACGTTGCGCGCGCGGGCCGATGCCGTCGCGCCAGTGATATTCGTCGGCGAAGCAGCCGCCGGG
>CBFGZZ010000289.1:0-11590 GCA_965653385.1 uncultured Streptomyces sp. | reverse complement strand
TACCAGGAGGGCCCGGTGCAGGCGCTGCGCTCGGCGACCCGGCTGGTCAAGGAGGCCGGGGTCGGCGCGGTCAAGCTGGAGGGCGGCGAGCGCTCCCACGAGCAGATCCGCCTGCTGGTCGAGTCCGGCATCCCGGTCATGGCCCACATCGGCCTGACCCCGCAGTCCGTCAACGCCATGGGCTACCGCGTCCAGGGCCGCGGCGAGGAGGCGGCCCAGCAGCTGCTGCGCGACGCCAAGGCGGTCCAGGACGCGGGCGCGTTCGCGGTCGTCCTGGAGCTGGTTCCGGCGGAGCTCGCGGCCGAGGTGACGCGCGTGCTGCACATCCCGACGGTCGGCATCGGCGCCGGCCCGGAGACCGACGCACAGGTCCTGGTCTGGACGGACATGCTGGGCCTGACCGGCGGCCGCGTCCCCAAGTTCGTCAAGCAGTACGCCGACCTCCGCGAAGTCATGGGCAACGCGGCGAAGGCGTTCGCGGAGGACGTCGTCGGCGGAACGTTCCCGCTGGAGGAGCACTCCGTCCACTGAGCCCCACCGGGGCCCCACAGAGCCACTGCGGCACCACCACGACAGCCCGCCGATCTTCCCCCGTCGGCGGGCTGTCACCTTTTTGCGCCTAAACCGGCGCCGCTCTCGCAAAAGTGGTTGCTCGGCGTCGGGGTTCCTCAATTGATGGTTGCTGTGGGGGCGTGGAAATGAATCCGGCGCCCTTCAGAGCATTCGGTGAACGAGCAGGGGTGGCGCGGCCCTCATGCCACGCCCACCCCTGCCGCAACGCCGGTCAGCGGTGGCGGTACGACTCCACATAGCCGGCCGCGGGCGTGCCCACGCCGGTGACGTCGTCGTAGCCCTTCACGGCGCTCAGCGAGCTGTCCTTGCCGAGGGAGCGTACGGACGTGGCCAGACCGCCTGTCGCGTCATAGCCGTTGACGAAGTCGACGCGCGCCACCGCGAGCCCCGCCCCCGTCGGGTTGTCCGTGACGTCGTGGTACGCCTTCGACCCGTACCGCGCGTAGATCGACGGGTTGGCGAAACCGATCGGCTTCCCGCCGCGGGCCTCCTGAGCGAGGGCCTGGACGGCCGCGACGACCGGCGCCGCCAGTGAGGTGCCGCCGATCCGGTACTCGTCGTAGGCCTGCGTCTTCCCGTCCGGCATGGTCTGCGTCTGGCCCACCAGGAACCCGGTGTTCGGGTCGGCGATGGCCGCGATGTCCGGGACGACACGGTTGCCGTCGGCGCTGTTGGCCCTGGCCAGCGCGTCCGGTACGACGCCCTGCTGCCAGTACGGTTCGGCGACCGTCCTGCTGGTGCCGCCGCCCGCGCCCGAGGTGAACGCGCCCGGGAAACCGGTCCAGCTCTTTCCGTCGGCCGACAGGTCCGCCTTCTCGGTGCCCCAGCCGGTCTCCCACAGGTACTTGTCGCCCTTGCCGACCGCGAGCGAGGTCCCGCCGACCGCCGTCACCCACGCCGAACTCGCCGGGATGTCGACCTGCTTGGTGCCGCTGCTCGCGACCTCGTCGCCGTCGTCGCCGGAGGAGTAGTAGAAGCCGATGCCCTCCACCGCGCCGAACTGGAAGACCTGGTCGTAGGCGGCCGCGAGGTCGGGTGTCTGGGCGGCCTCCACCTCGCCCCAGGAGTTGGAGACGATGTCGGCCAGATGGTTGTCGACGATCTTGCCGAGCGAGTCGAGCAGATCCTCGTCGTAGCAGGAGGCGGCGCCCACGTACGTGATCTGCGCGCCGGGGGCGACCGCGTGCACGGCCTCGACGTCGAGGGTCTCCTCGCCGTACCAGCCGGCCGCACCGCACTCCTCGGTCCGGGTGTACTTCGCCGGCAGGACCTGCCGCAGCTGACCACTGGTGTAGGCAGGGTCACCGTTCCGCTTCGCGTACGTGGCCGCGTCGTAGGCGATGGTCGGGGAGGCGTACGCGTCGGTGATGGCGACGCGCACCCCCTTGCCGGTGCGCCGGCCCGCGCCGTACGCGGCGCGCAGCTGCTTGCCCGTGTAGCCCTTCACGGCGTACGGGACCTTCGTGCCGTACGCGTCCGGCAGCGTGCTCGCCACGTTCGAGCCGTGGTACGTCGAGAACGGCCCGGAGTTGCGGAACACGGTCTGCGGCGGCGGCAGTTGGTCCTTGTGGCTCGCCAGGTGCGGGGCGTTGTCCAGTCCGGTGACGGTCAGGACGGCGTCCTTCAGCGCGTCCGGCACCGAGACGGCGGCCACTGGAGCGCGGTAAGTCCTGGCGCCCTTGGTGTAGTTGTGCAGCTGGGTGCCGAACGCCTTCTCCGCGGCGGCCACATCGCCGGAGACGGCGACGTAGTGCTGCGTGACGCCCGTGACCTTCAGCCCGGCGGAGGTCAGCCACTTCTTGACGGCGGTGACCTGGGCTTTGGTCGCGCCGAAGCGGGCCCGCGCCCGGTCGGCCGACAGGTACTTGCCGTACGAGGCCGAGCGCGGGTCCGACACCGCCTTGGCGTAGGCGGCGAGGCCGGTCGCGTCCCGGCCCGCGAGGTAGACGCGCACGGCGACCCGGGCGCCGTCCGAGGTCGCGCCCTTGTCAGCCCCGGCCGTGGCCCACGTGGGCTTGGTCCCGGCGAGCCGGTCACGCCCCGGGTTGTCCGCGGCGTGCGCCGCCGGTATGCCGAGCGCCAGCGCGCCGGTGAGCAGAGGCAGTGTCGCCGCCAGACTCACGGAGGTGCGCAGCGCGGCACGTCGAGATCTCATGGAACCCCCTGTGCGATTCGTGTGCGAGTGGATCACCCGACGGTGGCCACTCAATCGCCGAACCGTTCACGCCAGGGAAATGCCCGGACCAAGAAGATCCCAACTAACCTAATGACAACGCCATTTCACAGCCGTGAGGACTACAGCCGTACGCACTACGCCGCCGGCTTCGCGCCCCGCCTCTTCAGCAGATCCGCCATCAGGTCGATCTCCGACTGCTGCGCGTCCACCATGCCCTGCGCGAGCCGCTTCTCCACCTCGACATCGCACTTGTCGACACAGCCCTCGGCCATATGGATGCCGCCCTTGTGATGGGCCGTCATCAACTGGAGATAGAAGACCTCGGCCTGCCTCCCGCTGAGGCCCTGAAGCTTCTCCATCTCCGCGTCGGTCGCCATGCCCGGCATCAGCGAGCCGTCCCCGGCGGAGGGCATGTCGCCCATGCCCATCCAGGTCATCGGCGGCTTCGCCGACACCTTCGGCAGCCCCCACAGGTCCAGCCAGCCCAGCAGCATGCCGCGCTGGTTGGCCTGCGTCTGCGCGATGTCGTACGCCAGCAGCCGCACCTCCTTGTCGTCCGTGCGGTCCCGCACGATGTACGACATCTCCACGGCCTGCTGATGGTGCACCGCCATGTCCCGTGCGAACCCGGCGTCCGCCGAGTCGGCGGACGGCGTGTCGCCCGAACCGCCCTCCTCGGCGACGGCGTAGGTGAGCGCGCCGACCGCGACGAGCACGGCCGCCGCGGTCCCGGCGATCCAGCCGACGTGCTTCTTCACTCCGACAGACCACCCGTGCACGCCGCGCCCGGCTCGGGCGTCTGCTTGCCCTGGACGTACGTCTCGAAGAACTTGCCGACGTTCGGGTCGTCCGCACCCGTCACCGTGCGCTGGTGGCCCCACGCGGTGAGCATGATCGGGTCCTTCTGCTTCTCGTCCGGGCTCATCAGCGTGTACGGCGTCTGCTTCACCTTCGCCGCCAGCGCCTCGACGTCGCTCTTGGACGCCTTGGACGTGTACGTCACCCAGACGGCGCCGTGCTCCAGCGAGTGCACGGCGTGCTCGTTCTTGAGCTCCTTGGTGTAGACGTCGCCGTTGCAGTTCATCCACACCTGGTTGTGGTCACCGCCGACCGGGGGCTCCGAGGAGTACTTCACGCTCTTGGCGACGTGGGTGCGCCCGAGCTTGCCCTCCCAGGTCCGCACGCCGTCCTTGCCGGTGACGAACTTGCCTGGGGAACTGGAGTCGACCGCCGCGGCGCCGTCGTCGGACTGCGACCGGATGAGCACGACACCGCCGACGACGAGACCGGCGACGACCACCGTGCTGGTCACGATCGTGAGGATGCGGTTGCGACGCTCACGAGCACGCTCGGCACGCCGCATCTCTTCTATCCGCGCTTGGCGCGAAGTGTTGCTCTTGTTCTTGGCGGAGCCCATGAGGCGTTGTCCTTCTGGCGAAAGGGACGGTCGGGTCCGCTGATCGTAAGGGGGAAGGTGGGACGTCTCGTAGGGCGGGCGCGGGAAAGAGCGGCGGAACGGCTGGATCGTTCCGATCCGGCCAATATTTTGAATCGTGGATGCGCATTATCTACGCTGCGGAACATGCGGCTGTTGCGCTCCACCGACCTGGCACTGCGCCTTCTGATGCGGCTCGCCGTGCTGGGGGACGCCACCCCGACGACCCGCGAGGTCGCCGCCGACATGGAGGTGCCGTACACGCACGCCGCCAAGGTCGTCGCCGAGTTGCAGCACATGGGCCTGGTGGATGCCCGCCGGGGGCGCGGCGGCGGGCTCTCGCTCAGCGAGCGGGGCCGTACCGCGTCGGTCGGCGCGATCGTGCGGGCCTTCGAGGGGGACGGCGACGTCGTCGAGTGCGAGGGCGACAACCCCTGCCCGCTGCACTCCGGCTGCCGGCTGCGCGGCGCGCTGCGGCGGGCCCAGGAGGCCTTCTACGCCTCGCTGGACCCGCTGACGGTGACCGACGTGACCGCGGACCCCACCGGACCGCTGCTGCTGCAGATCGGCCGGACGCCCTGAGCCCCGGCGCCTCGGCTCACCCCGCCTGCGCCAGCCAGAGGTCGGGCCCGAACACCTCGTAGTGGATGTCGGCAGGCGCCACCCCTTTCTCGATCAACTGTGCCCGCACCGCGCGCATGAAGGGCAGCGGCCCGCACAGGTACGCGCGCGTGCCCTCCGGTACGGCGACGTCGGCGAGGTCGACCAGACCGGTGCGGTGGGCCGCCTCGGCGGCGTCGGCGTCCGCCTCGTAGAAGAAGTGGACGGACGCGTCCGCCAGCTTCTCCACGTACGCCTCGTGGTCGGCGCGCAGGGCGTGCTCGGCGGGGGAGCGGTCGCCGTGCACGACGAGCACCGGGCCCTCGTGCCCGGTGTCCACGAGGTGCCCCAGCATGGCGACGATCGGTGTCACACCGATGCCGGCGGAGGCGAGGAGCAGCGGGGCGTCGGCGTGTGGGTCGCCGAGCACGAGATCGCCGGACGGCGACGACAGGCTCAGCCGGTCGCCGGCCTCCACGCGCGCGTGGAGATGGTTCGAGACCTCGCCGTCGGGAGCCGCGTCCCCCAGCACCCGCTTCACGCTGATCTGGCGTACGGGTGAGCCCGGGGCGGCGGAGAGGCTGTACTGCCGTATCTGCCGGGCCCCGTCCTCCAGCTCGACCTGGACGGAGACGTACTGCCCGGCCCGGAAGTCCGGCGCCGGGCGCCCGTCGGCCGGCCGCAGCCGGAGGGTGGCGACGTCGGCGGTCTCCTCGACCCGCCCGACGACCTCCCACTCCCGCCACCCGCTCCCACCCCGCTCCTCGTAGAGCCGCTTCTCGATCGCGACCAGGGCGTTCGCCATCAGCCAGTAGACCTCGTCCCAGGCGGCCGCGACCTCGGGCGTGACGGCCTCGCCGAGCACCTCGACGATGGCGGCGAAGAGGTGCTCGTGCACCAGCGCGTACTGCTCCGCCGTGACGCCCAGGGAGGCGTGCTTGTGGGCGATGCGCCCCAGCATCGCGTCGGGCCGCTCCTCGGGGTGGTCCACGAGGTGCGTCGCGAACGCGGCGATCGACCCCGCGAGAGCCTGCCGCTGGGTGCCGGCCGCCTGGTTGCCGCGGTTGAAGAGGTCGCGCAACAGATCGGGGCGGGCGGCGAACAAACCGGCGTAGAAGCGCTCGGTGATCTCACCGATGGCCCCGCCGACGACGGGAAGGGTGGCACGCACGGTGGCGGCGGACTGCTCGGACAGCATCGGGTCTCCTCAGGCTCGATCGGGCCGATCCGGTGCCACCATTAAAACTTGCATCCAAGATGCAAATTAAAGCGGGGTGGGTCCTGTGGGGCCGGGCATTACGGATGTCGGTCCGAGCAGGCAAGATGGGCGGCAGAGCAGTGCACCGGCATACGGAGGGACACCCGCCGCATGCCGGGACTTCGCCCCTGGGTCGCCTCGGCGATCAAGGTGCGCAACGCGCCTGAAATGGTGTTGTGGTGTGATGCTCAGGTGCCCGACCGCCTCCCGCTGTACCGGAGACAGGCGGCCTGACCAGCAAGGATGGGGAAGCGGAAGATGGACAAGCAGCAGGAGTTCGTGCTCCGGACGTTGGAGGAGCGCGACATCCGGTTCGTACGCCTGTGGTTCACGGACGTGCTGGGCTTCCTCAAGTCGGTCGCCGTGGCCCCCGCCGAGCTGGAGCAGGCCTTCGACGAGGGCATCGGCTTCGACGGCTCGGCGATCGAGGGCTTCGCCCGGGTCTACGAGTCCGACATGATCGCCAAGCCCGACCCGTCGACCTTCCAGATCCTGCCCTGGCGCGCCGAGGCCCCCGGCACCGCCCGCATGTTCTGCGACATCCTGATGCCGGACGGCTCCCCGTCCTTCGCGGACCCGCGCTACGTCCTCAAGCGCGCCCTCGCCCGCGCCTCCGACCTGGGCTTCACCTTCTACACCCACCCCGAGATCGAGTTCTTCCTCCTGAAGGACCGGCCACTGGACGGCTCACGCCCGCAGCCGGCCGACAACTCGGGCTACTTCGACCACACCCCGACCAACGTCGGCATGGACTTCCGCCGCCAGGCGATCACCATGCTGGAGTCGATGGGCATCTCGGTCGAGTTCTCCCACCACGAGGGCGCCCCCGGCCAGCAGGAGATCGACCTGCGCTACGCCGACGCGCTGTCCACGGCGGACAACATCATGACGTTCCGCCTGGTCATGAAGCAGGTGGCGCTGGAGCAGGGCGTCCACGCGACGTTCATGCCGAAGCCGTTCTCCGAGCACCCCGGCAGCGGCATGCACACGCACCTGTCCCTCTTCGAGGGCGACCGGAACGCGTTCTACGAATCCGGTTCCGAGTACCAGCTCTCCAAGGTCGGCCGCTCCTTCATCGCGGGCCTGCTCCGCCACGCGGCGGAGATCTCGGCGGTCACCAACCAGTGGGTCAACTCCTACAAGCGCATCTGGGGCGGCTCCGAGCGCACCGCGGGCGCCGGCGGCGAGGCCCCCTCGTACATCTGCTGGGGCCACAACAACCGCTCGGCCCTGGTCCGCGTCCCGATGTACAAGCCCGGCAAGACGGGTTCCGCCCGGGTCGAGGTCCGCTCCCTGGACTCCGGCGCCAACCCCTACCTGGCCTACGCCGTCCTCCTCGCCGCCGGCCTCAAGGGCATCGAGGAGGGCTACGAGCTCCCTCCGGGCGCCGAGGACGACGTCTGGGCCCTCTCCAACGCCGAGCGCCGCGCGATGGGCATCGAGCCCCTCCCGCAGAACCTCGGCGAGGCGCTGACCCTCATGGAGAACAGCGACCTGGTCGCCGAGACACTTGGCGAACACGTCTTCGACTTCTTCCTGCGCAACAAGCGGCAGGAGTGGGAGGAGTACCGCTCCGAGGTCACCGCGTTCGAGCTGCGGAAGAACCTGCCGGTTCTCTAGCGCCTGATCGCCGTGGGGCGCAGGATTCGTGGCGAGTGCGGCCCGTCGTGGGCTGGTCGCGCCCACGCGGCGGAGCCGCTATCGATACAGCCCCGCGCCCCTTTACCGCGTCACTGCTCGCGCTTGTTAGCCAGATCTGCGAGGACCTGATGCAGGGGTTCCGTCCCCCTTCGGCGGTACTCCTGGATCGACCAGCCGTTGCCGTCCGGGTCCTTGAAGTACATGAAGGTGGCGCCGTCGTCGGGGGAGTACTGCACCGGCTCCGATACCTCCAGCCCCCGCTCCACCAGTTCCGCGTGCGCCGCCTTGATATCGGCCACGCAGAGCTGGAGGCCCTGGTAGGAGCCGGGCTCGGGGACCGTCTCGCCCTTGGTCAGGTCCCAGATGCTGTCGCCGAGGGCGATCGAACAGCCGGAGCCCGGAGGGGTCAGCTGGACGATGCGCATGCCCGGCATGACCTCCTGGTCGATGTCGACGTGGAAGCCGACCTTGTCCCGGTAGAAGTCACGGGCCCGGTCGATGTCGCTCACGGGCAGCGGGATCACTTCGAGGGTGAAGTCCATTACCGGTCCTCCATGGAGAATCGCCAGCGGGTCTGACTGAACGGCTCCCCCTACCGAAGCGGAAACCGACGCTCTGCGCCACGTGAGGGTCAGGTTCCGTATCTTCAGAGCACCGGCGCCGGACGCGAGGCGGGCGAACCCCCGCTCACCGCAACGGGCCGCCGCGGGCACCCCGCCCAAGCCGGCGCAGCGGCTAGGCTCGATCGCGTACGACCTTGATCGGGCGCGTACCCCGATCGGACGGGAGGGCGAGCATGACGGCGCCGGGGCGCAGAAGCAGTACCTTCACCAGGCTGCTACGGCACGGATTCACCGACCCCTCGGCCGCCGACCGGCTGCTGGACAGCCCCGAGCTCGCGCCGATCAAGAACGACCCGGTCCTGCTGGAGGCCCTGGGCGCCACGGCGGACCCCGACCTCGCCCTGCACGGCCTCGTCCGCCTGCTCGAAGCACAGCCCGGCCACGCCGCCCAGCGCGAACTGCTCGACACCGTGATAGCGGCCAAACCCCTGCGCGACCGCCTGCTCGGTGTCCTCGGCGCCTCCGCCGCCCTCGCCGACCACCTCGCCAAGCACGCCGCCGACTGGCAGGCACTGGTCATGTACGAGCCGCGGGACCTGCACCCCGAGGTGGAGGAGTTCGAGCAGGGCCTCGCCGAGGCCACCGACCCCGTCTCCCTGCGCGTCGCCTACCGGCGCTGCCTGCTGTCCATCGCCGCCCGCGACGTGTGCGGCACCACCGACGTGGCCCAGACCGCCGCCGAACTCGCCGACCTCGCCACCGCCACCCTGCGCGCCGCCCTCGCCCTCGCCCGCGCCGCCGCACCGGAGGACGCCGCACAGTGCCGGCTCTCGGTGATCGCGATGGGCAAGTGCGGGGGCCATGAGCTCAACTACGTCTCCGACGTCGATGTGATCTTCGTCGGTGAGACCGCCGACGGCGCCGACGAGGGCAAGGCCCTGCGGTCGGCCACCAAGCTCGCCTCGCACATGATGCGGATCTGCTCCGAGACGACCGTCGAGGGGTCCATCTGGCCCGTGGACGCAAATGGGCGGCCCGCGGGCCCCAACGGTCCGCTGGTGCGGACGCTCAGCAGCCACCTCGCCTACTACCAGCGCTGGGCCAAGACCTGGGAGTTCCAGGCACTGCTCAAGGCCCGCCCGGTGGCGGGCGACATCGAGCTGGGCGAGGAGTACGTCGCCGCGCTGCAACCTCTGGTGTGGAAGGCCGCCGAACGGGAGAACTTCGTCGCCGACGTGCAGAAGATGCGCCGCCGGGTCGTCGAGAACATCCCGGTGGGCGAGCTGGACCGGCAGCTCAAGCTGGGCCCCGGCGGACTGCGGGACGTCGAGTTCGCCGTCCAGTTGCTGCAGTTGGTGCACGGCAGGCACGACGCGTCACTGCGCAGCGGCACCACCCTGGACGCCCTCCAGGCACTCGCCGCCGGCGGCTACGTCGGCCGCGCCGACGCCGCGCAGCTCGACGACGCCTACCGCTTCCTGCGCTCCATGGAGCACCGCATCCAGCTCTACCGGCTGCGCCGGACCCACCTCGTCCCCGAGGACGACGCCGACCTGCGGCGCATCGGCCGCTCCCTCGGCCTGCGCGTCGACCCGGTCGCCGAGCTGAACCGCGAGTGGAAACGGCACGCCGGTGTCGTACGGCGGCTGCACGAGAAGCTCTTCTACCGGCCGCTGCTCGACGCCGTCGCCCAACTCGCCCCGGGCGAGGCACGGTTGAGTGCCGGGGCGGCCCGCGAGCGGCTGGTCGCGCTCGGGTACGCCGACCCGGCGGCCGCGCTGCGGCATCTGGAGGCGCTGGCCTCCGGGGTGACGCGGAAGGCGGCGATCCAACGGACCCTGCTGCCCGTGCTGTTGGGCTGGTTCGCGGACTCCGCCGATCCGGACGCCGGTCTGCTGAACTTCCGCAAGGTGTCGGACGCGCTCGGCAAGACCCCTTGGTATCTGCGGCTGTTGCGGGACGAGGGCGCCGCCGCCGAGAACCTCGCCCGGGTGCTGTCGGCCGGCCGGCTCGCTCCCGATCTGCTGATGTGGGCACCGGAGGCCGTGGCGCTGCTCGGGGACGGCGACGGCGGGACCGGTCTTGAGCCGCGGTCGCGCAGCCACCTGGAGCAGGAGATCCTCGCCGCGGTGCGCCGCGCGGACGGTGCCGCGCAGGCGGTCGCGGCGGCCCGGGGGGTGCGGCGGCGGGAGCTGTTCCGTACGGTCGCCGCCGACGTCGTCGACTCCTACGGCACCGAGACCAAGCCGGCCGAGGCGGACCAGGGGGCTCTGGTGGACCGGGTCGGGGCCGCGGTGTCCGACCTGACGGCGGCGACGTTGGCGGGGACGCTGCGGGCGGTGGTGCGGGAGGGGTGGGGCGACACGCTGCCCACCCGGTTCGCGATCATCGGCATGGGGCGGTTCGGCGGGCAGGAGCTGAGTTACGGCAGCGACGCCGATGTGCTGTTCGTGCACGAGCCGCAGGACGGCGTCGATGAGCACGAGGCCGCGGTGGCGGCGAACCGGGTCGTGGAGGAGATGCGTCGGCTGCTGCAGCTCCCGAGTGCGGATCCGCCGCTGTTGATCGACGCCGATCTGCGGCCGGAGGGGAAGTCGGGACCGCTCGTCCGTACGCTGAAGTCGTACGCGGCGTACTACCGGCGGTGGTCGCTGGTGTGGGAGTCGCAGGCGTTGCTGCGGGCCGTGCCGGTCGCGGGGGACGCCGAGCTGGGATCTCGGTTCGTCGAGTTGATCGATCCGTTGCGGTATCCGGCCGAGGGACTCGGGGACGAGGCCGTGCGGGAGATCCGGCGGCTGAAGGCCCGTATGGAGTCCGAGCGGCTGCCGCGCGGTGCCGATCCCAAGCTGCACACCAAGCTCGGGCCCGGGGGGCTGTCCGATGTGGAGTGGACCGTGCAGCTGCTGCAGCTGCAGCACGGGTGGGACCAGCCCGGGCTGCGGACCACTCGGACTCGGGAAGCTCTCGTCGCCGCGTGTTCGGCCGGGCTCATTCCGGAGGAGGAGGCCGGGATCCTGGACGAGGCGTGGGTGCTGGCGACCCGGGTGCGCAACGCCGTGATGCTGGTGCGGGGGCGGGCCGGGGACACGTTTCCCTCGGACAGCCGTGAGCTGGCCGCGGTCGGGCGGTATCTGGGGTACGAGCCCGGGCACGTGGGGGACATGCTCGATGCGTATCGGCGTACGGCTCGGCGGGCTCGGGGGGTCGTGGAGGAGCTCTTCTACGGCGGGTGACGGGGTGCCTCCGGCGGGTGGGCCGGGGATGCCCGCGGCGGCCTGCGCGGGGGCCGGTGGGGGTGCGTAGCGCCTACGCGTGGGTCGTGGGGCGGGGCCGCGCCCGGGGGG
>CBFGZZ010000288.1:0-11597 GCA_965653385.1 uncultured Streptomyces sp. | reverse complement strand
CACCCTGTGCGGGGGTGCCGCCCTCTCACGCATCGTCTGCGGAGGCTCGCCATTCGGCCGCGATGCAAGCGTCGTCAACGACGCTCTCGCCTCCCGTCAGGGGATATCCCAGTACGACGTACCCGCATACCTCGCGGCGGAAGGGAGCTCCACGGTCATCAGGGGCTCACTGAACCAGGACCGCTGAACCGTGACCCCCATGACTTTCTCCGCAAGAGCAAGGATGTTCACGCCCCACCGGCCCTCTGCATCGAGAAGCCCGTCGCACCAGGATGTCCTCCAGCGAGGGTCATCGGCGCGAAGTGAATTCACCGGCCCGTCGTGCTCTTCGTACACGACCAGGTCGCCGTCGACCGCATAGTGGACGCTGTCGGCCCCGTTCACATCGAAACGCACGCTGAAACATCGACCACCTCGCGACAAATCACGGACAACACCGGGAACTGCCGCGACGTATCCGACGCTTTCAATTGTGTAGGCGGTACTCCCCACTTGCCCGACGCCGACAAATTCGGAATCGTCGGCCAACTCCACGGCCTCCAGAGCCGTCAGGCTCCGCGTCGCAACGGGATCTCCGCCCAGACGTCGGATCACCTCGTCACGGTCGACACCCTCGATGAGGGAAATCGTCGGGACAATGTAATCCTCCTCCAGTTCGGAAATCCAGGAGAATTCTCCGCCAACGCCTGCCATGATCACCTCGGAATGGAATATGAGAACGGGTCCGCGAGGAGTTACCCTACGGACCCGTTCAAAGTGAGTCAATCAGCCTCGAGAGTCGGCCGCCGCATTACCCTGCGACCCAGTTACCGTTCTGTTGACTGACGTTGATGGTCCACACAAGGAAGGGATCTCCTCGCTTCATGCGATTCCGTCTGAGGAACGCACTCATGTCCCTGCCCTGCTGATCGTTCTCCCACTTGGGTACTCCCATCACCTGCGCACCCAAACCGCCTTGGTAGGTGGAGGCGAACGGGTACTCGTCACAGGAGTCAGGCCCGGCCCACACCGCCTTGCACCCAGCGAACTCGCGGTTCAGGTCGGCCGCGCCCTTGTCCCTCATGGTGTGCAGGAGCCACGGCTTTCCGCTCGCGATGGCGGACGCGTCGTTGATCGCGATCTTGGGCGTCCTCTTGCCGTCGACCACGAACACCGGGAGATCGCGGCATTCCTGCTCGCTCCTGCCGTGATCCTCCTGGCATGCTTCCACGGCCTCGTCCCACTGCGGCGCGGTCAGTCCCTTCGGCACCGGCTGCGGCGCCTGCTCCGGCTGGTCGTCGCCACCACTGTCGCCGTCCACACGCGGAGTGCGGGGCCCCTCGTTCCGCGGCTCGTCGTCCCCGAAGAGACGTCCGATACCTCGGACCGTGTCGACCAGCCGCTGGCCTCGGGCCGCGATGTCCTCGGCGGCGTCCTCGAGATCGGTGCCCAGCTGGCCACCGTCCGTCTGGGTGCTGGTCGCCGCCGCGGCCACGACCGCGACGACCGCCACGACCGCGACGACCGCCAAGAGGGCGAAGTGGCCGTCGATTTCGGTGAAGCTCACCGGGTTGCCGCCGGTGAAGGCGTATCTGCTCCCGGTGAAGGGGTCCATTCCCAGGTTCATGTCGGCGAGGGCGCCGTTGTACATGTCCCTGGTGGTGAAGCGGTTGAGACCCGGGTCGTAGTCGCGGAAGCCCATGTCGTAGGTGCCGGACCGGGCGTCCCAGCGCTTGGCGTTGAAGCGGTACGGGTTGTAGACCTCCTTGGTGGGGTCACCGGCATCGGGCTTGTCGATGCCGGTGAACTCGGCGTCGTCGTTGGAGCCGTAGGCGGTGTAGCCGTAGGTGGCCCTGGTGTCGCCGTTGGCGTCGGTCAGCGTCTCGACATCGGTGTGGCCGTTGTAGCCGTAGTAGCTGTCTTCCACCGTGCCGTCGGTGTTGTGCTTGACCTGGGACAGACGCTCACCCCAGGGGCTGTACTGGTACGACTTGGTGAGCTGCCCCGCGACCTCCTCGCCCAGGATCTCGTTCGACAGGCCGAGGTAGTTGAAGGTGGTCGTCTTGCCGTCGGCAGTCTTGGTGGCGGTGCGGTCGAGCGGATCGAAGGTGAAGGAGGTCGTCTCCATCACGCCGTCCGAGCCTCTCTTCTGAGCCTCGATGACATGGTCGAAGCCGTCGTAGACGCTTCGCTCCACGACCTCGCCGCCCGAGGTGACGGAGTCCTGACGCCCGAACGGGTCGTAGTTGTACTGGAACGCCGTCCCTCCCGCCGACGAGCTCAGCAGCCGGTTCCGGTCGTATGTGTACGTCGTGGCTGTGCCCTTGACGGTCTGGCTGACCACGTTGGCGTTGTCGTCGTGAACGTACGTGTCCGTGCTCGCGCCGTTGCCTGTCTTGACCGACCTGGAGAGCCGGTTCGCGGGGTCGTAGGTGTAGTCCGTGGTGGAGTCGAGGTACGCCGCGTGGTTGTCGGCGTTCATCTTCCTCGCCACGTCCTGCGTCCTGTTCCCGTTGGGATCGTAGGCGTAGGTGTGCGAGGCGACGAGGATGTCGTTCGCCTTCCTCTCCGAGGTGCTCTTCAGCGCGCCGTCGAGGTAGTACGTGTGGTCGACGGTGTTGCCGTTGGCCTTGGTCTCCTTCAGCTTCTGGCCGCGGTCGGTGTAGGTGTACGACGTGACCTTGGGCGAGCTGTCCGTGGCCGTCCTGCCGACCGAGACCGTGTCGACCAGCTCGCGCAGGTCGTAGGTGTACCTGGAGAACTGGTCGGGATGAGTGACCGTCTCCGGCTGGCCGTTGGCGTCGTAGGTGTACGACGTCGCGTTCTTCTCCTGGCCGGCCAGCGCCTCGGTGACCTTCTGAACCTGGTTCAGGCCGGTGTAGGTGACCGTGTAGGCGTCGATCTTCGCGCTGGAGGACGTGTCGTCGACCGTCGTCAGGTTGCCGTTGGCGTCGTAGGCGTAGGCGAACGTCCGCTTCTCGTTGTCGGTCTCCGAGCCGGTGTCCCGTACCAGCTTGACGCTGTCGGCGACCACGACTCCAGCGCTGTTCTGGAACAACTGGAGCTTGGCCGAGTTGCCCTGGGTGAACGTGTACGAGCCGAGCGAGACCCAGGTGCCGGTGCCCGCGTTCTGGTCCTTGGCCACGTCCACCGTGCCGGTGGAGTGCGTGACGGTGTACTTCGCGGCCGTGGCGGCGCCGGTCACCTTCGGGTACTTCACGTACGCGGTGTACGTGCCGTCCCTGGGGATGTTCAGCGTCCAGGTGAAGGCGTCGGTGCCTGTGCCCGCGGCATGGGTGCGGTGATCGTAGCCCTGCTGGCCGGCGATGTCCCCCGTGGCCCAGGTGCCGGTGGACGAGGTGTTCTGGGTGTCGGAGTTGTCCACCAGGACGACCGACTTGCCGACGGGGACACCGTCGTCCGACTTGGACTTGAGCTTGCCGTCCGGGTAGAACGACCACGTCATGGTGCGGTTCGAGGAACCGCCTGCCGAGGTGAGCGTACGGGCCGTCTGCTGGCCCAGATCGTTGTAGTCGTACGTGGTGACGATGTCCCACGGGTCGGTGGAAGACTTCGCCCAGCCGTTGTCGAAGTAGCTGTGGACGGTGTCGTTGCGGACGGACTGCCCCTCGGACGGCGGCAGCGATGTCCTGACCACCCGGCCCACTGCGTCGTACACCGTCTGCGTGTAGACATTCGGGCTGTTGTAGCGGCCATCCGCCGGGTCGTACGGCTGGAACTGCTTCACCGGGCGGTTCAGCGCGTCGTACTCGGTACGCGCGGTGAACGCCTCCGTCGTCCCGGCCGCCACGGCCCTCGGCGTGAGCACCTTGGTGACGTTGCCGACCTGGTCGTACTCGTATTTCGTCGTCCGGTAGGTGATCGAGGTGGTGCCGGAGTGCGGGACCTTGACCTCGGTCTTCTTACCCCGCTCGTCATAGACGACCGTCGTCGTGTTGTTCTCGGCGTCGGTCTCCGAGACGACGAGCGAGTCCTTGTCGTACGCCCGCTTCCTCACCTTGCCCGCGGCATCCGTGACGGTGACGGCCCGGTGGTTCAGGTCGTAGGCGGTCTTGGTGGTGTAGTCGGTGGTGTCCGCGGTGGCGTTCTTCTTCGGATCCACCACCTTCGTGACGTTGCCGACGATGTCGTACGTGTAGGAGATCGTGTCTCCCTCCGCGTTCACCACGGACACGAGCTGGTCGATCTCGTCGAAATTGTTGGTGGTGACGTAGTCGTCCGGGTCAGCCGAGGTCAGCGTTCCCTTCGGCTCCACCGTCGTCCTGAGGTTTCCGACCTTGTCGTAGGTGTAGGTCCACCTCCGCTCCGCCGACGTCGCCGTGTCCATGGGCGCCGTTGCCGAGGTGATCTGGTCTGCCGCGTCATACACCGCGGTCGAGACCGCACCGTTCGGAGCCGTGGACCGGGTGACGTTGTCGTTGGCGTCGTAGACCGGTGCCGGTGTGGTGATCAGGTCACCTGCGGCCTGGACCTTGGGGACGGTCCTGACCAGGGGACGGCCGTAGGTGTCGTACGTCTGCGTGGTCTTCGTGCCGAGGGCGTCGGTGACCTCGGTGACCTGGCCGCGCTCGTCGTAGACGTACTTCGTGGACTTGTTCAGCGCGTCGGTGATGGTGGCCGGGTATCCGGTGGGGCCGAAGTCGCTGTTCGTTGTCGGGTTGCCGTTGGCGTCGGTCACCCTGGTCGGCTGGCCGTAGGCGTCGTAGTCGTACGAGGTGGTGTAGTCACCCGCCGTCGTGGTGGCGACGCCCTTGGGGTCGGTGACCGTCTTCAGGTTGCCGAAGGTGTCGTAGCCGAACTGCCACTTGCGACCCTCTGGTGAGGTCTTGGTGGACAGATCGGCGGAGTAGCCGTCGGCGCGGGTCTGGTAGGTGTACTGCGTGGAGTTCGCCGGGTAGGTGCCGGGCGCACAGTCCGAGGCCGACGGTACGCCGGTCTTGTTGTTCTCCGCGTCGCGCTGCCAGAGCGGGTAGCCGGTCTTCTGGTCGTAGCAGTATGCGGTCTTGGCGCCGTTGGCCTCTTCCAGGTAGGTGACGTTGTTGTCCGCGTCCCACGACATCTTCGTGGTCTGCGACTTGGCGTTGGTCGTCTGGACCGGGCGGCCGAAGTCGTCCGTCACATAGGCGGTGGCGTGGTTCTCGGCGTCGGTGACCTTGGTGTCGGTGAACTTGGGGTTGGCGGCGTTGGGGGTGTAGGCGTAGCCCGCGACGCCCTGCAGACGGTCGGTGACCGTCTTCGTCCACCAGTGGTACTTCGGGTCGTCACCGGTCTGCGGCGCGTAATACGCCAGCGACGTACTGTTCCCGCGCGGGTCCGTGGCCTCGACCAGCTTGACGTTCTTGTTCCCCTGCGTGGCGTCGTAGGTGAACCGGAAGTCCTTCGGCTGGCTGGAGCCCACACCGTCGGTGAACTGACCCAGCAAGCCCTTCTCCGTGTAGTAGAAGGCGATCTTGCGGCCGGAGATGTCCGTCATGGACTTCACGTGGTCGTAGATCTTGGAGTTGGTCAGGTTCGAGCCCGTGACCCTCGCGCCCGTCTCGTCGACGTACTCGTAGGACGCGTCACCCTTCTCGTAGTGGTCGACGGTCAGCGACCGCCTGCCGGCCGGGTCGGTGATGTACGCGAGGAACTTGGTCGGCTTGTTGTTGGACTTGCGCTCCTCGTAGGTGAACGTCTGTGTGTTGCCGTTCTTGTCGACCGTCGACGTCATGTAGCCGTCGCAGCCGAAGAGGAAGCGCGTACCGTCCGGACGGGTCAGCGTCCAGGCGTCCGGGACCGGGTCCTTGGTCGGCTTGCAGTCCAGGCCGGCCTTCATGGTGACGTGGTAGTGGACGCCCGCCGGAGCCTTCCACGTGTTGTCCTCCTGCTTGCGGAAGACGTGCGTGGTGCCGTCGCCGTCCGGGAGACGGATCTCGGTGGGGTTCGGGTTCGGGTGGAAGTCCAGCGGCGCACCCAGCCGGATCGGCCCGGCCGCCTGGAACGACCAGCCGTGACCGGCCACCGTGTCCGAGGTGTCCTGCGAGTTGTACGCGAACCGGGCGAAGGTGCTCAGGCCACGTCCCGGGTTCGAGAACGCGTTGTAGGACCAGACGCTGTTGCCCGCGGCCAGGTTGTTCATGACCGTCGAGCCGGCGCCGGTGTTCTTGCCCGTGTAGGAGTAGAACTTCTCCAGGCCGAGCTGGTTGGACGTCGGGTCCTCGACCGCCACGTTCTGCTTCAGCGCGGGGATGCCGCCGGTGCCCGCCGACAGCCAGGTGCCGTCGGAGATCCTGCGGACGTCCCAGCCGAGGACGTACTCGCCCCGCTTGTTGCCGGAGTCCGAGTTGACCGGGGTCGACACCTGGGCCTGGATGGTGGCCGACTTGCCCGGCAGCAGGGCCGGGATCGCCGTGGCGAGCTGGTTGCCGCCCGTCGTCACGTCCGTGCCGTCGGGGAGCTTCCAGGTGTAGGACAGCTCCCGTTCGCCCGCGGCCCACTCCGAGGAGGTGGTGTTGGTGACCGTGAAGTCCACCGTGTAGGTGGTGTTCGGGGTCATCCGGGACGGGGTGGTGGGGGCGTAGTACGTCGACTGCGTGGTCGAGTCGACGTAGATGACCTGCATGTACGGGCGCAGCTGCGGGTCGGCGGTCTCCGCGGACAGGAACAGGGTGCGCTCCTGCGGGCCGGTGGACGTCTCGTCCTTCAGCTTGACCGCGACGCCCTTGTTGCCGGCCGGGTTCTCGACCCAGCTCTGCATCAGGCTGGTGGCGTCCCACCAGTGCCGGCCGACGTCGGCCATGTTCGCGACCGTGTCGGAGACGGCCGCGTTCATGTCACCGCCGGGGCTGGTCCAGGCGGTCGTGGACGTGGCGTTGTTCCATGTGGCGCTGGTTTCGGCGAAGTCCCGGGTCAGGGCGTGGAGTTCGTAGATCGCTCCGGTGCTGCCCGTGGTGGTCTCCGCGCCCCACATGTACATCCGGTTGTCGAGCACCGTCGCGGTGGCCGGGATGTCGCTGGTGGGGAACTTCAGCACGGCGCGGGTCTTGCCGTAGGTGCCGGAGTTGTTGCCGACGCTCAGCCACTTCTGGCCGACGCCCCAGGACTGGATGGTGTCCTGGTTGGTGCTCGGCTGGGCGGAGGAGAGGGTGGTGTCGGTGACGCCGCCCTGGCTGCCCTGGATGATCTTCATCGTGCGGCCGGCCTTGGGGATGCCCACCACACGGGTCGGGGACCCGAGCAGGTCACCGTCCTCGGTTTTGACCGCGATCTGGTAGTAGTACGACTTCCCGATCTCGCTCGAGCTCGAGTCGGGCGTCGGGACCGCGGTGGTGTCGGTGTAGGCGGTGGCCGCCTTGTCGATCGGCGCGACCAGGGTCGCCGCGGACGGGGTGAAGTCCTGCTGAGTGGAGCGGTGCAGCTGGTACTCGACGATGTCCGCGCCCGTCTCGCCGCTGGTGTTCTTGTACGCCGGCCAGTGCAGCTCGGGGCCGGTGGAGTGCACGACGGTCGGCGAGTCGAGCGCGGTTCCGACGCGTCCCCAGGTGACGGTCAGACGCGGGATCGACGAGGTCTCGCCGCCGTAGGAGCCGTCACCGGCCTCGTAGCGGGGACCGCCGAGCGGGCCGGTGGACGACTCGTCCTTCGCCATCAGGACGAAGCCGTGGTTCGCGGTGCCGTTGACCCACTTCTGCACGGTTTCGGCGACCGGGAACTCGTGCCACTGGTTGTACTCGCCCGTGTTCTTGACGATCTGGGCGGGGTTCACCAGGCGCACCGCGTCCGCGAGGACCGCGGTCGAGGTGGAGGCCGGTCCGTCACCGAGGACGACCTTGCCGACCGTGCCCTTGGTGAACGGCAGCTGCGCGCCGCCGTTCAGCGAGGTCCACACACCGTTGGTGCCGGCTGACTGGTCGACGGTGAAGGTCTGGGTGCCGTCGCGGTGGGTCACCGTGTACGGGGCGTTGGTCGCCCGGTCGCCGGCCGCCACGTAGTGCACGTCGACGCGGTAGGTGGCCGTGTCGGTGACCTTCGGCTGCCAGGTGTACGTGTCCCCGGCGACCGCGTCCTTGTTGTAGTGGTAGTCCTGGCCGATCGCGTACTGCGTCAGCGACGAGCCGGACGCCGGCCAGACGCCGGTGGCGGCCGTGGTGCCCGCGTCGCCGTCGTCGGCCTGGACACTGGTGCCCGACAGCTCACCCACGAGGCCGCTGGTGTTGGACCAGGTGGCCGTCGACTCGTCCCAGGCGCCGGTCGCGCGGTGCGCCTCGATGGTGACGTCGTTGCCGTTGGTGGTGTGCGACTGGTCGAAGTAGACACCCAGCCGCGCGCCGTCGACCTTCACCCCGGCCGGAATCTCGTCCAGCGGGAACTTCAGCAGCGACCGGGCCTGGGCGCTGCTGGAGGTCTTGCCCACGGACAGATTCCACGACGAGTTGAAGTTCGTCGAGGCGGAATCGGACAGGACCATGGTGTCCTGCGAACCGGACGGCGAGGGCGCGACGGTGATCGTCGGGTCGACCACCACCGGGTACTGGCGCTCCTTCGCCGCCAGCCACTTCGCGTCCGGCGTGACGGTCAGCTTCCAGCCGTCCCCGTCACGGGTGAGCTTCTGGCTGACGGCGGCGCTGTACTCGTATCCGTACGGCGAGGACGCGTTCTTCTTCGCGTCCGTCATGTACGGGGCCGGAATGACCAGCACGGGGGTATTCGGCAGCTCGCCGAAGAACGCGATCGACCCGTCCTTGCGGGCCTTGGGCGTCAGGCCCTCGGTGTCCATCGTGAAGGTGAACGTCACTGGATGGGCGGGCCGCTCGGCCAGGACGATGTTCTCCTTCACCCGGCCGGGACCGACCTGGTAGGAGAGATCGGCGCCGTTGGCCGCACCCTTGTAGGTGACCGCGTTGCCCTGTGCCTGCGGCTTCAGGTTCTTCGCCGCGCCTGCGAGGCCGAGGGTGACCGACTGGCCGTCCTCAGCCGTCTCGAAGCGCAGCAGCTCCTTGGGGTCGGAGCCGAACCAGCTGCGGCCGGTGTTGGCCGTGTTGGCGAAGTCGAAACCCTTGGCCTTGGTCGCCCTGACCCGGGTGTCGATGCTCTTCCAGGACTTGGAGGCCTTGTCCTCGTACGAGGTCGGAGCGGCCGACAGCTCTGCCTCGACGCGGCCGTCGGAGAGCTGCCAGAAGCGGGCCGACGACGTCCGGCGGGACGTCAGTTCTTTGACCCGCTCAGCCTTCGGGTCGTTCTTTCCCTTGGCCGGCTTCTGCCGGTCGGCTATTCCGTGACTGCCGTAGGTGGGCGGCTCTTTGTTTTCCTTGCCGTCATCGTCGAACCACCCGGCGACGGTATCGACAATTGACTTTCCGTCGTCCTTCTCGGGCTCCGTTGGTGGGGCCGCATAAGCGACCTGCGGAAGTAGCGTGCCCGCCACTGCCGCGACCACCAGACAGGAGAGATATCTCCTGTATGGCACCTTCACATCGCTGCCTTTCGACATCGGCGACCGGCCCCGCCGCAGGCGAAACGGGCACGCCGAACGAGCCGGAGCGAAGGATTCCGCCCGGCTTGAAGCATGACTGCACCGCCGCCCACGAGCAGGCGAAAGGCCAGCTCACGGACGAAGCAGCGGATTATCGATTACTGGAGAGGCGTCACGTCAACCCCACGGACATTCAGGGCGAACGGACCCTGGAAACGCGGCCGGTCCGTACCTTTTATCCGGTCGCTCGCGTGGCGCGCTGGTCGTGGTGTATAACCGCCCGGTTCGACGTCAGCAGAATCGATCCGACTCACCGAAAGCCGGGCCCCGTTCATGTCATCCGAGGAATCCATGGAAAGCGCAGATCCGGAGCCGAAGTCCGACGGGACGCCGGACACGGAAACCGCGGAAACCGCGGCGGCCGGAGCGGAAACCGCCGGTGCGGAAACCCCCGGCGAAGAAGACGGCGAAGCAAGCGGCGACGCGGAGAGCAGCGATGCGGAGACGAAGGGCAAGCGGACCGCGGACACCGGGACGGTGAACCAGAAGCCGGAAGAAGGCACGGGCGGTGGCCGTGCGGCGGTGGCGATCGCCGCCGCCCTGCTGCTCGCCTGCGGCGGCCTCGTCGGCTACGGCGTGCTCGACACCGAGGACGAACCGAAGGCGGCCCCCACCGTGCCGACCGCCGACGTGACGTATGAGGTCACCGGCGAGGGCCTGGTCGAGATCTCCTACCTCGCCCGCGGCGAGGACGGCGCGGCGACCGTCGTACGGGGCGCCGAACTACCGTGGCGGAAGACCGTCCAGGTGCCGCTGGGCAAGGCGCCGACCGTGGCGATCGTCCTCGGCGAGAAGGGCGGCCAGGCGGCCTGTACGCTCGCGATCCGCGGTCAGCACGTCCAGCGCGCCACCGCCATGGGCGAGTTCGGCCGGGCCACCTGTGCGGGCGAACTGCCTGCCGACGACAACTGATCAGCGCGTACAGCGGCGCCCGTGCCGCAGCCACAGTTCCGCCCGGTCACCCCCCCCGCTGGTGGTGCGTGAGGGGATGACCGTATGCCCGGCGACCGGTTGTGGAGGAGACCTGTCCGTGACCGCTAGGCGCGGAAGGGCCCCGTCACCTCATAAGTGATCCCGCCCGACGAACTCCCGCTGGTCCCCCGCTGGCTGGAGAAGTACAGCCGGCCGCCGTCCGGGGAGAACGCAGGGCCCGTGATCTCCGAGCCCGACTGGCCGTCGATCCGCAGGAACGGGGCGATGACGTCGTCCGGGGTGATGACGCAGATCTCCATGTTGCCGCCGTCCTCGGCGACGAACAGGTCGCCGGAGGAGGCGCCGGTGATGTTGTCGACGCCGGTGAGGGGAGCCGTGCCGGAGGTGACCAGGGAGTCGTCGTATGCCAGCTCGTAGGTGTTGGAGTTCAGGTTCAGCTGCCAGACCCGGTTGTCGCCCTTGGTCGTGAACCACACCGTGTCGTCGGCGTAGTGGCAGCCCTCGCCGCCGTTGAAGGACTTCGAGCCCGAGACCTGGGAGCGGGTGGCGGTCGGGGAGCCGTCCGGGTCGGGGACGTTCGCCCAGGTGAAGGAGCCGGACGCGGCGCTGCCCGCGACCATCACCTGCAGGGTGCCGGAGGACAGGTCGCCCCAGGTCGTCGGGACGAAGCGGTAGAAGCGGCCGTTCGTCTCGTCCTCGGTCAGGTAGATCACCTGGCGGACCGGGTCGGCGGCGGCCGCCTCGTGCTTGAAGCGGCCCATCGCGTCGCGGCGGACCGCGGCGGTCGTGCCCCAGGGGTCGGTCTCGTAGACGTAGCCGAGGGACACCTCCTCGCAGGACAGCCAGGTGTTCCACGGGGTCTTGCCGCCCGCGCAGTTCTGCCGGGTGGAGGACAGGATGCGGTACGCGGCCGTGATCGCGCCCGTCGAGGAGAACCTGACCGCGCTCGCACCGCCGGAGGGGTTGATCTCGGAGTTGGAGACGTAGATCCAGCCGCTGCCGTCGGCGTAACAGGCGCCGCCGTCAGGGGCGTTGTGCCAGGTGTACGACGTGCCGGTGACCGTCTGGCCGGAGCGGGCGATGACGCGGCTGGTGAAGCCGCCGGGGAGTCTGATGCCGTTGGCGTCGGGGGAGCCCGGTGCCCCGTAGGGGC
>CBFGZZ010000287.1:0-11621 GCA_965653385.1 uncultured Streptomyces sp. | reverse complement strand
GGGGGTGGGTTTGGTGGGGGTGGCGGGGTGTGACCGGGGGGGTTGGGGGGGGGGGGGGGGGGTGGCCCCGGGGGGGGCTGGGGGCTGAGTCCCGGCCGACCTTGACGGGGCTGACGGCGGCAGGCGTCGCGCGGACGCCCCCCGCTCCGGCCAGACGCACAGGCCCCAGCCCGACCACCACCCCCCGTCCGGCCGCGGCCGGCGACGGCGCTGAACCCCCACAAGGGCCACCCGCACCCGACGACGAAAGCAGCACTGGCGGTGCGGGTGGGACCCTCGACGCGGCCGAAGGCCGCGCGCCCACCCACACACCCGCACCCAAGGCCACGACCCTCACCACCCACCACCTCCAGGCCCACTACAACGGCTTCACCGCCCTCAACGACGTAACCGTCACCGTCCCACCCGGCAGGATCACCGCCGTCATCGGCCCCAACGGCGCGGGCAAATCAACCCTGTTCCACTGCCTCGCCGGCACCCACCACCCCACCCACGGCCAAGTCCATCTGGGCCTTCACGACATCACCCACCTCCCCGCACACACCCGCACCCGTCTCGGCATCGCCCGCACCTTCCAGCAACTCGCCGTCTTCCCCTCATTGACCGTCACCGAGAACGTCCGCGTCGGCGCAGAACAGGGAAGAACCCGAGACCCGTCCGCCGTCGAGCGTTCCCTCCGGCTCCTGGGACTCGACGGCCCCGTAAGAACCCTCCCCGCCGCAGACCTCCCCACCGGCACACTGAGGCGCGTGGAACTGGCCAGGGCCCTCGCGGGCAACCCGCGCGTGCTGCTCCTCGACGAACCCGCCGCCGGCCTCGACACCGCCGAAGTCACGGCGCTGGCCCGCGTCCTGAAGGCCCTCGCCGCAGACGGCCTGGCCCTGCTGGTCGTCGAACACGACCTGGACCTCGTCGCCGACCTCGCCGACACCGTGCACGTCATGGCGGCGGGCCGCATCGTCGCCTCGGGCCCTCCCGACCGCGTTCTCGACGCGGCAGGCTCCCAGGAGACCCCCGCATGACCACGACCCCGCCCGCGACCAAGATCTCCCTGCACAACGCGCGCGTGCGCTACGGCCCCTTGGAGGCCCTCCACGGCGTCACCCTCACCGCCCCCGGCCCCGGCCTCACCGTGCTGCTGGGCCGCAACGGTTCCGGCCGTACGACCGCCCTGCGGGCCCTCGCCGGAACCGTGCCCCTGTCCGGCGGCGCGGTGGTCTGGGACGGCGCCGACGTGACCCGTGTGCCGGCACACGAGAGGGCCCGCCGCGGACTGTGCCTGGTCCCCGAACGGCAGGCGGTGTTCGCCTCCCTCACTGTCCGCGAGCACCTCGAACTCGCGGCCGGATCGTACGACATCGCCCTGGACGCCTTCCCCGGCCTCGAACCCCTCCTCGCACGCCGCGCCGGCACCCTGTCCGGCGGCGAGCAGCGCATGCTCGCCCTCGCCCGCGCCCTGTCGGCACGCGCGCGTGTCGTGCTCGTGGACGAGCCCGCCCAGGGCATGTCGCCCACCGTGGCCGCTCACACATACCGGCTGCTGAGCGAACTCCACGCGTGCGTGGTCGTCGCCGAGCAACGGCTGCCGCCCGTCCTGCACGGCCGGGCGGCACTCGTCCACGAACTGCGGCGCGGCGTGGTCGTGTTCAGCGGCGAGTCGGGGGAATGGGAGCGCCGTGCCGCGCGCCGAACCGGGTCGATCCCTTCCGGATGACCACCGTCGCCTTCGCGGTCAGCCGCTCGGTGACGCCGCCGGGTCGGCCCAGCTCCATACGGCCCTTGAGCCCGTACCGACTGGAGCAGTGCGGCCAGGCTCCCCAGCCCTGCACGGCCACCACCTTCCGGGCGATGGCGATCTGCTGCTGGCGGCTGGCGAGATCCGCGCGCGCTGCGTACCTACCCCCGCCGAAGCCCTCCCAGGTCTGCTGCGAGAACTGCAGTCCCCCGTAGTGGCCGTTGCCGGTGTTGATGTGCCAGTTGCCGCCGCTCTCGCACTGGGCGACACAGCCCCAGGGCCACTGGTCCTTGGCGCACTCGTACGCCCCGCGTTTGGGCGGAGGTCCGGGGGCCGGTCGCGGCGCCGTATGACTGTCGCGTGTCGCATGTGTGGCACGCGCTGTGTGCGTCGCGTGCGTGGCGTTGGCCGGACGCGTCACCTGCGTGGCGTTCGACGTGTGCGTGGCGTTCGACGTTCCCGGGGCCACCGCCGTGAACAGGGCGGCGGCCAGAACGATCTTGAGCGGTGTGCATTTCATATGAGCACGCTAGGCAGCTTATTGCGACCTTCCGGGGCGGCGCGTCCGACGAAAGCGGGTGCCCCACCCGGTCGGCGGACCGGGCGGGGCACAGCGCCCTGGACAGGGAGCGACACTCAGAGTTCGAGACGCTGCCCTGGCACGATCAGGTGGGGATCAGCACCGATGACGGACTTGTTGGCGGCGTAGAGCTGCCGCCAGCTGGTCCCGTGGCGGGCTGCGATGCCGCTCAGTGTGTCGCCCGCACGGACGGTGTAGTCCCCGCGGGACGAACTGCGGTTCGTGTGCTCCGCCGAACGCTCCGGTGTCCGTGACGAAGTGGACGGGGCCTCCTTCGTCGCGGAGGGGGCCGAGTTGGTTGCGGAGGGGGCCGAGCCGGCGGCGGAAGCCGCGGGTGCGCTCCCGGATGCTCCGGCCCGGGCCGAACAGGTCGGCCACGCGCCCCATCCCTGGGCGCGCTGCACCTTGGTGGCCACGGCGATCTGCTGGTCCTTGCTCGCCCGGTCGGCCGTCGGCGCGTAGGCCGTGCCGCCGAAGGCGCGCCAGGTGGAGGCGGCGAACTGGAGTCCGCCGTAGTAGCCGTTGCCGGTGTTGATGTGCCAGTTGCTGCCGCTCTCGCACTGGGCGATGCGGTCCCACACTGCGCTGTCCGCCGCTGCGGCGTTGCCGGTCGCGGCCAGCAGCCCGAGCGGAGCGAGCAGTGCCGCTCCGGCGAGGACCGCCGTCGTACGGGTCCGGTTCCCGTTCGGAGCCGAAGTCTTCGGCGCCTTGCGGGTGTTGTCGCGCGTGTTGTCGGCACATTCGGACATGTAGTTCCCTCTCGAAGCACTCGGGGTCCCCCAAGGCTGAGCGCCGCTCGCCACGCCATGGGGCGGGTGAGCGATGCGGCCCCGTCCGCCGGAGGTGGTGCTGTGCGCTGGCTGGTGCGGTCGGCGGACGTACCCGAGCGGTGCTCGTTGCACACGGTCGAGGAATCTAGGGACAGCGGCCGGTCGGCATCAACCAACTCCTTGTCATTCCAGGCCAGTTCGCCGTTACCCCAGGTATCGGCGATTTTCAGCCACCCACTTCATTCGCTGATTTCAGGATTTGTCGACCTGCCCCCCTGGCAATCTGTGACCCACCCCACGCAACCAACTTCCTTGGGTTTCCACGGAGTTGACCGTGAGTGCGCGATTCCGCACCGAACGTGACGGTGCGCGATGGATGGTTCGATTCCGTTCGCCGTGGTGCGTGACTCCCGCCACAGATCGTCCGTTGTCTTCTTCATGAGCCCGGGACCCGCCCGGTTCACGGGCCGGGAGCCACCCGGCCCCGCCACGCCACATCCCGAGGGAGCCACCCGTGCCGCGCATGCTCGACGTCAGCGACGAGGTACGTGCCGAGATCGGCGACGAAGAGGCCGACCGGCTGCTCGCCGGAGAGAACGCCCCGGGCAGTTACGACTGCACCTCCTGCCGCACCCCGGGCGACTCCGAACAGGAGCGCACCAGCACCGTCCTGTTCATCGGGGACGAGACCGCCGTGCTCGCCTTCGCCCACGCCACCTGCCTGCCCTCCCAGGTCGTCCAGGTCACCGAGGAGCAGCTGCGGGGCGCCGTGAAGTCCATCACCGGCGACCGCGTCGATCTGGAGCCGGAGGCGATCGTGCCGGAGCAGGCCGTGCTGGGCGTGACCAGCGGGCTGGTGCTGATCGCCGGGGAACTGCACCCCGCCCTGGTCGTGGAGCCGACCGGGCCCATCGTGCGCCCCGGGGCGGTCGACGCCGGGGACGACTTCCTTCCGCTGCTCATCGAGCAGGGGTTCATGCCGGTGACCGAGCTGACCGATGTGCCGCCGGTGCTGCACGGCTGGTCGGTGCTGCTGGCGATGGGGCAGCTGCACGCGGTGCTGCAGCCGGGCCCGAACGGGGGGCAGCCGGTTGCGTGGTGGCAGGCGCATCAGCCGCTGCAGGTGACCGATGGGTGGCGGGCCGCCGCGAACAAGCACCAGCAGGTGCTGATGTTCGCGGCGCCCGTGGGCTCCATCGGGCGCCAGCCCCGGGAGGATCTGTTGCGGGACGCGCTGGACAAGGCGGCGGCGAACGGGAAGCTGGTGGGGGCGGCGCTGCCTCTTGCGGGGACGTGATTGCGCCTACCGGGTGAGGACCGAAGGCCGTACGGCGACTGCAGGTGGATCGTGGTTGATCGCGCGGTTCCCCGCGCCCCTAAAGGGGCGCTACCGAACCGCATCTCATGAAGCCTGCCGTCGTTTGGACATACGTGCATGCATACGACGTTCCCCGCCACCAGGGCGGTCCCTCGCCCACGCCGATCTACGACGCGCTCTACGCCGAGTACGTCAAGTCCTTCCGTTCGCTGCCGGGTGATCGCAGCGGTGAGGAGGACCTGGGGTTCGTCGCGTTCGGGAACATCCAGCGCAGTACCGGCACGTACGGCGGCCATCGCCCGGGGTCGTTCAGCAGTTCGTACAGCGCCTACAGCGCGGGGGCCCACAGCGCCCGGCACGGCAACAACCAGCAGCCGCAGTGGCAGCGCGTCGGGCACATCGGTCCGCAGGGCACGGGGATGCATCACGTACCGGCCGCGCTGCCGCCGGCGCGCAGAGGCTGAACAGCGCGCAGAGGCTGAACAGACGGAAGGGCGGCCCTCACCGGGCCGCCCTTCCGTCATGCCGGCTGCTTCCGCTCGCCGCTACTTCTTCTTGCCGCGCTTCTCGCGCACGCGCACGGAGATATGGATCGGCGTGCCCTCGAAGCCGAACTCCTCGCGCAGCCTGCGTTCGATGAAGCGGCGGTAGCCCGCCTCGATGAAGCCGGAGGCGAAGAGGACGAACCGCGGGGGCTTGGTGCCGGCCTGCGTGCCGAAGAGGATGCGCGGCTGCTTGCCGCCCCGGATCGGGTGGGGGTGGGCGGCGACCAGCTCGCCGAGGAAGGCGTTGAGGCGGCCCGTCGGGACTCGGGTCTCCCAGCCGGCGAGGGCGGTCTCGATCGCGGGGACCAGCTTCTCCATGTGCCGGCCGGTGTGCGCGGAGACGTTGACCCGCGGCGCCCAGGCGACCTGCCCGAACTCGGTCTCGATCTCGCGCTCCAGGTAGTAGCGGCGCTCTTCGTCGAGGGTGTCCCACTTGTTGTAGGCGATGACCATCGCGCGCCCGGCCTCGACGGCCATCGTCACGATCCGCTGGTCCTGGACCGAGATGGACTCGGCGGCGTCGATCAGGATGACCGCCACCTCGGCCTTCTCGACGGCGGCGGCGGTGCGCAGCGAGGCGTAGTAGTCGGCGCCCTGCTGGAGGTGGACGCGCTTGCGGATGCCCGCCGTGTCGACGAACTTCCAGGTGACGCCGCCCAGTTCGATGAGCTCGTCGACCGGGTCACGAGTGGTGCCGGCCAGCTCGTTGACGACGACGCGCTCCTCGCCCGCCACCTTGTTCAGCAGGGAGGACTTGCCGACGTTCGGGCGGCCGATGAGCGCGATACGACGCGGGCCGCCGATCCCGGCGCCGCCGAAGGCCTGCGCGGGGGCGTCCGGCAGCGCCTCCAGGACGGCGTCCAGCATGTCGCCGGTGCCACGGCCGTGCAGCGCGGAGACCGGGTGCGGCTCGCCGAGCCCGAGGGACCACAGATACGTCGCGTCGGCCTCGCCGCTCGGGCCGTCCACCTTGTTGGCGGCCAGCACCACGGGCTTGCCGGCCTTGCGCAGCAGTCGTACGACCGCCTCGTCGGTGTCGGTGGCGCCGACCTTGGCGTCGACGACGAACACGACGGCGTCGGCGGCCTCGATGGCGTACTCGGCCTGGGCGGCCACGGAGGCGTCGATGCCGAGGACGTCCTGCTCCCAGCCGCCGGTGTCGACGACCTTGAAGCGGCGCCCGGCCCACTCGGCCTCGTAGGTCACGCGGTCGCGGGTGACGCCGGGCTTGTCCTCGACGACGGCCTCGCGGCGGCCGATGATCCGGTTGACGAGAGTCGACTTGCCGACATTGGGTCGTCCGACGACGGCGAGCACGGGAAGCGGACCGTGACCGGCCGCTTCGATCGCGCCCTCGACGTCCTCGAGGTCGAAGCCCTCTTCCGCGGCGAGCTCCATGAACTCCGCGTACTCGGCATCGCCAAGCTCTCCGTGGTCGTGCTCTTCGAGCGAGCCCTCGGAGTGGATGTGGTCGTTCATGAAGTCCGTACCTCGTCGTTCATCGTGGTGATCGGTGGAACACCGGGTGTCCCCCGGCCGATCCACTACTCAGTCAGTCCAGTGTCGCCCGGCGACCGGTCAGTCGCCTGGCGTTTTCCAGGTGCGCGGCGAGCTGCTTCTGGATGCGCTCGGTCGCCTCGTCCAGTGCCTTGCGCGTACGTCGTCCGCTGCCGTCGCCCGCCTCGAAGGGGTCCCCGAAGACGACGTCGATACGGCTGCGCAGCGGAGGCAGCCCCTTCATCAACCGTCCCCGCTTCTCGGAACTTCCCAGCACGGCGACCGGGACGATGGGCGCCCCGCTGCGCACGGCGAAGTAGGCGAGCCCGGCACGCAGGGAGGCGAAGTCGCCCTCACCCCGGGTGCCCTCCGGGAAGATCCCGAGGACACCGCCGGCCGACAGGACGTCGAGGGCCCGGGTGATCGCCGTACGGTCGGTGGTCTCGCGGTCCACCTTCAGCTGGCCGATCCCGGTCAGGAACGGGTCCAGCGGACCGACGAACGCCTCCTTCTTGATCAGGAAGTGCGTCGGCCGGGGCGCCACGCCCATGACCATCGGGCCGTCTATGTTGTGCGAGTGGTTGACGGCGAAGATCACCGGGCCGCTCGCGGGCACCTTCCAGGCGCCGAGCACGCGCGGCTTCCACAGCCCGTACATCAGGCCGACGCCGATCCGCCGCCCGACCTCGGCGCCCCGCTCCGAAGCCTGCGTCACTTCCCCGCCCGCTTCTCCTCGACGAGCGTGACGACGCACTCGATGACCTGCGGCAGGGTGAGCTCGGTGGTGTCCACCTCGACCGCGTCGTCGGCCTTGGCGAGCGGCGAGGTCTTGCGGCTGGAGTCGGCCGCGTCGCGCTTGATCAGCGCCTCCCGGGTCGCGTTGACGTCGGCGCCCTTCAGCTCACCGCTGCGGCGGGCGGCGCGGGCCTCCGGGGAGGCGGTGAGGAAGATCTTCAGGTCGGCGTCGGGCAGCACGGTCGTACCGATGTCACGGCCCTCGACGACGATGCCGATCTCCGCGGACTTGGCCAGGGAGCGCTGCAGCTCGGTGATCCGTGCCCGCACCTCCGGCACGGCACTGACCGCGCTGACCTTGGAGGTGACCTCCTGGGTGCGGATCGGCCCGGCCACGTCGGTGCCGTCCACCGTGATCGTCGGGTTGCCCGGCTCGGTGCCGGAGACGATCTCGGGCTTGCCGGCCACGGCGGCGATGGCGGACGGGTCCTCGATGTCGATCCCGTTGGTCACCATCCACCAGGTGATCGCCCGGTACTGGGCACCGGTGTCCAGGTAGCTCAGCCCGAGCTGCGCGGCAACGGCCTTCGACGTGCTCGACTTGCCCGTGCCGGAGGGGCCGTCGATGGCGACAATCACGGGCTTGGCGGCACCGTTTTCCACGGGGGGACACCTTCCAGATGCGGTGTGACGGGAGTGCGAGGACGCGAGGGCGCCCCGCACAAGGTTACTGGGTTCAACTCACTCGTCCGGCCGCCCAGGGCTCGCCCCCGCCGCCCCTACCCGTTCGATCCGTCTGGGGCTCCGTCCCGGACCCCGCTCCTCAAACGCCGGAGGGGCTGAGTACTCAAGCCCGTCCGGCGTTCGAGAACGAGACCATCACCGTCCCGAACCCCCACCCACCCGCAGGGAGCTACGCCGGGACGGCTGGGCTTTTCAGCCCGTCCGGCGTTTGAGGACGAGGCCCGCAGGGCCGATGGCGGGGGTCTGGGGGCGCAGCCCCCAGGGACGGGACGGGTAGGGGCGGCGGGGGCGGAGAACGCGGTGTCAGCCCACGCGCTGGCGAACCCGGGCCTTCTCGGCCCGCTGCCCCCGCTCCAGGAACGATTCCGCGCCCGCCGACGGCTCCTCAGCGGGCAACGCCCGGAACACCCACGTCCGGTACGACCAGAACCGGAACAGCGTCGCCACCCCGATGCCGAGGAACTTGAAGATGTTGCTCTGGAGCGGGCTGTCCCAGCCGAAGCCGTACGTCGCCGCGTACAGCACACCGTTCTCGATCACCAGACCGACCACGCTGAACAGCAGGAACAGACCCAGTTCCTTGGTACGCCGGCTCTTGTCCCGGTCCCGGTACGTGAAGTACCGGAACCCGAGGTAGTTGAAGATGATCGCGACGACAGTGGCGATGACACTCGCCCGCACCACCTGGAGATCGGTCACCTGCCGCACCAGGTTGAACACGAGGAGATTGACCAGAAGCCCCGCTCCACCCACCGCACCGAACTTGGCAACCTCACGCACCAGCCGGTCGAAGCGCTGCCGTACGGCACTACGAGGTACCGGAGGAGGCGCCGATTGAAGCCCCGAGGAACCACGTCCCATGGTCGTGAAGGCTCCTGTCGGTCGATTCGTCGGTCGGTTTCCGTCAACTCAGCCATGCTAACCACCCCCCTGGTCGATTGCCTGTGGGCGAGCTCATAGGTCGGGACACAGGACGGGAAGAGGCTCGAAAAAGTCCGGTAAGAGGGTCGCCCCGGAGCGGCCGATACCCTAGGGGCGTGACGTTCCCGGTAGTCGGCATGGTCGGCGGGGGCCAGCTCGCTCGTATGACACACGAGGCGGGCATCCCGTTGGGCATCAGGTTCAAGCTTCTCAGTGACACCCCTCAGGATTCCGCGGCGCAGGTCGTCAGCGATGTCGTCATCGGCGACTATCGCGACCTCGACACGCTCCGCGAGTTCGCGAGGGGCTGCGATGTGATCACTTTTGATCACGAACACGTACCCACCGAGCACCTCAGGGCTCTGGAGGCGGACGGCATCCCCGTGCGCCCGGGCCCCGACGCGCTCGTGCACGCCCAGGACAAGGGCGTGATGCGAGCGAGACTCGACGCGATCGGCGTGCCGTGTCCACGGCACCGCATCGTGACCGATCCACAGGACGTGGCCGCCTTCGCGGCCGAGGGCCTGCCCGAGGGCGCCGAGGGCGACGGCTTCCCGGTCGTCCTCAAGACCGTCCGCGGCGGTTACGACGGCAAGGGCGTCTGGGTCGTCGACTCGCCCGAGGAGGCCGAGGACCCGTTCCGCGCCGGTGTCCCGGTGCTCGCCGAGGAGAAGGTCGACTACGTTCGCGAACTCGCCGCGAACGTCGTCCGCTCCCCGCACGGCCAGGCGGTCGCCTACCCCGTGGTCGAGTCCCAGCAGGTGGCCGGAGTCTGCGACACGGTCATAGCCCCGGCACCCGACCTGGACGAGACCCTCGCGCTCAAGGCCGAGGAACTCGCTCTGACGATCGCCAAGGAACTGGACGTCGTCGGCCACCTCGCCGTCGAGCTGTTCCAGACCCGCGACGGCCGCATCCTCGTCAACGAGCTGGCGATGCGCCCGCACAACTCGGGCCACTGGACCCAGGACGGCGCGATCACCTCGCAGTTCGCCAATCACGTCCGCGCGGTCCTGGACCTCCCCCTGGGCGACCCGCGCCCGCGCGCCAAGTGGACGGTCATGGTCAACGTCCTCGGCGGCGACTACCCGGACATGTACTCCGCGTATCTGCACTGCATGGCCCGCGACCCCCAGCTGAAGATCCACATGTACGGCAAGGACGTGAAGCCCGGACGCAAGGTCGGCCACGTCAACACCTACGGCGACGACCTCGACGACGTGCTGGAGCGCGCCCGTCACGCTGCCGGCTACCTGAGAGGCACGATCACCGAATGAGCCCCGTTGTTGGCATCGTCATGGGTTCGGACTCCGACTGGCCCGTCATGGAGGCCGCCGCGCAGGCCCTCGACGAGTTCGAGATCGAGTACGAGGTCGACGTCGTCTCCGCGCACCGCATGCCGCGCGAGATGGTCACCTACGGCGAGCAGGCGGCTGAGCGGGGCCTGAAGGTGATCATCGCCGGGGCCGGTGGCGCCGCCCACCTCCCCGGCATGCTGGCCTCGGTCACGCCGCTGCCCGTCATCGGCGTCCCGGTCCCGCTGAAGTACCTCGACGGCATGGACTCGCTGCTCTCGATCGTGCAGATGCCGGCCGGCGTCCCGGTCGCCACCGTCTCCGTCGCCGGCGCGCGCAACGCGGGCCTGCTGGCCGCCCGCATCCTCGCCGCCCACGACGAGGACCTGCTCCAGCGGATGCGCGAGTTCCAGCAGGAACTCAACGACCAGGCCACCGAGAAGGGCAAGCGCCTGCGCGCCAAGGTCGAGGGCGCGAGCGGTTTCGGCTTCGGCTCGGGGAAGTGACGTCGATGACCTCCGCTTCGTTGGCGGCAGCCCGGGAACTCCTGCGCGAGTTCCCGGTCGTCGACGGCCACAACGACCTCCCGTGGGCCCTGCGCGAACAGGTCCGCTACGACCTCGACGCCCGGGACATCGCCACCCACCAGGGCGCCCACCTGCACACCGATCTCCCGCGGCTGCGCGAGGGTGGCGTGGGCGCGCAGTACTGGTCGGTGTACGTCCGCTCGGACTACGCCGGCGACAAGGCGGTCAGCGCCACCCTCGAACAGATCGACTGCGTACGGCAGCTGCTGGCCCGCTACCCGGCAGACCTGCGCCCGGCGCTGACGGCGGCGGACATGGAGGCGGCGCGCGCGGAGGGCCGTATCGCCTCCCTGATCGGTGCGGAGGGCGGCCACTCCATCGCCGACTCCCTGGCGACGCTGCGGTCCCTGTACGCGCTCGGGGTCCGCTACATGACCCTGACCCACAACGACAACATCGCGTGGGCCGACTCGGCGACGGACGAGCCCGCAGTGGGCGGGCTGTCGGCCTTCGGCCGCGAGGTCGTACGGGAGATGAACCGCGAGGGCATGCTCGTCGACCTCTCGCACGTGGCGGCGACGACGATGCGCGACGCGATGGACGCCACTTCGGCCCCGGTGATCTTCTCCCACTCCTCATCCCGCGCGGTCTGCGACCACCCGCGCAACATCCCCGACGACGTCCTCGAACGCCTCCCGGGCAACGGCGGCGTCGCGATGGTGACGTTCGTGCCGAAGTTCGTGCTCCAGGCCGCCGTCGACTGGACGGCCGAGGCCGACGCGAACATGCGCGCGCACGGCTTCCACCACCTCGACACCACCGCCGAGGCGATGAAGGTGCACCGCGCCTTCGAGGAGGCCAACCCGCGTCCGGTCGCCACGGTGTCCACGGTCGCGGACCACCTGGACCACATGCGCGAGGCCGCCGGCATCGACCACCTCGGCATCGGCGGCG
>CBFGZZ010000286.1:0-11632 GCA_965653385.1 uncultured Streptomyces sp. | reverse complement strand
CCCACAGCGCGGTCCCGAGGCCGCCGTCGGCGAAGGCGACCAGGACCGCGACCGCGCCGGACAGGAGCGCACCGAGGTAGGGGACGTACGCGCCGATGAAGACCAGGGCCCCGAGCCCTGCCGCGCCCGGTACGTCCAGAACGAGCAGGCCGACGGTGATGCAGACGGCATCGATGAAGGCGACGATCGTGGTGCCGCGCATGAAGCCCTCGATCGCCTGGAAGGCGCGACGGCCCATCACCTCAAGGTTCGCACCGGAGCCCCGGGGGGCGAGCGAGTGCAGTGCGGCGACCGCCCGGTCGGAGTCGCGCAGGAAGAAGAACATGAGCAGGATCGCGAGGGTGCCCGTCGCGGCCATCTCCACGACCACGCTCACGCCGCTCAAGAGGCCGTTGACGGCAGCGCCGCCGAACTTGGACAGCAGGTCCTTCGCGTTCGCGGCCACATCGTCCAGAGACGTCCCCGCCAGGCCGAACCGCTCCTCGATCGAAGCGGCCGCGTCGCGCAGGGAGGAGATGATCTGGTCACCGGTGTCGATGAGCGCGGTCACCACGATGTACGCCGCCCCGCCCATGACCACGACGACAGCGCCACAGGTCAGCCCGGCGGCGAGCGACTTGTTCACTTTCATCGCGATCAATCGGCGATAGAGCGGACCGAGCAGGGCCGCGCCGAGCAGCGCGAGCAGAACAGGCGTCACGACGGTCTCGAACGCGACACAGAACCACACCATCACGGAGATGACACCGCTGACGAGGAGGATCAGCGCGCTCCCCACGGCCACACGCCGGGCGATGCCGTGGAGCGGGTCGTGCCGGTGGTTCGTCCGGCGCCGATTGGGCCATGCCTGTCTGTTCGCGGGCGCACTCGTGCTTCTGATCACCGGACGCGCTCGGTGCACCGGTCCGCGCCGTCGGCTGCGCCCTGCTCCGGGAGAGAGTCTTCGGGGCTCCCCTATGTGCGTACTCACTCGTTCCTCTCCGCTCGCGCAGGGCCGGATGCGGCCACCACGGCCCTTCCTGCTTCGTGAACCACACCGCGCCGGTTGCTCATGCCGGCCGTACGAGCCCCACGTCGTAGGCGAAGATGACTGCCTGGACCCGGTCACGGGCGCCGATCTTGGCGAGGATGCGGCTGACGTGGGACTTCACGGTGGTCTCGGCCAGGTGCAGGTGTTCTGCGACCTCGGCGTTGCTGCATCCGGTGGCGACCGCGGTGAGAACCTCGATCTCACGTTCGGTGAGGGCTTCCAGCTGTCGCGCCTGCTCGGGGGTGTGGCCGGGCAGGCGCGTGGTGAAGGCGTCGATGAGTTTGCGGGTCAGGCCCGGTGAGATGACGGCGTCCCCGGCCGCGACCGCGCGGATTCCGGCGAGGAGTTCTTCGGGCAGGGCGTCCTTGAGGAGGAAGCCGCTGGCTCCGGCGCGCAGGGCGTCGTAGGCGTACTCGTCGAGGTCGAAGGTGGTCATGACCAGCACGCGGGAGCGGCCCCCGGAAGTGACGATGCGGCGGGTCGCCTCGATGCCGTCCATGCCGGGCATGCGTACGTCCATCAGGACGACGTCCGGGTGGAGTTCGGCCGTCATACGTACCGCTTCGGCGCCGTGCGTGGCCTCGCCGACGACGGTCAGGTCGGGGTGTTGTTCCATGAGCATGCTGAAGCCGAGGCGTTGCAGGGCCTGGTCGTCGACGATGAGGACAGTGGTCATGCCGGGTGCTTCTCCGTAGGCGTGTCGGTGGGTGGGAGGAGGTGCAGTTCCGCTCGGACGCTCCAGCCGCCCCGGGAGTTCGGGCCGGCGGTCACGGTGCCCTGGTAGAGCAGGGCGCGCTCACGCATACCGAGGAGGCCCTGTCCCCCGTCGCCCCGAGGGCGCTCATGCGGCGTACGCGCAGGCCCGCTGTCCTCGACAGCGACGCGTACCGTGTGGGAGGTCGCCACGACGGTCACGTCGACCGTAGTCGCGAGGGTGGCGTGCTTGAGGGTGTTGGTCAGTGCTTCCTGGATGATGCGGTAGACGGTGAGCTGGAGGCCTGCGGGTAGACCGGAGAGTTCCCCCTCGGTGTGCAGGGTCACGGTGGGGCCGGCGACCCGGACCCTTTCCAGGAGGGCGTCGAGGTCGCTCAGGCCCGGCTGGGGTGCCAGCGGGGAGTCGCGGGACGCAGTGCCGTTCTCGCGGAGGGTGCCGAGGAGCCGGCGTAGATCCGCCAGGGCGCCGCGCCCGCTGTCGGCGATGATCTGCAGTGTCTCGGCACCCCGCTTGGGGTTGGACTCGGTCAGTCCGGTCGCGCCATCGGCGAGACCGACCATGACGGCGAGGGTGTGGCCAAGGATGTCGTGCATCTCCCGGGAGATGCGGGCCCGCTCCGCCGCTTCCGCGAGCCGGACCCGCTGGTCGCGCTCCACCTCCAGCCGTACCGCCCGGTCCTGCAGAACGGTGATGTACAGGCGTGCCACCCGGCCGCCCAGCCCCAGTCCTGCCATCGCGAGCATGCACAGCGACAGCATGACGGCCAGTGCCAGGGCGCTGGTGATGCGCTTGAGCTGTACGTCGGAGGAGAAGGCGAGGATGGTGATCACCGTCTGGGGTACGACGACCGACACGGCCCCGGCCAGAGCGAGGGGCGTGGCGAAGCGGGCCAGGTTGTACAGCATGATCAGCTGGGCGAGGAAGTGCGCGTTGGTCAGCACGCCACAGGCGGCCTCCGCCACGGAGAACCCCGTGACGGCCGTGAACACCAGAACAGGACGGCTCTGGCGCCACAGCAGCGGCACGGTGATTCCGGCCAGCAGACCCAGTGAGACCGGGAGCGCGGGCCCCGGGCCGGGGTATTCCACCAGGGGCTGGAGGCCGAGCGCGGCGCACAGGATCGGCATCCCCCACCTCTTGACATGGGGGTGCGCCTGGTCCGCCCGGCCCAGGGCGGCCAGCAGAGTCAGGACCCGGACCACCGTGCGGTCCTCCGAGCTGCCCAGCAGGCTGCCGGGTTCGGCTGGGGAGTTCTTCGATGCTGAGGTCACGGCGTGTGTCTCCGAGATGCCGGCTGACCGTCCGTCGGCCCTTGGGGGGGTGAGGACCGACGGACGGCGATTGAAGGGGTGGGCTCCCACCGCCGTGGGATCACATGCGCCGGGCTACTGTAAGCGGCGCGGTGGTCAGTCCTGGCCAGGTCGGGCGGGCGCGAGCAGCCTGTCCTTCGCGCTTTCGGGCCCGGTTTCCCCGTCCGGCCCCGTCGTGTCGGTCGGCCGGTCCAGGACGTGCCGCAGCTTCTCGCCCTCGACATCGACGTTGGGCAGGATGCGGTCCAGCCGCTGAGGCAGTGCCCAGGCCCGGCGGCCCAGCAGGGCCATGACCGCGGGCACGATGGTCATGCGGACCACGAAGGCGTCGAAGAGGACGGCCGAGGCGAGCCCCAGGCCGATCGACTTGATCAGTGCGGCGTCGGCGAGCAGGAATCCGGCGAAGACGGAGATCATGATGATCGCCGCGGCCGTCACCACGCGGGCGCCGTGCCGGAAGCCCGCGACCACCGCCTCGATGGGATCGGCACCGTGGACGTACTCCTCCCGCATCCGGGTGACGAGGAAGACCTGGTAGTCCATGGCGAGACCGAAGACCACACCGATCATGAAGATCGGCATCACGCTCACGATGGGCGCGGTGGTATCGACGCCGAAGACGTCCTTGAGCCAGCCCCACTGGAAGACCGCGACCAGGACACCCAGGGTCGCCACCACACTGAGCAGGAACCCCAGCGTCGCCTTGACGGGCACCAGGATCGAGCGGAACACGAGCAGCAGCAGGATCAGCGCCAGGCCGACGACCACCAGGAGGTAGGGCACGAGGGCGTCGCCGAGCTTGTCGGAGACATCGATGTTCAGGGCCGTCGTACCGGTGATCACGACCTCGGCGTCAGTGGCTCGCTGCACGGCCGGGGCGGTGGTGTCACGGATCTCCCCGACCAGGTCCACTGTCTCCTGGCTGCTCGGGGAACCCTTCGGAACGGCCCGGATCAGGGCCACGTCACCGGAGGTGTTGAACACGGCCGGGCTCACGGAGGCGACGTCGGGCAGCTTGCCCAGCGCGGCGACCGTCTGCTCGGCGGCGGCCTTCGGGTCCTTGCTGTCCCGGGCGTCGACGACGACCGTGAGCGGGCCGTTGTAGCCCGGGCCGAATCCCTTGCTGAGGGTGTCGTAGGCGACCCGCTGGGTGCTGCCCGCGGGGGCCGTGCTGTCGTCGGGCATGCCCAGGCGCATCGACAGGGCGGGGATGGCCAGCACGCCGAGGACGGCGACCGAGACCAGAAGCGCCCGCCACGGGTGACGGATGACGTGCTGCACCCAGCGCACGCCCATCGGCTCGCCCTCGCCGCGCTCCAGCGCCCGCATGCGCTTGGTCTGGAGATTGCCCTTCATGATGCGCGTCCCGGCGAAGCCCAGCACCGCGGGCAGCAGGGTCAGGGCGACGACGACGGCCACGACGACCGCGAACGACGCCGCCAGGCCCAGGTCCGTCAGCAGCCGGATGCCGACGACGCTGAGGCCGGCCAGCGCGATGACCACGGTGAGGCCAGCGAACACGACCGCTGATCCGGCCGTCCCCAGGGCACGCCCGCAGGCGTCCTCGGGTTCGTGGCCCGCCCTGATCTCGCTGCGGTAGCGGGAGACGATGAACAGGGCGTAGTCGATGGCGACGGCCAGGCCCAGCATCAGTGCAAGCGTCGACGCCGAGCCGCTCATGTCCCATATGGCGGTCGCGATGGTGATCGACAGGATCGCGATGATGACGCCCAGGAGCGCGGTCAGGAGCGGCAGGCCGGCAGCGAGCAGGGAGCCGAAGGTGATCACCAGCGCCACGGCGGCCACCGCGAGACCGATCAGTTCGCCGGCGTTGGCGCCCTCCTTCTCGTTGACGGCGTTGCCGCCCAGGCTGACCGCCAGGCCCGCCTTCTCGCCCTTGTCTGCGACGGCGTGCAAGGCGTCCCGCGCCTCGGTGGTGATGTCGGCCTGGGCGACCCTGTACGTCACCTGGGCGTAGGTGATGGTGCCGTCCTGGCTGATCAGACGACTGGCGTAGGGGTCACTGACGCTCGCCACCTGGGGAGCCTTCTTGAGGTCGGCGATCAGTGACTCGACCTCGGCCTTGTGGGCCCCGAAGGTCAGCTTCTGCCCGTCGGGGGCCTCGAAGACGACACGAGCGGTGGCGCCCGAGGCAGAGGCCTGCGGGAACTCCTTGTCGAGCAGGTCCAGCGCCTTCTGGGACTGGGTGCCGGGAATGGTGAACTGGTCCGACGTCGTGCCGGACACGCTCGCGGAGCCGATGCCGACGACAGCCAGGATGGCGATCCACAGCATCACCACGAGGCGGCGACGTCTGAACGCGAACCGGCCGAGTCTGTAGAGGAAGGTGGCCACAGGAGTTACTCCCACCTGGGAAAACAACGGGATGGATGACGAGGACTGGGTGGGTCTGCGTGACCCGTCCCTCAAGCTAGGCGGGGAAATCGGGCCGCCCACGGCACCGGGGAAGCGAATACGCCGCTGCCGCCTCCTACTCCGGTACTGGTCGTCCTCCTCCCGAAGCACCCGAAGCACCGCGACGTCGACAGCCGGCCCGTGGTCAGAGCCGCGCCGCAACCGGCGCGGCAGGCTGTCCGGCCACCTTTCGGACGAGGCGGAGCAGTACCCCGGTACTCATCGCCCCGCCCGTTTTGGGTCCTGTGGAGGCTCGGGGCGGGGCCTGGCTCTTCCTAGTGTCGACGCAGGCACGTGAGCCCTTTCCCCGGACTCACCGGTCTCCGACACCACCAGGGAGCATCCACACATGAACAGCACCACAGGCCTGTCCGGCAAGTCCGTGATCGTCACCGGAGCCGGCTCGGGCATCGGCCGAACCGCCGCCCTGCTCTTCGCCGCGCAGGGCGCCCGCGTCGTCCTCGCGGACATCAACGCCGAAGGCACCAAAGCGACGGCGGAGGCCATAGCGGTGGCGGGCGGCACCGCTGTCACCGCGATCGGCGACCTGAGCGACCAGGAGGTCGTCGACCGAGTCGTCACCACGGCCGTGGACGCCTGCGGAGGCATCGATGTCCTGGTGAACAACGCCGGAATCATGGACCGGATGTCCGCCGTGGCCGACGTCAGCGACGAGGAGTGGGAGCGCGTTCTGCGGGTCAACCTCACCGCGCCGTTCCTGCTGACCCGCGCTGCGCTGCCTCACCTGCTGGCCACGGGTGACGGGGCGATCGTGTTCACCGCCTCCGAGGCGTCCCTGCGGGGCAGCGCGGCCGGTGCCGCGTACACCGCCTCCAAGCACGGGATCGCCGGGCTCACCAAGTCCCTCGCGGTGACGTACCGCGACCAGGGCGTGCGGACCAACGCGATCGCTCCCGGCGGCACGACGACGGGTATCACGGCCGGGCTGGACATCGAGTCGCACGGACTGGGCGTGCTCGGCAAGTACATGGTCAACGTCGGACGCCAGGCGACCACGGACGAACAGGCCGCGGCCATCGTCTTCCTGGCCTCCGCCGCCGCGAGCAACATCAACGGTGTCATCCTCCCGGTGGACAACGGCTGGTCGGCCGTCTGACCGGGCTTCACCGACGCCTCGCCGAAGCGAGGGTCCGCCCACACCCGCCGAGCCCCGGCTTCACACGGCTCAGATCCCTGCATCCGGTGACATCCGGCGGGCGGGGCGAACCCCGTGGGTCACGACCCCGTCGGTGCCTTCGACCATTCCTCCGAAGCCCGGTCGAGCAGGAGCCCGCGGTCCCTCTCAAGGAGGAGTCCGCTCGCGATCAGGCGTGTGACCCGGGCGTCGTAGGCGCTGACGTAGTCGTCGAGCGAGCCGTAACGCCGGCGCAGTTCGTCCGCCGTGTATGGCTGCCACCCCCCGTAGTTGCCGCACACCGCGGTGATGCTCGCCGTGGACACCGGAGCCACCGCGGGCGGAACCGGTGAGCCGAGCGGCAAATCGGCCGCGGAAAAGCGCACTCCGCCGATCGGGAAACCGTCGGCGTCCGTCCGCGGCACCGTCACCTCCCGGCCGGGCAGGCCGTTGAGGAGTGCCGGATCGGCGGGACGCGCACCGGCTGTGAACACCTGCTCGGGCGGCATCTTCTCGCGCGGACCGCCGATGCCGAGACGGCGTTCCAACGCCACGAGCAGGGCACGGCCGTACGGTTCGCTGTGCAGAGAACTGAGCGGGATCGGCTTTCCGTCATTGCAGCCGAAGCGCTGGAACGCGGTGTCCGCCGCGTCGGCGCTGATTGCCGGGTTGTGGGCGGCCGGCCAGTCGTAGCGGTGGTAGCCGTCGGCCGGGTCGGCCTGCCGGGAGACACTGGCCCGGAGCCGGTAGTAGTCCGTGTAGGCCGCCACGTCCACGAAGACGGGATCCGTCGCCGGCCGGCGCAGCACCTGCCCAGGAGCGAGCGGCACACCGTCCGGCCTCATGTAGGGCACCTGTGGCTGGCCGTCCGCCGCGGCGACGCCGTTGATCGCGAGCTGGTTGCCGGTGCCGTCCTGGGCGTAGGCGCCCTGGAAGACGCGTCCGCCGGCGTCGTTGAAGCCCTCGGCGACGAAGCTGGTGACGAACCAGCTGGCCTGGCTCAACCCCACGAGCAACCGGTGCTCGTACGCACCGAGTGGCGAATGCTCGCCTTCGAGCCGTCCGCTGCGCAGCAGCCGCCCGAAGTCACGGACGATGACCTGGCCGACGCCCTGGGCCGATTCCGGCACTCCCGGTGAGATGCCGGTCTGCCACTGGACCCGCGCGTAGGAGCGTCCTTCGGCGAACAGGAAGCCGTCGCCCATGCCCGCCGGGTACGAGACGTCCTGCGGGGCTCCTACGGGCGGCGGGTCCTGCATCGAGTTGTAGCCGTGGAGCAGCAGGGGAATGCCCCGGTTCTCCACCTCCACCACGACCTCGCTGCGCTGGTCCTGCCCGACCGGGCGGATCAGCTCGAAGCCCGAGGTGTAGGTGTGGACCCCGTCGGTCCCGGCGGCCGAGTCGAGTCCCGCCACGGGTTCCTCGGCCGACACGGTTCCGGAGACGGTGCCGGCCAGCCGCTCGTACGGCACACCACCGAACGTGCCCAGCGACTCCTTGCGCGTCACCTCGACGCCGGTGACGCGCGAGGAGCGTTCCTCGTCGGCTGGGGTGGGTGTCGCCGCCGTCGCCGTCACCGTCACCGTCACCGGGAAGGCGAGGGACGAGGTGAGGGTGAGAGCCAGTAGCGTGCGTCGTTTCACGGGATCTCCTTGAATGTGGGGGATCAGTGGGGGGTACTCAGCGGAGAGCCGCGCCGACGGCCGAGGCGTCCGCCTGGGTCCGCACGGAGGTGCGCGGTTCGGTGCGAGGGTCTGGGGGTGGGGGCAGCAGGACGCGGAAGGTGGCGCCCCGGCCCGGTGCCGACCGCACCTCCACATGTCCCGCGTGCGCGGTGACCAGCGACTGGACGATGGCCAGGCCGAGTCCCGCTCCCCCGGTGGCGCGGGTCCGTGAGGTGTCCGTGCGGTAGAAGCGTTCGAAGATGCGGCGGGCCTGTTCCTCGGTGAGGCCGGGGCCTTCGTCGGCGACCTCCAGGACCGCGTGGCCGCCGTCGGTGCCCACGCCGATGCGGATCGGCGTACCGGGTGGCGTGTGCCTGATGGCGTTGCCGATCAGGTTGGTGACGACCTGGCGGAGGCGGGACTCGTCAGCGAGAGCGGGAGCGGAGGCCGGCGGGCCGTCGCCGTTCGGCCCGGTGAGGGTCACGGACCGGGCGGCGTCGAGCGCCCGTATGTCGTGGAGGGCGTCGGCCGCCAGGGTGCGCAGGTCCATCGGGGCGCAGTCCAGGCCCAGCGGGAACGGGTCGGGTGAACCGGCTCCCTGTCCCGGGTCGCCGCCGACAGTTCTCAGGGACGGTTCGTCGAGCCTGGCGAGGAGCAGCATGTCCTCCACGAGCCGGGTGAGGCGTTCGGACTCGCGGGCGATGCGGGCCATGGTGGCGTCGATGTCCTCGCGCTCGGGGAGAGCGCCCATGTGGTAGAGGTCGGTAAGGCCCTTGATGCCGGCCAGCGGGGTACGCAGTTCGTGGCCGGCGTCGGCGACGAAGCGGCCCATCCGCGCCTCGGACTCGGCACGGGCAGCGAAGGCGGCCTCTATCTGGCCGAGCATCCCGTTGAGTGCCGTGGCGAGGCGGCCGACCTCGGTGTTCGGCCCCGCCAGGGCCGGTACCCGGCGGGTCAGGTCCCCGTGTGCGATCTCGGCGGCGGTCCGTTCGATCCGGGACAGGGGCTTCAGGCCCGACCGCATGGCGAACCAGCCGGCCGCCACGAGCAGCCCGAGCAGGGCCAGTCCGGTGGTTTCGTAGACACGCCACATGCGGTCCACGGTGGCGTCCACCTGGTCCATGGACGTGGCCACGACCACACTGCCGCCGTCGCCCGGCAGCGCCGCCCCGAGCGTGCTCCGTGCGGCCCCGTTGCCGGCCCGGGGCACGGCGATCACCCGCCACCGCCCCTCGCCCTGGCTGCTGTCGGCGGTGAAGGGGCGGCCTCCTCCGGCGGCGACCGCCTCAGAGTCCAGCTTCGGCAGCCGCGGACCGCGTGAGCTGCCGGAGCGCTTTCCGGCGAGGGAGTCGATGCTGCCCATGCTCGTCCCGTCAGCCCGGACGTAAGCGATGACCGGGTTGCCAAGGACTTCGGTGCTGAACTCGCCGAGGCCCGCCGGAGGGGTCCGCTCGGCACCACTCTCGGCGAGCCCCGGTGGCAGCAGGGCGAACACCTGTGCGGCGGCCCTGAGTTGGGTGTCGGCCCGGTCCTCCAGGTAGGTGCGCAAGGCGTTGCCGGTGACCAGGCTGAACGCGGTGAAACCCGCCGCGAGCAGAGCCGTCGCCAGCAGGAGCACCCTGCTGCGCAGCGAGGCCCGCGCCCATACCGTAAGGATGCGTCGACCGGTCATGTCTTCGGGCCCCGCAGCACGTAGCCGACGCCGTGCACCGTGTGGATCAGCTTCGGGCCGCCGTTGTCGATCTTCCGGCGCAGGTAACTGATGTAGGTGTCGACGATGCCGGTGTCACCGCCGAAGTCGTAGTCCCACACCCGTTCGAGGATCAGTGCCCTGGGGACGGTGCGTCCCGCGTTGGCCATCAGGGTGTACAGGAGCCGGAACTCGGTCGGTGACAGGCGTATCGGCTGCCCGGCCCGCGTGGTCTGGACTCCCTCCGGGTCGAGTTCCAGATCGGCCACGCGCAGTACGGCGCCGGGGTCGCCGTTCGTGCGGCGCAGCACCGCGCGGACGCGTGCGATCAGCTCCTGCAGATCGAACGGCTTGGTCACGTAGTCGTCTCCGCCGAGGACGAGGCCCTCGATCTTGTCCCGCGTCGTGTCCCGGGCGGTCAGGAACACCACCGGGATGTGTCCCCGCACGGCCGTCCTGCCGGACCGGGGCCGCTCACGCAGGCTCCGGATCACCTCGAAGCCGTCCATGTCGGGGAGCATCACGTCCAGCAGGACGAGATCGGGCGACACGGCACGCGCCTGCTCCAGGGCCTCCTGTCCGGTGCCGGCCGCGGCCACGGTGAAGCCCGCGTGGCGCAGAGCGGCGCACAGCAGTTCCCGTACGGTCGGTTCGTCGTCGACGACCAGCAGGTCCACGTCGGCCGTGTCGTCCTGGGCAGGGGTGAGCCAACAGTCCGTCGCGGACGGGGGAGGTCGGTCAGCGGTTGCCAAGTGAGTTCTCCAAGGGGCCGGATCCAACACCGTGTGCCGTCGCGCCCGGGACGTCCGCGAGGTGCTCGCCGACCGGGGCAACCGGGGTGTTGCGCGAGATCGTACGGAATGGGCGTGTCTGCCCGCCGTGAAGACCGTGCAGCACACTGCCCACGAAGCCGGCCGCCGCTCCGGCGAGCAGTCCCAGCAGCGCGGCCAGCGGCACGCTGCCGCTGAATCCGGCCTGTGTGCCGCCCATCTCGCTGCCGAACATGGTCGCCGAGATCTGGCCGGATGCCTGCGTGAGCCAGGCCGTCAGGCCCAGGGCCACGCCCAGGACGACCCCGAGGCGTGCTGCCGGTGCGAGGTGCTGCCCATGGCGTGTCCGGTGGGCGCTCGGGGCGTGGGCCGGTGTCCGCGCCGCGGCCCGTGCCGCCGCGTAACCGCAGGCCAGCAGGGCGAGTCCAGTCACCAGCAGGGCCAGGAGCCACAGCGGCCAGCCCCCTGCCGACAGGTCCCTGAGGTGCTCGACGCGGTCGGGACGCGCCTGTGCCTGCGCGCCGCCCAGCCTGCGCAGCAGCGAGGCGAGCGGGTTGCCGTCCTCGCTCTGCGCCTGGTGTGTCGAGGCCGTCCAGGAGACGCCCAGGCCCAGCGTCACGAAGACGACCACCGCGTCGGGGGCCAGCAGGAGGGCGGCGCCGGCGGCGGTCGCGCCCTTACCGCCGACGACGATGCCGACGAACACGACGGCGATCAGCGGAACGACGGTCATCAGCAGGAGCATGCGCGCGACCGCCGAGACGCTCGGCGCCCACGCGACACGCAGTCGGCCGGTCTGCCATGGCAGCAGGTGGGCGCGCCGGGTGATCAGGCAGCCGAGGGCGATCACCACGGCCACCCACAAAAGCCCGCCCAGTACGGCCGAACCGGCCTGGACCTGAT
>CBFGZZ010000285.1:0-11672 GCA_965653385.1 uncultured Streptomyces sp. | reverse complement strand
GGACGTGAGAGCAGTCCCAGAACCATCGCTCGCCTCGCTCCACCTCGTTCGACGTCGCCTTCGGTGGAGCCCGGGTTCCCGCAAAACGGCATGTCATCCGCGTACGGGAACCTCTCGCGCTACGAGGTCCGGGAAGGTCAACCGACCGTGCAGGCCGTCCCGCCCAGGGTGAAGGCGCCGGGCGCCGCGCTGTTCCCGGTGTGGTTGGCCTGGTACCCGACGCTGACGCCTGCGCCCGGCGCGAGAGCCGCGTTGTAGGCGGCGTTGGTCGCCGTCACCGCGCCGGACGCCGGGGTGTACGTGGCCCCCCAGCCGTTGGTGATCGTCTGGCCGGCGGGCAGGGTGAAGCCGAGTTGCCAGCCGTTGATCGCCGTCGTGCCGGTGTTGGTGATGGTCAGGGAGGCGGTCAGGCCCGTGCTCCAGGCGTTGGTGGTGGCGTTCACCTTGCAGGCGCCGGGCTGGGGCTGAGGTGCGGGGCCGCCGCTGTCGAGGCCGAAGAAGGTGAGGACGCGGGCCGCCATGCCGTAGCCGTACAGGTTGTGGCCGACGCCCTGGAGGCTGATCGCCTCGACGGGGGCCCGGTCACCGGTGCCGCCATAGCGGGTGCGGGTCCAGCCGGACTGGGGTGTGTCCGTGGCGGCCGGGGTCTGGCTGACGCCCTGGACGTCGGTCCACTGCTTGATCATCTCCCCGAAGTTGGGGTAGCGCAGGACGTCGTCCTCGGTGCCGTGCCACAGCTGCATACGGGGACGGGGGCCGGTGTAGCCCGGGTAGGCGCCGCGGACCAGGTCGCCCCACTCCTGCGGGGAGTGGGTCACGGTGCCGCCCGCGCACGCGCTGTTCCACTCGGAGCCGTCGGTGGTGGCGAAGCAGCCGAAGGGGACGCCCGAGAAGGCGGCGCCGGCCGCGAACACGTCGGGGTAGTCGCCGAGCAGGACGTTGGTCATCATCGCGCCGGAGGAGATGCCGGTGGCGAAGACGCGGCTCTGGTCGGCGTCGTAGGTGCGGGTCACCCAGTCGATCATGGACTTGATGCCGACGGGATCGCTGCCGCCGCCCCGCTTGAGCGCTTGCGGCGAGGAGACGTCGAAGCACTTGCTGCTGCGGGTGACGGACGGGTAGAGCACGATGAAGCCGTACTGGTCGGCGAGCGTGTCGTACTCGGTGCCGTTGTACATGTCCGGGCCGGAGCCGGTGCACCAGTGCACGGCCACCAGGACGGCCGGGGCGGCGGTGACGCTGTCCGGCACGTACACGTACATGCGCAGATCGCTGGGGTTGGTGCCGAAGTCGGTGACCTCGGTGAGTGTCGCGGTGGGGACGACGTCGGCGGCCTGGGTGCGGGCGGCCGCCGTGGGGGCGGTGGCGAGCAGGGTCGCGAGCAGTGGAAGGAGCGCTGCGAGGAGGGCGACGAGTAACGGGATCGGTCTTCTCGGGGTGGTGCCGATGGGGGTGGGCACGTCCTTGTCCCTTCTGGCGCTGTCGGTGCGGGTCAGCGGGCCGGGCTTCCGCGCCCTGAAGGGGCGGGAACAGCGCGACGGGCCACGATGGCGCGGCAGACGGTCACGGCCGAATCGAGCACCAGGCCGCTGATCGACGTACGCATACGTGGAGTCGGCATCGACTCGCCCTCTCGCAGGGAACGCGTCCGGAGGGCATCGTGGCATGGACACGCTCACCATGGAAGCGCTCCCACTCCACTCCCCGGTTGACCGCGCAGCGAGCCCTTACGCCCGCCAGGGCTGACGGAATTCTTCCGCGCAAAGCGTTGACCAGAAAGCGCTTGCCCTTTACGTTCCGTTCAGCAGGGTGACCGAGCCGCACTGCTACACCCCCCACACGGCCGCCCCGCTCGCGCACGCGTTCAACATGAAGCACATCGTTCACATGCATGATCGATCGGCTCCTCCGAAAGGACGCATCCGCATGCGTACGCTCCCCCCACGTGCACGCCCGCAAAGAACCGCACTGCTGACGGCCGCCGCGGCCGCCCTCGCCACCGCGGCCGCCCTGGCCCTGCCTCAGTCCGCCGGCGCCGCCGAGACCTCACCGATCGGATTCGGCGCCGGGACGACCGGCGGCGGCAGCGCCTCGGCGGTCACCGTCTCCACACTGAACGCCTTCAAGACGGCGGTCACCGGCAACTCGGCCAAGGTCGTCCGGGTCAACGGCCTGATCTCGCTGAGCGGACAGGTCGACGTCGGCTCCAACACCACGGTGCTGGGCGTGGGTTCGTCGTCCGGGTTCACCGGAGGCGGGCTGCGGCTGAAGAACGTCACCAACGTCGTCGTCCGCAACCTGAACATCAGCAAGCCGGTGGCACCGGCCGACGGCATCACGGTCCAGGCGTCGACGAAGGTGTGGATCGACCACAACTCCTTCTCGGCCGACCGGAACCACGACAAGGACTACTACGACGGCCTGCTGGACATCAATCACGGCTCGGACAACGTCACGGTGTCCTGGAACACCTTCAAGGACCACTTCAAGGGTTCGCTCGTCGGCCACAGCGACAACAACGCGAGCGAGGACACGGGCCACCTGAAGGTGACGTACCACCACAACCAGTTCAGCAACGTCTACTCGCGCATCCCCAGCCTGCGCTTCGGCACCGGACACTTCTACAACAACTACGTGGCCGGCGCGGACACCGCCTGCCACTCGCGCATGGGCGCCCAGATGCTCGTGGAGAACAACGTCTTCCGCGACACCAAGATCGCCGTCACCACGAACCGCAGCAGTGACGTCGACGGCCACGCCAATCTGCGCGGCAACGATCTCGGCGGGGCCGCGACCGAGATCTCCCAGGTCGGCTCCTTCACCGCGCCGCCCTACAGCTACACCGCGGAGTCCGCGTCCACCGTCGTCGCCTCGGTGACGTCCGGCGCGGGCGCCGGAAAGATCTGACCACCCCCCAACTGGAGGAAGGCATCCGGGACATGACTTCACCAGCAAAGCCCCGCACCCGCCGGCGCGCAGTGACCGGCACCCTGACCGCACTCGGGCTCTCTTCTGTCATGATCACGACACTCGGGGCCCCGCCGGCGAGCGCCGCCACCTGGCCGACACCCAGCAGCAGCCAGCCGGTGAGCTCCACGATCAACGTCTCCGGTGTCCGGGACGGCGGGATGGTCCGCTACTACGGCAGCGGCGACCTGGCCGGCGACGGCCAGGAGGAGGGCCAGGACCCGATCTTCAAGCTCGCGGCCGGCGCGACCCTGAAGAACGTCATCATCGGCGCACCCGGCGCCGACGGCATCCACTGCGAGGGCAACTGCACGCTCCAGAACGTGTGGTGGGAGGACGTCGGCGAGGACGCGGCGACCTTCCGGGGAGGCTCCACGTACAACGTGATCGGCGGGGGCGCGAAGAAGGCCGCCGACAAGGTCTTCCAGCACAACGGACCGGGCACGGTGAACATCTCCAACTTCGCGGTCAGCGAGTTCAAGACGCTGTACCGCTCGTGCGGAGACTGCTCGACGCAGTACACCCGCAAGGTCAATCTCAGCAACATCGAGGTGACCGGCACAGGGTCGACCGCACGCCTGGTCGGCATCAACGTCAACCGCAACGACGTGGCGACACTGCGCGGCATCACGATTTTCAACGACGCCGGTCGCAAGGTCGTCCCGTGCCAGAAGTACAACAACAACGACGCGGTGGGGACGGGGCCGGACAGCACCAACTGTCGGTACTCCACGTCGGACATCACCTACCGGTAGGGCTCGCCCACATGTGGGTCTCACACATGGGTGGGTCTCACACAGGTAGGCCGCGCACATAAGTGGTCCCCCCACGGGGAGGGCGGCCGTATGCAGCGCCTCCGCACGGCGCTTCGTACGGCCGCCTCGTCATGTCCGGCGGGCACGCGCGCGTGGCGCCGCGCCTGGGGCTTCGACGGCGCCCCGGTCGTCACGCGCGCGTGGGTCGCCGGACAACTCCCGCCGGTAGTCCGCGTACGCGGCCCGCAACCGGGCACCCGGCCAGTCGGCCGGAAGGAGCTCGGGGGGCAGCATCGGGTCGGCGAGCAGGTGCCGTACGACGGCCGCGAAGGCGGTGAAGCGGTCGGACGGCCGACGGACGTGGGCGACATGGGTCAGCAGGGCGCGCCCCGTCTCCGCCCACGTGTCCAGCGGCCACAGGGTCGCGGCGAGTTCGCGTGCGGGGCGGTCGGGGCGGGCCGTGCAGCGCTCGGCGACCCGGTCGAGGGCCTCCGGGAGGGGGCGGAGCAGGTTGGCCGGGCGCAGCCAGACACCCTCCCGCAGTTCCGCGAGCCGGAGCCGGGTCAACTCGGAGCGGAGTTCGGCGCGTTCGGCGGGCTCGCGGCCCGTGGCGGTGACCACGACCATCTCCCAGCCGCCGTCCCAGGACCGGGTCCCGGGGTGGACGGCGTCGTCCTGCCGCCGCTGGCGCTCCAGCAGCCGTTCACTGAGGCCGTAGACCGTGTCCGCGCGCCGCAGGTCACCGGTCGCCACCATCCGGCTGAGCGCGGCCCGCAGGGTGGATCCCGCGATCCCGAACGGCTCCACGCTGCGCACCAGGTCCTTCACCGGCAGCTCGGGCGGATGCAGGCCCAGCAGCAGGCTCAGGACGACCGACCGGGCGGAGAGCGGGCGCAGCTCCACCTCGTCGGCCTGCGGTGACGCGTCGTTCGGCATGGTCACGACTGTACGGGGCACGGCGACGGTGACGTATTACAGGATTGATGCGACCGCAGCGTTGATGCAACACTGACGGCATGGTCTCGATACCCGCACAGGAGCGGCCCGCAGTCGCACAGGAGCACGCCGGGCGGTACGCCACCCACGACGTCACCAACCAACCGCCTCCACTGGCCCCGTACGACGCGTCGGAGGACACGGCCCTGTTCGAGGGGCTGCGCCGCGAGGGGGCCGGCTGGGCCGAGGAGGGCGTCCGGCGGCTCGGGCTGCGGGCCGGGAGCGTCGAGGCGCAGGAGTGGGGTGAGCTGGCCAATCGGAACGAGCCCGAGCTGCGGACGCACGACCGGTACGGCCGGCGCCTCGACGAGGTCGAGTTCCACCCGAGCTGGCATCACCTGATGCGGGTCGCGGTCGCCGAGGGGCTGGCCGGGGCGCCGTGGGCGGACGAGCGGCCCGGGGCGCATGTCGCCCGGACCGCGGGCGGGCTGGTGTGGGGGCACACCGAGGCCGGCCACGGCTGTCCGACGTCGATGACGTACGCCGCCGTCCCCGTACTGCGCCGCCAGCCCGAGCTCGCGAAGGTGTACGAGCCGCTGCTGACCAGCCGGGAGTACGACCCGCAGCTGCGCGTGCCGACCGAGAAGCGGGGTCTGCTCGCGGGCATGGGGATGACCGAGAAGCAGGGCGGCTCAGACGTCCGTACGAACACCACCACGGCGACGCCGACCGCCGAGCCCGGCGTGTACACGCTGCGCGGGCACAAGTGGTTCACCTCGGCGCCGATGTGCGACGTCTTCCTGGTGCTGGCGCAGGCTCCCGGCGGTCTGTCCTGCTTCCTCGTGCCGCGCGTCCTGCCGGACGGCACCCGCAACGCGTTCCGCATCCAGCGTCTGAAGGACAAGCTGGGCAATCGCTCCAACGCGTCCTCCGAGCCCGAGTTCGACGGGACCGTGGCCTGGCTGGTGGGGCCGGAGGGGCGGGGTGTGAAGACGATCATCGAGATGGTCAACTGCACCCGGCTGGACTGTGTGATGTCGTCGGCGACGCTGATGCGCAAGACGCTCGTCGAGGCGGGGCACCATGTACGCCACCGCAGCGCGTTCGGTGCCCGGCTGATCGACCAGCCCCTGATGCGCAACGTCCTGGCCGACCTGGCGCTGGAGTCCGAGGCGGCGACGACGCTCACGCTGCGGCTGGCCGGGGCGGCGGACCGTGCGGTGCGTGGCGCCGACCCGGACGGGGCCGAGACGGCGTTCCGCCGCATCGCCACCGCCGTCGGCAAGTACTGGGTCACCAAGCGGGGGCCCGCGTTCACCGCGGAGGCCCTGGAGTGCCTCGGCGGCAACGGCTACGTCGAGGAGTCGGGCATGCCCCGCCACTACCGCGAGGCTCCGCTGCTGTCCATCTGGGAGGGCTCGGGGAACGTCAACGCCCTCGACGTGCTACGGGCGTTGAGCAGGGAAGCGGGCACCGCGGAGGCCCTGTTCGCCGAACTCGCCCTGGCGCAGGGGGCGGACGCCCGGCTGGACGCTGCCGTCACCCGACTGAAGGGCATGCTCGCAACCGGTTCCGAGGCCGGCGCCCGCCGCCTGGTCGAACTGATGGCCCTGACCCTCCAGGCCTCCCTCCTGGTCCGGCACGCCCCCGCGGCGACTGCCGACGCCTTCTGCGCCAGCCGGTTGAGCGGCGACTGGGGGCACGCGTTCGGGACACTGCCCGACGCGGCCGACCTGGACGGGATTCTGGGCCGGGCGTTGCCGGGTTCCACGGCAGCCCGCTGACGCCCGGGCCCCCGCCGCCCCTCCGCCACCGCTCCCGTCCCACCGTCACCCCGTCGTCCGCCCGCCCCACAACGGCCCGAACCGTGCCCACTCGTAGCCCCACCGGTCGATACGTCGGGTCTCCAGGCGGCTGCGGAGGGCTCGGCCCGCGACGAAGGGGACGCATGCCGCGCAGACGCCCGCGAGGCCACCGACCAGGGCGGCGCGGGTGTGTGCCTCGGAGGGGGTGGCGGGCTGCGTCACCATGCGGCCCTGTCGGTCCGTCCAGACGGTGACCGGGGTGCCGACGCCGCTGCCGGGGCGGACCCGGGCCTGACCGGTGTGCGGGGAGCCGTCGCGCGCGCTCCAGCGGACCTTCGCCCACACCTGCTCGCTGCTCGACACCCGGGCACGCGAGTCCGTCGTGCCCGGAGCATGCTCGGTGAGCAGGGCCACCACGGGCCGCCACTCGACGCGCTCGCGGGCCATGCCCTGCTCCACGGCGCGGGCGGTCGTCATACCGGCGAGCACTCCGGCGAGGACGGTGACCGCCCAGGCGGCGAGCAGCACCCAGGCCTCCACCCAGTCGGCCCGGCGCTTGAGCGGATTGCGCCGCCACCGCCACAGCCACACCTTCGGACCACGGAACGCCATCGAAGGCTTCCTCCTCATGAGCGCACGAACAAGCCGGACCCACCGCCCTCCCATACGGGAGACGGCGGGCGGATACTCACGGCAGCTGCCGGGATCGGTCGTGGCACGGGTCACGCATTCCCGCGGGCGTCTGCGCGAAAGCGGCCCGCGGCCGGCGGCCGGAAGCAGCCCTCGCCGCTCTGACCTGCGACGCAGGCCATTCCAGAGGTGACTGTCAGTGGCGAGGTGCAGACTGGCCGGTACCTGAGACAAAGACGTCGCGGAGGTGATCGGCATGACCGAGGTACTGCTCGCCGTGGGGACCCGCAAGGGCCTGTTCATCGGGCGGAGGCGAGGTGACACCTGGGAGTTCGACGAGAGCCCCTACTTCAACGCCCAGGCCGTGTACTCGGTCGCCATCGACACCCGGGGCGAGCGCCCGCGGCTGCTGGCCGGCGGTGACAGCGCGCACTGGGGCCCGTCCGTGTTCCACTCCGACGACCTGGGCCGCACCTGGACCGAACCGGCCCGGCCGGCCGTGAAGTTCCCCAAGGACACGGAGGCTTCCCTGGAGCGGGTGTGGCAGTTGCACCCGGCGGCCGCGGAGGCGGACGTGGTGTACGCGGGCACGGAACCGGCCGCGCTGTACCGCTCCGAGGACCGCGGTGAGACGTTCGAGCTGGTCCGCCCGCTGTGGGAGCACTCGACCCGGTCGAAGTGGGTGCCGGGCGGTGGCGGTGAGGGGCTGCACACCGTGATCACCGACCAGCGCGACCCGCGGGCCGTGACGGTCGCCGTCTCGACCGCCGGGGTGTTCAGGACCGCCGACGGCGGGGCGACTTGGGCGCCCTCCAACTCCGGTGTCTCCGCGGTGTTCCTGCCGGATCCGAACCCCGAGTTCGGTCAGTGCGTGCACAAGATCGCCCAGGACGCGACGACGGCTGACCGCCTCTATCTCCAGAACCACTGGGGCGTGTACCGCAGCGACGACGCGGGCGCGCACTGGACGGACATCGGCGAGGGCCTGCCGTCCACGTTCGGCTTCGCCGCGGTGGCGCATCCCCACCGCGGTGAGACGGCGTACGTGTTCCCGATCAACGCCGACTCGGACCGCGTACCGGCCGACCACCGCTGTCGCGTCTTCCGTACGGCGGACGCGGGCAAGAGCTGGGAGCCGCTGTCGGCGGGACTGCCGCAGGAGGACCACTACGGCACGGTGCTGCGCGACGCGATGTGCACGGACGACGCGGACCCGGCGGGCGTGTACTTCGGCAACCGCAACGGCGAGGTGTTCGCGTCGGCCGACGACGGCGACAGCTGGCGACAACTGGCCTCGCATCTGCCGGACGTGCTGTGCGTCAGAGCCGCGGTGGTCGGCTGAGGCGTCGGGCCCCACCGGGACGCGTTGCCGAGCGTACAGGCGCTCGGCGGCGCGTCCGCGTCGGTCCTCAGGGGGCGGTGCCCGGAGGTCGGTTCCGGGGTCGGGATCGGGGTTTTCTGCGGTTGCCGCGGTTCACGTGCCGGGTTACGACGTGACTACTGCGTTCTGCCGTGACCGCAGCAAGCCCTGGGAGGATCACATGGCAGTGGAGATCGAACCTCTGGTGAAGCCCTCGAGGTTCCGCAGTCGCGCGGGTCTGCCGGGCGAATGCATGTCGGAGTTCCTGGGGACGTTCGTCCTCATCGCGTTCGGCACCGGTGTGGTGGCGATGGCGGTGGCGGCCCTGCCCGGCTCCGGCCGTACCGAGGGGCCCACCACGTTCTTCCTCGGCGCCGGTGACTGGCTGCTGATCACCTGGGGCTGGGCCATGGCCGTGGTCTTCGGCATCTACGTGGCCGGCGGCATCAGCGGAGCGCACATCAACCCGGCCGTGACGCTGGCCTTCGCCGTACGCCGCAAGTTCCCCTGGGCCAAGGTCCTCCCCTACTGGGCGTCCCAGGTGCTCGGCGCTCTGGCCGGGGCGGCGCTGGTCTACGGGGTGTACCACGACGCCATCAACACCTTCGACGACGCCATGGAGGGTCCCAAGACGGGAGGACACACCCTGGCCTCGTTCTCGATCTTCGCCACCTTCCCCGCGCCGTACTTCCACGGCGGGATCTGGGGTCCGCTGATCGACCAGGTCGTCGGTACGGCCTTCCTGGTCATGCTGGTGGTGGCGATCATCGACCTGCGCAACACGGCCGTGAAGGCGAACCTGGGTCCGCTGGTGATCGGGTTCGTGGTGGCGGCCATCGGCATGTCCTTCGGGGCGAACGCGGGGTACGCCATCAACCCGGCCCGCGATTTCGGTCCGCGTCTGTTCACCTGGATGGCGGGATGGCAGGACCTGGCGTTTCCGGGCAGCCTGTCGGGGGCGTTCAGCGGCTACTGGTGGATTCCGATCGTCGGGCCGCTCGTGGGCGGTGTGATCGGGGTGCTGGTCTACGACCTGTTCATCGGCGACGTGCTGCACGCCCGCGCGCAGCAGGGCGAGCTGGAGCCGGAGCCCGGCCGGACGCGCCCCACCACTTCGGACGAGGAGTAGCCCGGCGGGGCGGGAGCCCGCGGAGGGGCGTTCACAGCACGCGTTGAGCCACCTGCATCGCCGTCAGCGCACCGGCGGTGGCCGCCCCGGCGCCGACCAGCCAGCCGGTGCAGGCCCGCAGCCCGGCGATTCCGTACAGCCCGCTCTGCGTCAGCCGGAGAAGCTCGTGGCCGAAGACGCTGAAGCTGGTGATGGCCCCGCCCAGGAGCAAGTGGACCGATGCCGGCTTGTCGCTCGCGATCAGGTCACCCAGGAGGAGACCCAACGCGAAGCAGCCGCTGAAGTTCACCGCGAACGCGACCCATCGAAACGGCTCATGGGGCCATACCTTGAACAGCGCCCTCTCGAGACCGAAACGCAGTGCGGCTCCGCCGACTCCGCCCAGGAACAGCATCAACGGCATCACGGGACGCGGTCCTCTCAGCGACGTCCCGACTCGTGCCGGAACGGGCGGCCTACCGGCTTGGAGTGTGGTCGAGCGGTGCACTCCAGGCCGGGAGTGACGGCCGAGATCGCGCGGGACATTCACCCGAACTGCGCAACGCCGCGCGGCCGGCGTCAGCCGGTGATGCACCGGTCGCCCTCGACGTACTCCCGTCCGAGGGCATGGGCAGGGCAAGCCCACGCCTGGGAATTCTCGCCTGCTGACAGCCGTACTGCGATGAGCCGCGGCTCTACGGCAGGCGCCACTCGACGGGCTGGCCGCCCTGCCTGATCAGCAGGTCGTTGGCCCGGCTGAACGGGCGTGAGCCGAAGAAGCCGCGGTCCGCCGACATCGGGGACGGGTGCGCGGACTCGATCGCCGGAAGGTCTCCCAGCAAAGGCCGCAGATTGCGGGCGTCACGCCCCCACAGGATGGACACCAGCGGCTTGCCGCGGCCGGCGAGCGCGCGAATGGCCTGCTCGGTGACCTCTTCCCAGCCCTTGCCGCGATGCGCCGCCGGCTTGCGCGGGGCCGTCGTCAGCGCCCTGTTGAGCAGCAGCACGCCCTGCTGGGTCCACGGTGTCAGATCGCCGTTCGACGGCCTGGGCAGTCCGAGGTCGGTGTGCATCTCCCGGAAGATGTTCTCCAGGCTTCCCGGCAGCGAACGCACCTCGGGCGAGACGGCGAAGCTCAGCCCGATGGCCATGCCCGGTGTGGGATAGGGGTCCTGACCCACGATCAGGACCCGGACGTCGTCGAAGGGCTGTTGGAAGGCCCGCAGGACATTCGCCCCGGCCGGCAGATAGGTGCGGCCCGCCGCTATCTCGGCGCGGAGGAAGTCCCCCATGGCCGCGATGCGTCCGGCCACAGGTTCGAGGGCCTTCGCCCAGCCGGCTTCAACAAGTTCATGCAAGGGTCGTGGTGCCACGGCGCGTCACTCTACTGGTACGTGCCACGGCCCCGCACAGGCGCCGAAGCACCCGCCCGCGCCGGTGCTCCTGGCGCTACTCTTCCTCCTCGTCGAGATCTTCGACGAGATCTTCGTGCCGGTCCAGCGGACCTCGCGGCAGCCGGTCACCGGGAAGACAGGGGAACCCATGCCCGACGACCACGGCTTCCTCGCTGTCGACTCCGGAGGGTCCGGGATGCGGGTCGTCGTCGGCACCGTCGACCGCGGCGGCCTGGCCCGACGGGAATCCCGTGAGCCCGTGCGCACCGGGGGCCGGGGTATCGACCCCGACCACATGATGGAACAACTGGTGCCCATGGTGCGGGCGTTGACGGCCGAGACCGGGATCGCCCGGCCGGTGGCGGCCGCGGTCGGCGCCGCCGGACTGGCCAGTCTGGGCGCTGCCCTGCGTGCCGAACTGCCGGGCGCACTTGGGCGGGAGTTCGGCATCGGGCACGTCGCCCTCGCCGCCGATGCGGTCACCGCCTATGTCGGCGCCCTCGGCTCCCGTACCGGTGCCGTGGTCGCCGCCGGTACGGGGCTGATCGCGATCGGCACCGACCTGGCGTGCTGGCGCCGCGCGGACGGCTGGGGGCATCTGCTCGGCGACTGCGGCGGCGGTGCCTGGATCGGGCGGGCCGGGCTGGAGGCGGCGATGCGCGCGCACGACGGGCGGCCGGGCGGCTCGGCCGGGCTGCTGGCCCGGGCCGAAGAGCT
>CBFGZZ010000284.1:0-11745 GCA_965653385.1 uncultured Streptomyces sp. | reverse complement strand
AGGACGCGCTGTACTACGGGATGGGGTCGACGCGGTCGTGACCGACTTCCCCGATCTGGCGGTGATGGCGAGGAAGGGCTGACCCGTAGGAGGGCATCCATGGCGACCAGGCACTGCGAGAACTGCGGAGGCACGCTGCAGGAGTTCCGCGAGCTCTCCGAGGACGAGCAGGCGTACGTCAAAGCGCACAAGCCCAGGCACACCCGCCTGGGCTCGTACTACCGCTGCGCCCGCGAGGGCTGCCGGCGCTACCAGCGGCTGGGGAATCACCACGACGGCGCGTCGTTCCCCGAACCGGAGGGGTGACCCTTACAGGTTGCTGAAGTCCGGCCCCTTCGTCCGCGTCCGCTTGATCTCGTAGAAGCCCGGCACGGAGGCCACGGCGAGGGTGCCGTCCCAGAGCTTCGCGGCGTCCTCGCCCAGGGGGGTCGGGGTGACGACCGGGCCGAAGAAGGCGATCTGCTCGCCGTCGTCGCCGGGCACGGCGATGACCGGGGTGCCGACCTCCTGGCCGACCTTGTCGATGCCCTCCTTGTGGGAGGCGCGCAGCTCGGCGTCGAACTCGAAGTCCTTCTGGTCGAAGTACTCGATCAGATCGGCGGGCAGGCCGGTGTCCGCCAGAGCACCTTCGACGGCCTCGCGGGTCGGGCCCTGGCCCTCGTTGTGGATGCGGGTGCCGAGTGCGGTGTACAGCGGGCCGAGGATGTCGGAGCCGTGCTTCTGCCAGGCCGCGGTGACCACCCGGATCGGCTGCCAGGCCTTGGTCTCCAGCAACTCGCGGTACTCGGCGGGAAGCTCGTCGAGCTTCGGCTCGTTCAGCACGGCCAGGCTCATGATGTGCCAGCGCACCTCGATGTCCCGGACCTTCTCCACCTCCAGGACCCATCGAGAGGTCATCCAGGCCCAGGGGCACAGCGGGTCGAACCAGAAGTCGACGGGCGTCTTCGCAGAGCTGCTCTCGGACATGGGTCTCCTAGTGAAGGCGTTCGATTCCCCAGGACAACGTCGTCCCCGCCCCGCTCATTCCCTACTGCCGCCCGTCAGGGGCACATGGCAGGATCAGTGCTGTCCACATACCGAACATCCCCGAGGGAGTGCCGTCCGTGCCCGGTGAGAATCTGTCCCGCGACGAGGCCCGGGAGCGGGCCGCCCTGCTGTCCGTCGACGGGTACGAGGTGTCCCTCGACGTGCGTTCCGCCCTCGGTGACGGCCCCGCTCGGGAGGGGGCGCCGCGCACCTTCCGCTCGGTCACCACGATCCGCTTCCGCTGCGCCGAGCCCGGCGCCACGAGCTTCGCGGATCTGATCGCGCCCAGTGTGACGGCCGTCTCCCTCAACGGCCGGGATCTGGACCCGAGCGAGGTCTTCGACGGTTCGCGGATCGTCCTGGAGGACCTGGCCGCCGACAACGAGCTCGTCGTGGACGCCCAGTGCGCCTACTCACGCACGGGCGAGGGCCTGCACCGCTTCGTCGACCCGGAGGACGGCGAGGTCTACCTGTACACGCAGTACGAGCCGGCCGACTCCCGCCGGGTCTTCGCGAACTTCGAGCAGCCGGACCTCAAGGCGCCGTTCCGCTTCGAGGTGCGGGCGCCCGAGGAGTGGACGGTGTGGAGCAACGGGGCGGGACAACTCGCCGACGGGGTGTGGCGGTTCGCGGAGACGAAGCCGATCTCGACGTACATCACGTGCGTCGTGGCGGGCCCGTACCACTACGTCACCGACTCCTACTCCCGTACGTTCGCGGACGGCACGACCCTGGAGATCCCGCTCGGCGCGATGTGCCGCAAGGGCCTCGCGCCGTACTTCGACGCCGACGACGTCTTCCTGGTGACGAAGCAGGGCCTGGACTTCTTCCACGACCACTTCGACTACCCGTACCCCTTCGGGAAGTACGACCAGGCGTTCGTGCCGGAGTACAACCTCGGCGCGATGGAGAACCCGGGGATGGTGACCTTCCGGGAGGAGTTCATCTTCCGCGGCAAGGTGACGCGGTCGTCGTACGAGGGCCGGGCCAACGTCATCCTGCACGAGATGGCGCACATGTGGTTCGGTGACCTGGTCACCATGGTGTGGTGGGACGACCTGTGGCTGAAGGAGTCCTTCGCGGACTTCATGGGCACCTTCGCGAACGTCGGCGCGACCCGCTTCAAGGACGCCTGGATCACCTTCGCCAACCGGCGCAAGGCGTGGGCGTACCGGGCCGACCAGCTGCCCTCCACGCACCCGATCACGGCGGACATCCGTGACCTCCAGGACGCGAAGCTCAACTTCGACGGCATCACCTACGCCAAGGGCGCTTCCGTCCTGAAGCAGCTCGTGGCGTACGTCGGCCAGGACGCGTTCCTGGAGGGTGCGCGGCGCTACTTCAAGCGGCACGCGTACGGCAACACGCGCCTCGGCGATCTGCTGTCGGTCCTGGAGGAGACCAGTGGCCGGGACATGGGCGCGTGGTCGCGGTCCTGGCTGCAGACGGCGGGCGTGAACTCGCTGACCCCGCAGGTGCTGCTGGACGCCGAGGGCCGGATCGACGAGCTGGCGGTGGTGCAGGAGGCCGCCGAGTCGCACCCCGAGCTGCGTCCGCACCGGGTCGCGGTGGGCCTGTACCGCAGGACGGAGGCCGGCGCGTTGGAGCGGTTCGCGCAGGCCGAGGTGGACGTGGAGGGTCCGCGGACGGTCGTGGGGGAGCTGGCGGGCGCGGCGGCTCCGGAGCTCGTGCTGGTGAACGACGACGACCTGACGTACTGCAAGACGCGCTTCGACGAGACGTCGCTGGCGACGCTGCGTGCCGGTCTCGGTGACATGACCGATCCGCTGGCCCGGGCGCTGTGCTGGTCGGCGCTGTGGAACATGACGCGGGACGCGCTGCTGCCGGCGCGGGACTTCGTGGAGCTGGTGCTGCGGTTCGCGGGGCGTGAGTCCGACATCGGTGTGCTGCAGATGCTGCACGCGTGGGCGAACTCGTCGCTGGTGCACTACGCGGCGCCGGCGTGGCGGCCGACCGGTGAGCGGCTGGTGGCCGAGGGCGCGCTGCGGGAGCTGAGGTCGGCCGAGGCGGGCAGCGAGCAGCAGCTGGCGTGGGCGCGGTTCTTCGCGTCGGTGGCGTCGGGGTCGGAGGATCTGGGGCTGCTGCGGGGGCTGCTGGAGGGCACGGAGAAGATCGAGGGTCTCGACGTCGACCAGGAGCTGCGCTGGACATTCCTGGAGCCGCTGGCCGCGCACGGGGTCGCGGACGAGTCGGCGCTGGCGGCCGAACTGGCCCGGGACGACACGGCGTCCGGCAAGCGTCACCAGGTCCGCTGCCTCGCCGCCCGGCCCTCGGAGGCGGTGAAGGCGCAGGCGTGGGCGCAGGTCGTCGAGTCGGACGCGCTGTCCAACGCGCTGGTGGAGGCGACCATCTCCGGTTTCACGCAGCCGTCGCAGCGGGAGCTGCTCGCGCCGTACGCCGAGAGGTACTTCGCGGTGATCGAGCGGGTGTGGTCGGAGCGGTCGATCCAGATCGGGATGGACGTGGTCCGGGGTCTGTTCCCGGGACTTCAGCAGTCGCAGGCCACGCTGGACGCGACGGACGCGTGGCTCGCGGCCCACGAGGAGGCGGCGCCGGCGCTGCGGCGGCTGGTGCTGGAGGCGCGGGACGATCTGGCGCGGGGGCTGCGAGGGCAGGCGTGCGACGCGACGGCGTCAACCGCATAAGACCTTTGGCCAACGATCTGGGCACTCCGTGACCGTTACGGAATTCAGGCAATAGCAGCCGTAACCCCTGGTCCAACCCGAACGGACCAGGGGTTTTCCGTGCCTACTCGGCATCCGAACACCCGTCCTTTAGTGCCAGGTTATCCGTATTTGTCGACGGGCGTGTAACAGCGGTTAAAGGGCCGCCGAGACGCGGGAATCTCCGGGGCATGAACCACAACACCCCGCTCCCCCCGCTCTCCCCCCGCCCCCTCCGTCACCTCTCCGAGGTACACCGCCGCGTCATGACTGCCGCGCAGCTGAAGTCGCACGGCGTGGCGACCGCAGAGATGAACGAGCAGTGCCGCCCCGGCGGCCCCTGGCAGCAGATCCTCCCCGGCGTCCTGCTGCTCCACCCCGGCCCGCCGACCAGCGAGGAGCGCCTGCACGCGGTGCTGATGTACGCGGCGCGGGAACGGTCGCCCGGGGTGCCGTCCCAGCCGAACCCGGGCGAGGAACACGCCGCCCCCGCCTACCCCGACGCGGTGATCACGGGTCTCGCGGCCCTGACCCTGCACGGCTTCTCCGCCACGCCGCCGCTGACCGCACTGGACACGATCGACGTCCTGGTCCCCCGCATGCGACGCCTGCGCTCGACGGGCTGCGCCCGCGTCCTGCGCACTCCCGCCCTGCCCACCCCCCAGCAGGTGACGGGCCTCCCGGTGGCCCCGGTCCCCCGCGCCCTGGCCGACGCCGTGGCCGAGCTGACGGACGCCGGCGCCGTACGCCGCCTGCTGACCGAGGCCGTACGCGCCGGCCACTGCGAACCGGCCGCCGTGGTACGGGAGTTGAACCAGGCCAAGCTTCTGTCCCGTCCGCACGTGGTGGACGCGGTGGACTCCCTGCTCGCCGAGGGCCGCGCCATCGCGGAGGACCGCCTGTACGAGATGGTCCACATCCACGGCCTGCCCGACCCCGTCTGGAACGTCGACCTGCGCCTGCCCGGCGGACCCCACCTCGGCGGCCTGGACGCCTACTGGCCGGAGCAGGCGGTGGCCGTGGAGCTGGACACCCGGGCGCCCCGCCAAGGCCATCGGCAGGACGACGACGCCCTGTGGTCCGAGTACGCCCGCAAGCGCGAGCACTTGGAGCGTCTGGGCATCACGGTCGTGTACATCACCCCCAAGAAACTCCGGGACGCGTTGGAGCAGCAGGCCGCGGTGGTCCGTACGGCACTCATGGCCGCCGCGGACCGCGATCCGGCCGCGTATGTCGTGGTGCTGCCGCGGTAGTGACGGACCGAGGCGCGGCATCAGGAGGGGAGAGGAGGGGCCGCCGGGCCTGACCGGCGGCCCCTCCTCATGTCCGCGGCCCGTGCGAAGCGAGTCCGCAGCCGCCGCCACGCGGATCGCCCCTGCCGGTTGTCGTCCGGCACGACCGGCGCGTCCGGCAGAGCCGACAGGGCACCGGCCCTGGTCTGCCAGTCCTCGAACACGCCGCGGAACATCTGGTGTTGGTCCTGCATCGGCACCGAGCGCCTCACCGCAGCCACGACGGCCTCCGCCTACCACGCCACCGAGGGCCAGGCCGATCACGGCCTGGTCCTCGGGTACGGGAACCTTGCGGATGGGGCGGTGGAGGAAGCCGTACGGCGTCTTCGCGAGGCGATCGATGAGTGTGGGTAGCTCCATCGACCATCTGTGGAGCCGTGGGCACTGGCCGCGTCCACGCGGCAGGGCTCAGTCGTCGAACTCCGGGATCAGTTCCCCCACCCGACGGATACTGCCCATCACGCTCTCGTGGGGCAGCGCCCCGACCTGCTGGAAGCACATCAGCCGGTCGATGCCCAGGTCGGCGTAGGCGCGCAGCTTCTTGCGGACGGTCTCGGGGCTGCCGACGATGAGCGAGTCCTGTTCGGCGAGGGCGTTGTAGACCTCGTCGTCGGGGACCTGCTCGCCCTGCAGGATGCGCCCGATCACCATCTGGGCCGGGCTCGGCCCGCCTGCCACTGCCGCCTCCCGGCGCAGGAACTCCCCTGCGAGACCGCCGCCGTTCGGGTCGGCGATCAGCGCCCGCTCCCTCTCCATGGTCTCCATGAAGGCCTCGGCGGCCTCGAAGAAGGTGAGCGCGGTGGCCGTGTACCAGGCCGCGGCGGCCGCCGCACCGCCCCGCATCGCCTCCTCGTCGGTCTCGGCACAGTGCACGAAGGTGAAGAAGGCGACCTGGTCGTTGACGACGGTGCCGACCGGCTCCCGGCAGTCGGCGGCAGCGGCCCGGTAGAGCTCGACGAGCCGCGCCACCCGGTCCAGCGGCTCCCACAGGGTCGTCCCCAGCACCCCGACCCCACGCCGCCCCGCCTCCTCGAACGACGCCGGGCTCGACGCCGCCTGCCACAGCGGCGGATGCGGTCGCTGGTACGGCGCCGGCACGACGGGCACGCCGCCGCTCACCGACGTGTCCCCGGTCCACATCTTCGGTACGGCCTCGAAGGCGTCCCGCGTCCGCTCCCGCACCGTCGCCGGGTCGGCCCCGAACAGCCGCCACTCGGGCGGGGTCGACCGGGTGAGCCCGATCTCGGCCCGCCCGCCGCTCAACTGGTCCAGCATCGCGGCACGTTCGGCGATCCGGATGGGGTGGTTGATCTCGCGCGGCGCGAGGACGGCGGCGTGGCCGAGGCGTATGCGCGAGGTCCGCTGGGAGAGCGCGGCGAGGAGCAGTTCGGGCGCGGAGGAGAGGCTGAACTCCTCCGCGCCATGGTGCTCGACCTGCCACCAACAGCCGTAGCCCAGCTCGTCGGCGAGCACCGCCTGCTCGATCGCCTGCTGGATGCGGCGGTGTTGGTGGTCGTCGTCGCCGGGCCAGGGGCGGGGGTTCTGGATCTCGCTGAAGATGTCGAGTTTCATCGCTGGGGGGCGGCCTTTCGCATTCGGAGTGCTGTATTCCGAATGTACGGGTTCAGCCCGAGAAACGGGCACGAACCGTTTTGCCGACTTCCGCACGCAGGAACCAGTCCAGCTCGGCGGCGAGTTGAGCGACGACGAGGAGTCCGCGGCCGTGTTCCTGGCCATCGGTGCCCGTGCAGACCTCCGGGAACGCCCGCACGGGGTCCGGCACCTCGATGGTGAGGCCGCCGTCCTCCAACACGGCGAGCCGCAGCCAGAGTTCGTGACCGGGGAGCTTGCCGTGCCGCGCGGCGTTGGCGACGAGTTCCGAGGTGACGAGTACCGCGTCGTCGATGTCGCCGGTCCAGTTCCACATCGTCAGCCGACGGCGGGTGTGGAGGCGGGCGAGGCGGACACCGCGGAGGGTCATGGGGTAGCCGAGGGACCAGTCTTGGGTGAGGAGGGCAGGCATGTGGGGGTCCTTCCTGGTGGGGGCTGCCCAACCACGGTGGCGACCGTCAGGCACGTCTCTCAGCCGACGCACTCCTGCTAGGACCTCTCCGCCCTCAACAGCGCCGACCCCAGCGGCGTCAACGCATGCCGCACGGCGTTGCTCTGCCGGACACTGGAGACCAGGCCCGCGCCGCGCAGGACGGCGGCGTGTTCGCTCGCCGAGGAGAGCGATACTCCGGCCCGGCGCGCCAGTTCGGTCGTGGTGGGGTCGCCGCCGAGCGCCTGGAGCACCGCGGCCCGGGTGTGGCCGAGCAGCGGAGCCAGGCCCTTGTGCATGCGCGGAGCGTCGTCGGCCGTCCGTGGCCCGGCCGGGTAGACGAGCGTCGGCGGCAGCGCGGTGTCCGCCAGGGCGACCGGGCTGCGGGCGAAGCAGGACGGCACCAGGAGCAGCCCTCGCCCGTCCAGGTGCAGGTCGCGGTCGACCGGATACACGACCTCGAGCACCGGCGCCCGCCACCGCATCGAAGGGCCGTAGGTCCGCAGCATCGCCTCCGCGCCGCCGTGCCACAGCGCGTGCAGGCGCAGGGCTCGGTCGGAGTGCGCGCGACTGCTGATGTGGGGCCAGTGCGGGCCGAGCGTCCCGTCGTAGTACGTCCGTACGGAGCCGGCCAGTCGGCGCAGCGCCGCCGGTTCGCCGTCCGCCAGGGCACCGGCCCAGGAGGGCAGCGGGCTGCGGCCGCCCAGGACGGTGAGCTCGGCACGCAGCCGGGTACGCGGTGTGGACATCAGCGCCTCCAGGCCGAGCTCCACTCCGGCCGCTCCCTCCGGAGGTGTGAGGAAGTCCGGGAAGTACCCACGCCTCGGTACGAGTGCCAGGAGTGTCGCGAGCGGCTCCCGACTGACGCAACGGCATGAACGGAGCCAGGCGGCCAGGGCCGGGTCGGGCGTCCTGTCCCGCAGGCGGTGCAGGCTCAGGACGGTCTCCCAGAGCGGATCGGCTCCGTCCGAGACACGGGTGCGGACGAGGTCGGCGGCGGTGAAATGGACACGTAGCACGGTGCTTTCCCCCGATGGTCTCAAGCAGCCACCGATCCCCCGAACGGTGGCGTGGACGACCATCTCGATGGGGACATGTCCCTGGCAAGCAGATTGCGTCCCGGTGGGACGGTGGGACGCCTGGATCAGCCCTGACTGCAATGTTCAGCGACCGTGGGACGAAGGAGGCGTGCCGATGGGGGCGAGTCACCAACTGGCTGATCTTCTTCAGGAGTTGAAGGAGCGCAGCGGACGCAGCTACACCGCGCTCGCGAGCCGTACAGGTTTCAGCCGGTCGTCGGTGCACCGCTACTGCCAAGGCCTGACCGTCCCCGCGAGCTTCGGCGCCGTTGAGCGGATCGCCCGGGTGTGCGGGGCTGATCAGGAGGATCTGGACCGCCTGTACTCCGCCTGGGCGCGGGCGGAAGCGGAGGCATCGGCGAAGGGGGAAGCCGAGGAGCAGACGGAGGCGGAGGAGCAGACGGAGGCGGAGGAGCGGACGGAGGCGGAGGAGCGGACCGAGGCGGAGAGCGCGGGAACGGATGCCGCCGGATCGGTTCCGGGCCCCGCACCCGCACACCCGCGGTCAGTCATCCGGTTCATCCGGCGGCGACGTCTGCGCACCCTTCTGGTGGCTCTCCTTCTCGCCGCCTGCGCAACCGCCAGTGCTGTCACCCTCGACGGGCTGCCCGGCCAGGACCCGGGCGGCGGGACGAACGGCCGGACGGGCGGCAAGGTGAGCGGCGGCTCGGAGCACCAGCAGGTGGAGGGCCCGTACTGGGCCCTGGCGCCCAAGCCGCTCGACCGCGAGTTCTTCGGTATCACGATGAACACCGACACCGGCCTCATGCCCGGCTTCGACGTCAGTGGTGTCCGCTTCTGGGAGAGCGAGACCCGCTGGTCCCAGGTCGAGCCCGAGCGGGGAGAGTTCGACTGGGAGGTCCTGGAGCGTTCGGTGCGGGGCGCCGAACGCCGGGGACTGCCCATCCTGTTCGTCTTCGGCGGCACCCCCGGCTGGGCCGCTCCCGGCGGCCCGAAGACGCCGTACCTGGACGACTCGCGCGCCGCGCCCCCCGACGACCTGGCCGACTGGGACCACTTCGTCGAAGAGGTCGCCACCCGCTACCGCTCCCGGATCGGGGCGTACGAACTCTGGGACAGCGTGGGGGCCACCTCCCACTACGACGGGAGCATGTCCACGCTGGCCGAGATGGTGCGCAGGGCCGCGCGCATCATCAGGCGGGCCGACCCGGAGGCGAAGGTGGCCTGTCCCTCCTTCGGGAAGCTGTGGGAGCCCGAAGGCAGGGCGCTGCTCGCCGAGTTCGTCCGTACCGGCGCCTACGAGTTCTGCGATGCGGCGGCGCTCAAACTGCATCCGCGGCGGGCCGACGGCCCACCCGAGGAAATGATCGAGCTCGCGGCGAAGGCCGAGAACGTCTTCCGCAGGAACAGCAAGAACCAGCGCGTGTGGAACACCGGTCCGGGCGCCGAGATCGACGACGGGGCCAAGCTGTCCGACCGGCGCGCCAACGACTACGCCGTGCGCTTCTATCTGGTCGGCCTCTACATCCACAAGTCGAACGTCGACCGGATGTACTTCTACTCCTGGGGCAGCAGGAACATTCCGCTGGTCGTCCAGCTCGTGGGCGGCCGGCCCACGGAGGCGGGCCGCCGCATCGGGCGCCTGCACGGCTGGCTCGCGGGCACACGGATCAGCTCCTGCGGCAAGGGGCGGGGCGTGGGCCTGCCGGACGGCGTCTACGAGTGCGTCTTCCAGCGCGGCCAGGTTCGTGAGCCCGACGCGGCGGGCCCCTGGCTGGCGATCCGGTGGACCCAACGCGGCCGTACCGGTGGCCGGTTGGGCGAGGGGGCCTCTTTGTTGCGTCGGATGGACGGCGGCACCGAGCGGGTGCAGCCGGGTGAGCGGGTGGAGTACGGGGAGACGCCGGTGCTCGTGGAGTACCGGGCGTGAACGACCGGTGCCCGGCCCTCCTCAGCGGAGTACCGGGCACCCGGAGCGGTGGGCCTGTGGGCTCGCCAGTCGTGCACCCCGCCGACTCCTCCAAGGTCGCGGGGGCGGACAGGGACGTGCCAGGTGCTCCGGGCCTACCCGAAACTCCTCACCGCGGCCATCGCGTCGTCCCGTGGCCCGCTCGGGTCACCGGCGCGCCCCGGCTCCTTCCCGCAGAACTCGGCTTCGATCACCGCCCCCGTGTCCCCCGACCAGTCCCCGTTGAGGTTGAAGGCCAGGGACTTGCGGCCGTCCTTGGTCGTGATCGCCTCGGATATCGAGCCGTGGATGCCGCCGCCATGACCCCAGACGGTGACGCCGCAGGTCAGCTCGGTCTTCATCAGGCCGAGGCCGTAGCTGTTGACCTCGTCGACGGGGACCGTGGTGGTCATCTCGGCCAGTTGTTCGCGCGGGAGGAGCCTGCCGCGCAGGAGGGCCGTGTAGAAGCGGTTGAGGTCGGCGGAGTTGGAGATCATCTCGCCGGACGCGTGGGCGATGGACGCATTGAGCTTCGTGACGTCGTACGTGGGTCCGGTGGTCGTCAGGGCCAGCTTGGAGTAGGCACGGCTGCTGGGCCCCGGGACCGTCACGCGGGTGCCCGGGACGGAGGTCGCGGTCAGGTGCAGGGGATCGATGATGCGGCGGCGGACCACCTCACCGTACGGGCGGCCCGTGACCTTCTCGATCACCATTCCGGCCAGCACGAAATTGGTGTTGGAGTAATTCCAGGACGTGCCCGGCTCGAAGTCCGGCTTGTGGGTCATGGCGAGCGCGACGAGTTCCTCGGGCTTCCTGGTGTCGTAGCGGTGCTCGAAGAAGCCGTCCTTCAGGAAGTACGTGCGGCCGAAGCCCTCGTCCGCCGTGTAGTTGAAGATGCCGCTGGTGTGGTTGAGAAGCCGGCGGAGGGTGATCCGGCTGCCGTCGTGGCCGTTGCCCCGGACCAGCCCCGGCAGCCACTTCTCCACCGAGTCGTCCAGCGACAGCCGGCCCTCCGCCGCCAACTGGAGCAGCACCGTGGCGACGAAGGTCTTGGTGATGCTGCCGACCCGGTAGCGGTCGTCCGCCGAACGCGGCTTCCCGGTCTTGAGGTTGCCGACGCCCGCCGTCGCGGACCAGGTGCCGTGCCCGTCCTTCCCCGTCGCGGTCACGCCGGGCACGCCGGCATCGACCGCGGCCTCCATGGCCCTGCGGGTCGCGTCGTGGCCGCCCGCCTGGGCGGGCGCCGCCGCCAGCGCGGGGGCCGCGATGCCCACCGACAGGGCCACTGCCGTCGCCGCCACCAGGGCCGTGCGTGTCGTCCGTACGGTCATGTCCTGATCCCCCTTGGTCCCGCTCACGCCCCCGTCGAGCGTGGTCGCGGAGGGAGACCCTGGGGTGGGGGACGGAGGTTGAGGCGGGGTGTGCCGGTTGAGCCGGATCAAGACAACCCGCGCGAGCAAGACGCCCCGCGCGGAAGCGGCAGCGGCTTCGGGAGCTCGGCGCGACCCATGTGATCGCGACGGACTCCGAGGACCTGGTCGCCGAGGTCCGTCGGATCACCCGGGGCAAGGGTGCCGAGATCGTGTTCGACGCCATTCGGCGGTCCCGGCTTCGCCGCACTCGGCGACGCCCTCGCCCCCGGCGGCACGGCGGTGCTGTACGGCTGGCTCGACCCGCGTCCGGCGCAGTTGGGTCTGAACTGGCCCCAGACGGT
>CBFGZZ010000283.1:0-11834 GCA_965653385.1 uncultured Streptomyces sp. | reverse complement strand
CCCGCCGCACTGAGGACAAGGCGACGGACAAAGGTGCCGACATGCGGTGCGGCAAGCGGAAACTAGTTGCTTGGCGGCAGCGCACCGGAGAACGCGCGAAGGTCGAGGTCTAGTTGCCGTGCCAGCTGTACGGCCAGCCGAACCAGCAGCCGTACGGCCAGCCCTCCGCGCCGCCGCCTCCTGGCTACGGCTACCCCCAGGCACCGCAGGCACCCCAGACGCCCGCCCCGCCGCCCGGTTACGGCCAGCCGACCCCGCCTCCCGGCTACGGTCAGCAGCCCCCCTACGGGCAGGTCCCGGGCCAGCAGGCGCCGTACGGAGCCCCGCAGGGTGCGCCTCAGGGCGCTCCCCAAGGCGCCCCCCAGGGGCCCGGCGTGGCCGCGGCGCTCCAGCAGTTCAAGGAGACGCCCACCGGCCAGCGCTGGACGCAGCAGAACAAGAAGCTGGTCCGCGTCGACCTCGGCGTCGGCGGTCAGCCCGTGCTCGCCCGACAGGGCAGCATGGTGCTCTACCAGGGCAAGGTCGACTTCAGCTACAAGGGCGCCGGCTTCTCCGGACGGATCGTGGGCAACGCGACCGGTCAGGAGATGCAGCTGATGCGCTGCACCGGCCAGGGCCAGGTCTTCCTCGCCGAGAACTCCACGATGCTGCACCCCATCGAGCTCCAGGGCGACGGCATCTGCGTCTCCGCGGAGAACGTCCTCGCCTTCGACGAGAGCCTCCAGTACGAGGTCCGCCGCATCGAGGGCCACGGGATCCCCGGTGGCGCGCTGTTCACGATGCAGTTCACCGGCACCGGCACGATCGTCGTGAAGACGCACGGCACGCCCGTGGTCCTCCCGGTCACGCCCACGACGTTCGCCGACGCCAACGCCGTGGTCGCCTGGTCGTCCGCCGCCCAGGTGATCGTCTCCAGCCAGGTACGGATGCGTCGCAACGCCTACCCCGGCGACACCGGCGAGAGCGTCAACCTCCAGTTCCGGGCCGCTCCCGGCAACTTCATCGTCGTCCAGCCGTACGAGATCTGAGGGAGCCCGTCATGAACCAGCCACTCGCGGGCTTCGCCCCCGCACCCGTCACCGCCCGCATGGAGAACCACGGCAACCACATGGCGAAGATCGCCATGCAGACCGGGAACGACCTCTTCGCGCGCGTGGGATCGATGGTCGCCTACGAGGGCTTCGTCCAGTACGAGCCCAACCCGCCGGCCGTCCGCCAGATCGCCAAGGACTGGATGACCGGCGAGGGTGCGCCCCTGATGAAGTGCACCGGCGACGGGCTGCTCTACCTCGCCGACTACGGCGCCAACGTCGTGGTCATCAACCTCAACGGCGACGGCATCTCCGTCAACGCCACCAACCTGCTCGCCTTCGACGCGCATCTGACGTGGGGCGTGGAGCGGGTGAAGGGCCTGGCGAAGTTCGCCGGACAGGGTCTGTGGAACACCAAGATCTCCGGGCAGGGCTGGGTCGCGCTGACCTCCCGGGGCAAGCCGATCGTCGTGGACTGCGGCGGTGGCGAGGACGAGACGTACGTCGACCCCGACGCGCTCGTCGCCTGGTCGCCCAACCTCAAGGTGAAGGGCAAGCGCAGCTTCAAGGCGCAGTCACTCATCGGCCGGGGCAGCGGCGAGGCCTACCAGATGGCCTTCTCCGGCCAGGGCATCGTCGTCGTCCAGCCCAGCGAGGACAGCACCGACCGTCTCCGGGTCCGGGGCTGAGGGGGAGCCAGAACGCCATGCAGAGTCCGCTTTTCGCCTACAACGACCAGCAGACCCAGGACCGCTGGAGCCTGCAGAACAAGCAGATGCTCCGCGTCGCCCTGGAGGGCCACGACGACATCCTCGCCCGCAAGGGCACGATGGTCGCCTACCAGGGCCTCGTCGAGTTCGACGCCGAGTACCAGAACAACCAGCAAGGACGCGCGCGTGCCCAGACCGGCGAGGGCCTCGACCTCATGCGCTGCCACGGGCAGGGCACGGTCTACCTCGCCAACCTCAAGCAGCACGTGCATCTGGTTGACGTGGAGCAGGACGGGCTGACCGTCGACAGCAGCTATGTGCTGGCGATGGACTCCTCGCTGCACCACGAGGTCATCGCCGTGGACAGCCTCTACGGCATCTCCGGCTCCGGTAAGTACCAGCTCAACATCACCGGCCGCGGCAAGGTCGCTCTCATGACCTCCGGTGCGCCGCTGATGATGCAGGTGACGCCCGACAAGTACGTCAACTGCGACGCCGACGCGATCGTCGCCTGGTCGACCAGCCTGCGCGTGCAGATGCAGGCCCAGACGCACTCCTCCGGGGTCTGGCGGCGCCGTGGCAACACCGGTGAGGGCTGGGAACTCAGCTTCATGGGCAGCGGCTACGCGATCGTGCAGCCCAGCGAACTGCTGCCGCCGCAGAACGCCCAGGTCGGCTCCGGCCTCGCCGCGCAGTACGGCATGGGGCAGCAGGGCGCCCGGGGGCAGAACCAGGGCAACGTCTGGAGCTGACCGTCCGGAGAACGGACGTAAGGGGCGACCGCCATGGCAGTCGCCCCTTACGCGTGCCCGAAGGTCACAGCCTCCCTCGCGTCGCCTCCAGCAGCCGTACGACCGACTCGTCGGCCACGCCCGCCACCTCGTCGTAGGCGAACCAGCGCAGGTCGAGCGACTCGTCGCTGATGGCCTCCACGGCGCCCGCCGGGGCGAGCGCCGCGTACTGGACGTCGAGGTGCCAGGCGCACGGGGTGTGATGGCGGTCCAGCCGCACGGGGCCGCCGGGCAGCAGGGTCAGCCCCGCGATGCCCGACTCCTCGCTCCCCTCACGCAGCGCTGCCGCCGCCAGCGTGTCGTCGGCCGGCTCGCAGTGGCCGCCCATCTGCAACCACATGCGCAGCTTCTTGTGGAGGGTCAGCAGCACGCGCCCGCGCGAGGGGTCGATGACCAGGGCGCTCGCCGTGATGTGGCCGTCCCCGCAGGCCTTCCACATGCCGTCCGGGTGGCTCTCCAGGTGCTCCAGATACGTCCGGCGCAGCTCTTCCTGGCCCTCGTACCCCTTGAGCACGAGGACCGCGTCGTCGTACAGGCTCACTCGGTGCCGTCGCCCTTGTCGCCGTCCTTGGACTCGTCGTCCTTCGTCAGGTCCGGCTTCCCGGCCGAGCCGCCCGCCGCCTCGCCGAGCATCTTGTCCAGCTCGGAGAAGTCGATCTGCTCGCGATGCACGAAACCGTCCGGGTCGTCCAGGTCGGTGGCCGTCGGCAGCATGTCCGGGTGGTGCCACAGGGCGTCCCGGCCGTCGACACCGCGCGCGTCCGTGAGCGAGGCCCACAGCCGGGAGGCGTCCCGCAGGCGGCGCGGGCGCAGCTCCAGGCCGATCAGCGTGGCGAACGTCTGCTCCGCGGGGCCGCCCGAGGCGCGGCGTCGGCGCAGCGTCTCGCGCAGGGCGTCAGCGGACGACAGGCGCGGCTTGGCGGCGGCGTGCACCACCGCGTCCACCCAGCCCTCCACGAGCGCCAGAGCCGTCTCCAGACGGGCCAGGGCCGCCTTCTGCTCCGGGGTGTCCTCCGGCTGGAACATGCCCTGCTGGAGGGCGTCCTGGAGCTGCTCCGGGTTCTGCGGGTCGAACTGGCCGACCACGTCCTCCAGCTTGGCCGTGTCGACCTTGATCCCGCGCGCGTAGCCGTCGACCGCGCCGAACAGGTGCGAGCGAAGCCACGGCACATGCGCGAACAGGCGCTGGTGGGCGGCCTCGCGCAGGGCGAGATACAGCCGCACCTCCTCCTTCGGCACGCCCAGGTCCTTGCCGAACGCCTCGATGTTGATCGGCAGCAGCGCGGCCTTGCCGACCGGGCCGAGCGGCAGGCCGATGTCGGTGGAGCCGATGACCTCGCCCGCGAGCACGCCGACGGCCTGCCCGATCTGCGTGCCGAACATGGCACCGCCCATCGAGCGCATCATGCCGATCAGCGGGCCTGCCATGGCCTGCATCTCCTCCGGCAGGACGTCGCCCATCGCGGAGCCGACGCGCTCGGCGACCGGGTCGACGAGCTCCTGCCACGCGGGCAGGGTCGCCTCGACCCACTCCGCGCGGGACCACGCCACGGCGGAGCCCGCGCCGGACGGCAGGGACGTCGCGTCGTCGAGCCACAGGTCGGCCAGGCGTACGGCCTCCTGGACGGCAGTGCGCTCGGCGGGGCCGACGCTCGCGTCCTTCGTGCCGTCCGCGGTGCCCTGGGAGACCGTCTGGCGGGCGATCTGCTTGGCCATGTCCCAGTTCACCGGGCCGCCCTCGTACGAGAGCATCTGCCCCAGCTGCTGGAACGCGGCACCCAGGTCGGTGGGGTTCAGCGAACCGAACATGGCAGCGAACGGATTGTCCGCGCCAGGGCCGCCAATGCCCCCGGCACCGGGCAGCCCGCCGAAACCGAACGGGTTGGCCGGACCCTGACCACCACCGCTCTGCTGGTCCTTCTTCTTGCCCTCGTCGCCGTCGTCCGGCTCCTCCGGCGGAAGGCCGAATCCGAATGGGGTGTCACTCACGGGATTCCTCGGCTGGTAAGGCCACCGGCTGGCACCGGCGGCGCGGCTGCCCGATAACACCACCCAGCGTAGACACCGCGAGCCGATCGGGCCTCGGTGCTTCGCCGACTCTTGGCCTGCGGCAGGATGGATGCCACCTGGTACGTACGCGTCACTCACGTTCGTACTGAAGACAACCGCTGGAGACGCCCGGTGAGTTCCCCTGATCCGCAGGTTCGCGCAGCGCGAAACCAGTCAACCCCATCCGCGCGCGGCGTGCGCGGGCCCGTCGTCGCCGTGACCGGTGCCGCGTCCGGCATCGGCGCGCTGCTCACGGAGCGGCTCGTCGAGTCCGACGAGGTCAAGCAGGTCATCGCCATCGACGAGCGGCGCGGTGAGTGCGCGGCGGCGCAGTGGCACATCCTCGATGTGCGGGATCCGGCCATCGCGGACAAGCTGCGGGGCGCCGACGTGGTCGTGCACCTGGCGCTCGACCTCGATCTGGAGACCGATCCCGCCGCCAGGACCGCGTACAACGTTCGGGGGACGCAGACCGTGCTGACGGCCGCTGCGGCGGCCGGGATCCACCGGGTCGTGCTGTGCACCTCGGCGATGGTCTACGGGGCGCTGCCCGACAACGAGCTGCCGCTGTCCGAGGACGCCGAGCTGCGGGCCACGGCGGAGGCCACCGGCGTCGGTGACCTGCTGGAGATCGAGCGTCTCGCGCGCAGGGCGCCCCGGGCCCACCCGGGACTCAATGTCACCGTCGTCCGGCCCGCGGTACTCGTGGGCGGCACCGACACGGCGCTGACCAGGTACTTCGAGTCACCTCGACTGCTTGTCGTCGCCGGGTCGCGGCCCGCCTGGCAGTTCTGCCACGTAGAGGACCTGTGCAGTGCCCTGGAGTACGCCGTCCTGGAGAAGGTCGACGGGGAACTCGCCGTCGGATGCGACGGGTGGCTGGAGCAGGAGGAGGTCGAGGAGCTCAGCGGCATCCGGCGCATGGAGCTGCCGTCGGCGGTCGCCCTGGGCGCTGCGGCCCGGCTGCACCGGATCGGCCTGACGCCCTCTCCGGCCGGGGACCTGGCCTACACGATGTATCCCTGGGTGGTGAGCGGGAGCCGGCTCCATGACTCGGGGTGGCGGCCGCAGTGGACCAACGAGGAAGTACTCGCGGAGCTGCTGGAAGAGGTCTCCGGCAGGCACACCGTCGCCGGGCGGCGGCTCGGGCGCAAGGACGCGACGGCGGCCGGTGCCGCGGGAGCGACGGTGGCCCTGCTGGGCGCGGCGGCCGTGGTGCGGCGGGCGCGGAAGGCCCGACGACGGATCTGAGCGGGGTGCCTCGGGCGACGGCCGACAGGAGCCTCGCGCATGTAGGAGGCTCCAAACCCGTACGCGCGCGTGCCGGGCGATAACGCTATTCCCCGTCCTCGCGCGCGTGCGGCACGATGGGGCCATGGCACCTACCAACGACCACCCCGGTGAGCAGGGCGCTCAGGACCCCATCAAGATCATCGGCATCCGCGAGACAGCGCTCTCCGTGGACGAGGTCTTCCGGGCCGTCGGGGACGACGCCTCCGGGGGGACCGCCTTGTTCGTGGGAACCGTGCGGAACCACGACGGGGGTGCCGATGTCGACGAGCTCGGGTACTCCTGCCACCCCAGTGCGGAGGCCGAGATGCGGCGGATCGCCGAGAAGGTCGTCGCCGAGTACCCGGTGCGGGCGCTCGCGGCCGTGCACCGCGTCGGGGATCTACAGGTCGGGGATCTCGCCGTCGTCGTGGCCGTCTCCTGCCCCCATCGCGGAGAGGCCTTCGAGGCCTGCCGCAAGCTGATCGACGACCTCAAGCACGAGGTGCCCATCTGGAAGCACCAGAAGTTCTCCGACGGGACGGAGGAGTGGGTCGGCGCCTGCTGAGCGCTTCGCCCAACACGCCCGCCCGACAAGCCCGCCCCGCACGCCCGCTCAACTGGCCTGCCAGGACAGGTTCCCGGCACCCGTACACCCCACTCCGGTTGCGTAACCGCACCCCTGGCCCGAGCGTTGTCAGTGCCAGTGGTTAATCTGTTGATCAGTCAGTTTGCGGTCGCTCAATGGGACGGGAGGACAGCATGGCGGCGCTCGCCTGGTTGCTGATTCCGCTTGTGGCTGCGGTCTGTGCCGGTCTGTGGGGCGGCTGGGCCAACCGCACCCGCAAGGCGCGGGGTGACGGGCCGGAGCTCGACGGCTATGCCCGTTTCCGAGCCGCCATGGAGAAGCCCTCGTCCCGCACATGATCACGGGGGCGGGCAAGCGGCACTGACGGAGCACGGTCAGACGGCCCTGACGGGGCACTGACAGGACTGTCACGTACTGTCGTGGCATGCCACGCCGCACCGCGACGATGCTCGCCTCCACCCTGATGCTGATCGCGCTCCTGTGCGCGGGAGTCTTCATCCCCGTGCCGTACTCGGAGATGTCCCCGGGGCCGACGGTGAACACGCTCGGCGATCACGGCGGCGAGCCGGTGCTGCAGATCTCCGGCCACAAGACCTACCCGGCCTCCGGGCACCTCAACATGACCACCGTCCGGGTCACCGGCGCCGACTACAAGATGAACCTGGTGGAGGCCGTCTACGGATGGCTCGCGCACGACAACAAGGTCGTGCCGCACGACACCCTCTACCCGGACGGCAAGACCGAGGAGCAGTCCACCCAGGAGAACGCCGAGGAGTTCAGTCAGTCCCAGGAGAGCGCCAAGGTCGCCGCCCTGGAGGCGCTGGACATCCCGGTGCAGAGCTGGGTGATCGTCTCGACCGTCGTGAAGGGAAGCCCGGCCGAGGGCGAACTCCACGCGGGTGACGTCATCAAGTCCGTCGACGGTACGGCCGTGAAGGAACCCGCCGACGTCGCCAAGCTGGTGACCAAGCACAAGCCCGGTCAGGACGTCGTCTTCACGATCGTGCCGGCCAAGGAGCAGGCCGCCGCGGAGAAGGAGCGCAGGACGCCGACGAAGACCGAGAAGGTCACCATCAGGACCGCCCAGTCCGACGACAGCGGCGAGAAGCGCGCCATCGTCGGGATCTCCGCAGGGACCGACCACACCTTCCCGTTCACCATCGACATCAAGCTCGCCGACGTCGGCGGCCCCAGCGCCGGCCTGATGTTCGCGCTCGGGCTCTACGACAAGCTCACCCCGGGCAACCTCACCGGCGGCAAGTTCGTCGCCGGCACCGGCACCATCGACGACGCGGGCAAGGTCGGACCCATCGGCGGCATCGAGATGAAGACCATCGCCGCCCGCGACAAGGGCGCCCAGTACTTCCTCACGCCGGCCGACAACTGCGCGACCGCCGCCAGGGACGTCCCCGACGGGCTCACCCTGATCAAGGTCGACACCATCGACGACGCTCTCGGCGCCCTGGAGGACATCCGCTCCGGCGACACCGCCGGCCTGCCGGAGTGCACGACCAAGAGCTGAGCGAGCAGGCATCGAGCACACGAGAGTGGGGGCGCCCCTCATCGCCAGGGCGCCCCCACTGCCGTACGAGCTCCGATGTCGTACCGGAAGGTCTCAGTCCGCGAACGTCGCCGCCAGCGCCTCCGCCAGACCCGGGATCAGGTCCGGGCCTGTGAGGACCTCCGTCGGGGTGTCCTTCTCGCGCAGGCGCAGGGCCGACTCGCGGGCGCCGTCGCGCAGCACCGCGACCGTCATGCGGACCTCCTGACGGTCGGGGTGGTCCGCCACCCACTTCGCGAGCTTGGCGTCGCTCAGGCCCTGCGGGACCTGCGCCTCGGCGGACGGCGGCAGCATGAGGCGCTCGACGGTCAGCGCGCAGCCGACCACCGCGTCGGGCCAGGCGATGGTGCCGAGGAACTCATCGAGCGGCTTGCCCGTTTCAATCTCGTCCTGCTCGATCGGGGTCAGGCCGGAGGACTCCTGCTCGTCCCCCAGGCCGAGCTGGGCGGCGAGGCCGGGTTCCTGGGCCCGCAGCCGTGCGGTGTCTACGAGGGCGAAAAGGCGGGCGGGCTGGTCCCAGCCGAGGCCGGAGGCGTACTCGTCGATCTCGAGAACGGCCCGGGTGAGCGGGCTCGCCGCCATGGGAGTGTTGGACATGGTCACAATCCTCTCTCGTTCCTGGGCGGAATCGGGAACTGAGTAAACGGTGAGTAAGTTGCATAGGTGTGGGCCCGCGATCACGGGGGGCCACGGAGGGTCCACGAAGACGCGGGCCTGACGGATCAACAGCGAACCTCGGGGTGCGAACCTTGGCTTTCCAGATGCCGGACCGCGGCGGAGGCCCGACCGGGCCACGGATCAGAGTGGGCCGCCCGTCCCGGCGCGTCCGGACGCTGCTCATGACACTGGGCGTCCTCGCCGTCCTCGGCATGGTCTTCACCATGTTCGCGGGCTTCTGGACGGACTGGCTCTGGTACCGCTCGGTGAACTACTCGTCGGTGTTCACGACCACGCTGTGGACGAAGATCGGGCTCTTCTTCGTCTTCGGTCTGTTGATGGCCCTGGCGGTCGGCTTCAACATCTGGCTGGCGCACCGGCTGCGCCCGCCGCTGAGCGCCATGTCCATGGAGCAGCAGAGCCTCGACCGCTACCGGATGGGCATCGCGCCCTACAAGAAGTGGCTGCTGCTCGCGATCACCGCCCTCGTCGGCCTGATCGCCGGCGCCTCCGCCTCCAGCCAGTGGCGCACCTGGCTGATGTGGGTCAACGGCGTGCCCTTCGGCGAGAAGGACCCCCAGTTCCACCTGGACGTCGGCTTCTACGCCTTCGACCTGCCCTGGTACCGGTTCCTGCTCGGCTTCGGCTTCGCCGCCGCGATCCTCTCCGTGATCGCCGCCGCGCTCACCCACTACCTGTACGGCGGGCTGCGCATCACCAGCCCGGGCGCCCGCGCCACCGCCGCGGCCACCGGCCATCTGTCGGTCCTCATCGGCATCTTCGTCGCGCTGAAGGCGGTCGCGTACTGGCTCGACCGGTACGGCCTCGCGGTCAAGTCCAGTGACTTCAAGGCCACCGACAACTGGACGGGCCTGAGGTACGTCGACGCCAACGCCTATCTGCCGGCCAAGACGATCCTGTTCTGCATCGCCGTCATCTGCGCGCTGCTGTTCTTCGCCACCCTGTGGCGGCGCACCTGGCAGCTGCCCGTCATCGGCTTCGGCCTGATGGTGCTCTCGGCGATCCTCATCGGCGGCCTGTACCCCGCGATCGTCCAGAAGTTCCAGGTCCAGCCCAACGAGCAGGCCAAGGAAGCGCCGTACGTCGAGAAGAACCTCAAGGCGACGCGCGAGGCCTACGGCATCGACGGCACGCAGGTCACCGAGTACCCGGGCACGAGCAAGACCGAGGACAAGACCCAGCTGCGCGACGACGTGGACGCCACGGCGAGCATCCGCATCCTGGACCCGAACATCGTCTCGCCGACGTTCCAGCAGCTCCAGCAGATCAGGAACTACTACGCGTTCCCGACCAACCTGGACGTCGACCGGTACAGCAAGGACGGCAAGGACCAGGACACGGTCATCGGTCTGCGTGAGATCAATCTCAACGGCATTCCGAAGCGGAACTGGATCAACGACCACTTCCGCTACACCCACGGCTACGGCGTGGTCGCCGCCGAGGGCACCAACGCCGACGCCCAGGGCCGACCGGACTTCACCGAGTCCGACCTGCCGTCCAAGGGCGACCTCGGGACGTATGAGCAGCGGGTCTACTACGGCGAGAAGACCACCATGTACTCGATCGTCGGCGGTCCCCAGAAGGAGATCGACTACTCCGACGACAGCGGGGAGAAGACCTACAGCTACAAGGGCGACAGCGGCGTAAGCCTCTCCAACCCGGTGAACCGGGCCGCGTACGCGGTGGCGTTCGGCGAGCCGCAGATCCTGTACTCCGGTGCGATCGGCGACGGTTCGCGCATCCTGTACAACCGCACGCCCAAGGAGCGCGTCGAGGCGGTCGCCCCGTGGCTGACCATCGACGGCGACGCCTACCCGGCGGTGGTGAACGGCCGCATCCAGTGGATCGTCGACGCGTACACGACGACGAACGGCTACCCGTACTCCTCGCGTACGACCCTCGGTGACACGACGGCGGACTCGCTGACCGCGACCAACGACCAGCGGGCGGTCGTGGCCCAGCAGAACCAGGTCAACTACATCCGCAACTCGGTGAAGGCGACCGTCGACGCCTACACGGGCGAGGTCAAGCTCTACCAGTGGGACACCGAGGACCCCGTCCTGAAGACCTGGATGAAGGCATTCCCGGGCACGGTGGAGTCCAAGAGCGAGATCTCCAAGGACCTGATGGCGCATCTGCGCTACCCGCAGGACCTGTTCAAGGTCCAGCGCGAGCTGCTCACCCGCTACCACGTGAAGGACGCGACGACGTTCCTCAGCGGCAGCGAGGTCTGGCAGGTGCCGGACGACCCGACCAACAAGTCGGGCAGCGCGGTGCCGCCGTACTACCTGAGCATGAAGATGCCCGACCAGCAGGCGCAGGCGTTCTCGCTGACGACGACGTTCACACCGAACGGCCGGGACAACCTCAGCGCCTTCATGGCCGTCGACGCCGAGGCGGGCACCAGTGACTACGGCAAGATCAGAGTTCTGAAACTGCCCACCAACACCACGGTCAACGGACCCAGTCAGGTCCAGAGCCAGTTCAACTCCGAACAGAACATCGCCGAGACCATCAGGCTGCTGAGAGGCGGCGACTCGGAGGTCGAGTACGGCAATCTGCTGGCGGTCCCGCTGGACGGCGGACTGCTCTATGTGGAGCCGGTCTACGTACGCGGTGGCGGACTGAAGTACCCGCTGCTGCGGAAGGTGTTGGTTTCCTACGGCGGCACCACCGCCTTCGAGGACACCCTCGGCGAGGCGCTCAACAAGGTCTTCGGAGCCGAGGGCCCGACCACCGAGCCACCGGACGAGGGGGACGAGGACGGCGGCGGTACGACACCTCCGCCGACGTCCAGCAACCCGAACGTCCAGGACGCGCTCAACGACGCCCAGAAGGCCTTCGAGGCCGGCCAGGAAGCCCTGAAGAAGGGCGACTGGGAGGCGTACGGCCGGGCGCAGGAGGACCTTGAGGACGCGCTGAAGCGGGCCGAGGACGCGCAGACTCAGGCGGACAAGACGGGCGGCAACGGCGGCGGCGAAGGCGGCGGCGGTGCGAGCCCGAGTTCGAGTCCGAGCCCGTCCGGCAGTCCCACCAGCGGATAGGGACGCCGGTTGATCGAATAGCCCACCCCGCGCCGTGATACGGTTGCAGAACAACGGCGCGGGGTGGAGCAGCTCGGTAGCTCGCTGGGCTCATAACCCAGAGGTCGCAGGT
>CBFGZZ010000282.1:0-11972 GCA_965653385.1 uncultured Streptomyces sp. | reverse complement strand
GCAGACCGTCCGCCCAGCGCGGGGCTGAATCGGCAACGGCAGCGTCCAGGTGTAGCAGGCGCTCGCCGCGGCCGGGGCCGAGCGCAACGCCGGTGAGGTCACGCCGATACCGAGCCGGATGTGACGGATGGCCTTCGCACACAGACTCAAGGCGACGAAGGGGTCACCGTGGACCATCGGGGTGTCATTGACCCAGAAGCTGCGCAAGCCCAACTCCTCGGCCCGCACGGCGAGATCCTCCACACCGGGCTGCGCGGCGACCACGACGCGTGCACGCATCGAACCTCCAACGTACGGGGATCGGATCGAGCTTGCTCATGCTGGCAGGTCCCAGAGTCGAAGCCCATGGCCGTGATGCCGCAGGCGGAACCACCAGGACGGCTTCGGTCGGCCCGTATGCGGAGAGAACGGCTTCAGCCTGCCCGGCCGGAAGGGTGCAGTCGCTCGCAGGCGAGCTGGGCGGGGCCGACAGGTGGGGAGGCGGCGGGCAGCGGCGTCGGGTTGCTTCAGGACGTTGATGGCAGTGACGGCAAGGGACTGCCGCTCGGTGAGGTGTCATCCGGGCTCGGGCAGAAGCGGCGGATGTGCTTGAGGAAGCCCTGGCAGGAAAAGGATTCGGCAGTAGCAGGGACCACTCGTGGGCCTGCTCAGGGCTGCGTGAGTCACCCCACCCCTTCTGCACGCAGCGGATCATTTGCAAGGGATGGCACTGCTAGCCCAGGAAAGCCATCAGCCGGTCGTTCAGCTGTTCCGGGGCGGTGAGCGGCAGAGAGTGATGGGTGGCTCCGGGGAGCAGTGCCACCTCACCTTGGGAGAGGGTCCTGCGGGCTCGGTCGGCGACCTTGGCAGCGTGGTGGGCCCGGCTGTGTTCCGCGAGCAGGACCAGGACCGGCATGGAGAGGTCGATGGTTCGAGGGCGGGCGCCTGTGACCAGCTTGCGGCCGGGAACGGTGGTGGCCAGCGCGTAGAGGCGCTGCCAGATCTCGGACGGGTGTGTGCCTGCCGTTTCCCAGGCCAGGAAGGCGCGGGCGCGGGCCTCGCTGGGGCGGATGAGGGTGGGCAGCGCGCGCAGCAGGTAGCCGAGGCGGAATCCGGCGAACACCTGGGTGGGGTCAAGGAGGGCAAGGCGGTCCACCCGCCGCGGTGCTCGCAGTGCGTACCTGGCGGCCAGCCAGGCGCCGTACGAGTGACCGCAAAGGTGTGTGCGGGCGAGCCCGAGGCCCTCCAGGAGGGCGTCCAGCCAGGCCGTCAGATCGTTGGCGCTCTTCAGCGGTGCGCCTCGGCGTTCGGTGCGGCCGGCGTCGCCCACCAGATCCACTGCATGGACCCGGTATCGCTCACCGAGGGCCGGCGCGTTGGCGAACCAGGCGAGTCCGGTGGCGGAGCCGCCCGGCAGCAGCACCAGCGGGCTGCCGTCCGACGAGCCGTACACATGGACCCGGGTGCGCCCGTACGGCGTGGCGACGTCACGTTCCTCTGTGGACTCGGGCCAGCGGGCGCGAAGTTCGTCGTAGGCAAGGTCGAAGGCGGGCAGGGACACGGCATTCCTCTCGCCAGGCGATAATCTCGGTGAGCGAGATATTACGCCACGTCGAGGAGTGTGCGATGGACGATCAGAGCCCGGCGATGGGACTGGTTCACCTGCTGCGGGCAGTCACCGTGGAATTCGACCTGCTCGGCGCCGAGTTCGCCGCGCGCCACGGGCTGCATCCCACCGATGTGCGCGCGCTGATCCACCTGCTGGACGCGGCACGCGCCGGTACGCGGGCCACGCCCGGGTGGCTCGGCGAGCAGCTGCGACTGAACTCCGCCGGGACCACTGCCCTGGTGGATCGGCTGGAGCGGCTCGGCCTGGTACGGCGCAGCAGGGACACGGCAGACCGGCGACGCGTGCTGCTGGAGGTGGAGGAGAAGGCCACGGAACTCGGGTGGGCCTTCTTCGGGCCGGTGATCGGCGAGGTGGTGGTGGCCGCGGAAGGCTTCGAGCCGGACGAGTTGGCGACGGTGCGTCGTTTTCTGACTGCGGTGCTGGAGTCCGTCGGGCGGGCGCGCCGAGTCTGAAGACTTCGGTGCAGCGGGTTGGTCGTCTGGGGTGGAGTCGTGTGGTGTGGGGCGGCACCACCGCGCCTGCCCGAGTAGCCCTTTGGGCCCAGTCATCGGCTGGGCCCTGGACCAGGTGGGTGCGCAGGCCCGCCCACCCCGCCGTCGGTCGAAGCCATCACCCGGCCTCGACCTCCCCCGCCGCACGGAGTCCTCAGGGACCGAACGTAGTATGGCGGGTCTTGGACGTTGGATAGGAGCCGGCGGGGGTGTGGGGATGAGTTTCCGGTTGGCGGCGTACGCCGTGTGCATCGAGGACGGGCGGGTGCTGATCGCCCGTCATGTGCCACCGGAGGGCGGGAGTAGCTGGACTCTTCCGGGCGGCAAGGTCGAGCAGGGGGAGGATCCGTTCGATGCGGTGATCCGGGAGGTCGCCGAGGAGACCGGCTGCGACGCGGTGGTGGATCGCCTGCTGGGTGTGGACTCACGTGTGATCCCTGCGGCCGTCGCCCGTGGCGGAGTCGAGCACCAGAATGTCGGCATCTTCTACCAGGTCCGTATCACCGGCGGCCAGCTCCGGCCTGAGCCGAACGGCGAAATCGCCGAGTCGGTCTGGACTGCGATCTCCGATGTCACCGGCCTGCGCCGGTCATCGCTGGTTGACATCGGTCTCGCCCTGGCACACGACCTTCCGGCAACCGGTCACGTCGCTCCAGTCCCGGTCGGCGGCCTGATCCAGCACTGAGGCATCACCGAACTGCCTACCCCGCAACGTTCGTCGGCGGGCGATCAGCCAGGTCTGCGACGTGCCCTATTTAGCGGACGGAGCTCTTCGCTGCGATCCGGCGGGACAAGCGTCTCATTCGGCATGACCGTTCTCGTGGGGCGCGAGCACGGGGTGGCGTGAGCGGACGTATTCCGGACCGCTCCCCGTCGCCCGACACGGTCCCGCACAAGTTGACCGACGACGGGCGCCGCCGTAGGAGCCGTACGTCGTCGGGATCGTCAGAGGGCGTTGATGTGCCGGTGACGGCGTCCGAGGCATCGCCGGGATGGGCCTTGCACGCAGCTGCGCCAGGTACCCGGGCACCCGTACGACAGGGCCCTTGACGTTGTTGCACGCCTCGAGCCGAGCGTTGGACAGCGGGGCGGCCCGTCCGGCGTCCTCGTCTTGCAACGCCGCTGCCTGTCACCGAGGTTCGGCAGGAAGATCGCACCCCGGCCGCTGCTCCATGTCGTCTTGCCCTCGACATCGCAATCCCCGGTGACATCGACCGCACCGTCACGGTTGACGTCGACAGGGATGTACGCGCGTATGCCCCCGGTGGCTACTGCGGTGGCGGCCGGAACCGTACCGGAGACAGCTGTTGCCGGGCAGCACGGTGGCGGTGACCGCCGCGGGCGTCAACGCTTCCGGACGGACGCGGGGCCGCGCGCGGTCACGGCGTCCGTGCCGTTCAGGGCGAGGACGGAGAGCAGGACCAGGGCGCAGGCCGGGCCGAGCACGGTCCAGGGCGCCAGCTCGACGTACGGCTGGTTCTCCGAGAGCAGGCGGCCCCATTCGGTGGTGGGCGGTTGCTCGCCCAGGCCGAGAAAGCCGAGGGAGGCCAGTACGAGGACGGTGGTGGGCAGACGCAGGAGGGCGTTGCGCACGACGCCGGGCAGCACGGCGGGCAGCAGGTGGTAGCGGAGCAGGTAGCCGGGGCCGGCGCCGAAGGAGATGGACGCGAGCATGTGGCCACTGGCCCGCTCCTGTTCGAGCAGGGCCGCGGCCTGGGCGGCGTAGGGGGTCCAGCCGACCAGGCATACCGCCAGTGCGGCACCCCAGGCCGACGGCCCGGTCACCGCGGTGGTCAGCAGTCCGGCGAGGACCGCGGGCATCGTCGACACCACTTCCGTGAGCCCCGCGCCGACCTGCGCCGCCATGCCGAGCACCAGTCCGGTGAGCGTGCACACCACGGTGACCACGAGGGCCACGCCCACCGTGCGCAGCGCGCCGTGGCCCAGCCGGGCCAGCAGATCGCGGCCGAGTGCGTCCGTACCCATCGGGTGTGCGGCCGAGGGCGGGAGCAGTCGGGCCGCGGTGTCCACATGGAGGGGATCGCGGAGCAGTCCGGCGGTGACCAGCGCGAGCAGGGCGAGGGCACAGGCCACGGCGGCCCAGCGGGTGAATCGCCCTCGGAAAGCAGCCGGTGCGTGCACCGCGGGGAGGGCGCCGTCCCGCAGGGCCGGGCCCAGCAGCACGCGTCGCAGCGCCCGGATGAGGAGGCCGGCGACGACGCCGAGCAGGATGAGGGCAAGAGTCGCGGTCTGCAGGGGTGGCAGGTCCTGGGCGGTGGCGGCGTCCAGGGCGAGGCGGCCGAGCCCCGGAATGTTGAAGATCTTCTCCACCGCGACGGCACCCCCGACCAGGCTCACCACGGTCGGCAGGAGTTGCGGGAGCACCCCGGCCAGCGCGCGGCGCAGCGCGTGCCGGGCGACGCGGCCGGGCGCGAAGCCATAGGCGTACCAGGTCCTGGCCCACGGCTCGTTGAAGGCGGCGGGCAGCGCCTGGTCGAGCAGACCGCCGATCACCGCCCCTGACGGGAGGCCGAGAGCGAGCGCGGGCAGCACCATCGACGCAGGTCCCTCCCACCCGCTGGACGGGAACCAGCCCAGCCACACCCCGCACACGGTGGCGAGGAGCGCGGCGAGCAGGAACTTGGGCAGCGCGGCGAGGACGGCGACCCCGACGGCCGCTTTCCCCCGGTGCAGCCGCCGCCGGGAGCCGAGGTACAGGGTGCGGGTGCTGACCAGCGCGGCGACCGCGATCGTGACCACGAGGGCCCCGAGCATCAGCGTGAGGGAGACCGCGAAGGCGCCCGTCACCTGAGGCAGCACGGCCTCGCCCGACACCCAGGAGGTGCCCGCGTCGCCTCGCGGCAGCCCGCCCAGCCAGTGGGCGAGGTGTGCGAACGGCCCCTCGTCCAGCCCCAGTTGCTCCCGAACAGCGGCCAGCTGCTCCGGAGTCGGATCCTGGTCGGCGGAACGGGCCCGCAGGACGGTCAGCGCGGGGTCGTTGCCGGACAGCCAGGGCAGCATGGCGACGGCCGTCAGCAGCGCGGTCCCGGCGGCGAGGCGGCCGAGGCCGGCGCGCCACCGGGAGGGGTCGGCCTCGGTGCCGACCGACGTGAAGCTCATCGGCCGCTACTTCAGGTGGGTGTCGACGTCGATCAGGGAGCGCTCGCGCGGGTCGAGGAGCACGCCCTCGACATCGGTGGCGATGCCCTGGACGACCTTCTCGTGGACCAGCGGCACCACGGCGTCGGTGCGCAGGATCTGCGCCTCGGCGGCCATGATCTTCTGCTCTCGCTTCGTCGTGTCGCCTTCCTCGGCCGCGGACTTGATGGCCTGGTCCACCTTGGCGTCCTTCAGACGGGCGATGTTGTACACACCGTCGCTCGTGTAGTCGCTCGCCAGGTACGCGACCGCGTCGCCGGTGTCGAGGAGGGTGACCCGGGAGAAGACGAGGGCGTCGTACTTGCCGGCGAGGAGGTCGGACTCCATCTGCGTGTACTCGCGTACGTCCTGCCGCACGGTGAACCCGGCCTTCTCCAACTGCTGTTGCAGGACGGTGGCGGCCTCGGGCAGTTCCGCGCGGTTGGTGTAGGTGGCCAGGCGCAGGGTCTTGCCCTTCGTCTCGGCCTTGACCTGTGCTGTGGTCGCGGCCTTGGCACGGCCGGTGACCTCGACGCGCTTGCCTGCCGCCCAGGGCACGGCGGGCCCGAACAGGCCCTGCGCGGGGTCGGCGTACCCTCCGAAGACCGAGTCGACGAGTGCCGAGCCGTCGACGGCCTCGCGGGCGGCCGCGCGCAGCGCCGGGTCGGTGAACAGGCCGCTGCCCGTGTTGAGGACAAGGCTGTCGGTCCGTACGGACGGCACCTCGTGACGGGTTTTCGCGTCCAGCAGCTTCGCCTGGGCGGTGGGGATCCACTCGGCGATGTCGACGTCGCCGCCGCGCAGGGCGTTGGCGCGGGCGGTGCCGTCGGCTATCCAGGTCACGTCGATGCCGGAAGCCTTGGCCTTGCCGCCCCAGTAGCCGTCGTAACGGTCGAGGGCGGCCTTGGACTTCCCGGTGAGCTGTGTGATCTCGAAGGGGCCCGTCCCGGTGCCGACCGGGCTGACGGTGCCGTCCTTGCCGTACGCCTTGCCGGAGAGGATGGCCAGCGCCGGGCTGGCCAGGCGCAGCGGAAGCACCGGGTCGGCGGCCTTGGTGCTGATCGTGACGGTGTCGGCGTCGTCGGCCTGCGCGGTGAGGGCGACATCGCTGAGGACGCGGGGCTTGGGCTCGGCGGCGTCCGCGTGGTCGAGGGCGTTGACCACGGACTCGGCGGTGACCGGCGTACCGTCCTGGAAGGTGGCCTTGCGCAACTCGAAGGTCCAGGTGGTGGGGCCGACCTGCTTCCAGGACTTCGCCAGCGCGGGCGCGGCGGCGCCGTTCTTGTCCAGAGCGGTGAGCCCTTCGGCCACGGAGAGCTTGCTCAGCACGGTGGCGTCGTTGCTGTACGGCGACAGCGCCTGCACCGGCGGCACCGCGAGCGCGATCCTCAGCCGCCCGGCCGACCCGCCTTCCCTGCCCGAACCGGAGCCCTGTTCGCCGGCCACGAAACATCCGGCCAGCAGCGGGGTGAGAGCAAGCGTCAAGAGGAGACCGCGGGAGGTCGTGCGCATGGGTGTCCTGTCATGCGAGAGGGTGTGTGGATCCCTGCACGCCAGAGGGGCGAGGGGAACCTGGCCAGCATATAAGGCAAGCCTAACTTGATCTACCTCGGTAAGTGAATTCTCAACGAATGAGATCGGGGTACAGATCACGCCATCCTCGACGGATGGCTTTACCATGACGTGACCGGGCTCACCCTCGACCCGGCTGGCCCATGATCCGGCTTCCGCCCCTGCACCAAAGCCTTGGCGGCGCCCCCGTGAACAGCCCCGTCGGTGGGCACCGCAACCCGGCTTCGCGGGAGGCAGACGGTGACGGACGTCAGGATCGGCCGCAGGGCATTCCTGCGCGCCATCGGCGGAGCCGCGGCAGGCATCGCCGCCACTTCCACCACCGCATGCGGCGACCGTGCCCGAAACAGCGGCGACGCCCCCAGGAGCAGCAAGACGCTCGTCGTCCGCGACATCGGCGGCGCCTACGGCGAAGCAAACCGCAAGGCGGTCTACGAGCCGTTCAGCAAAGAGACCGGTATCAAGGTCGATGTGGTCAACATCCCCCGGTACGCGCAGATGCTCGCGCAGATCAAGGAGGGCCGGCCGCAGTTCGACCTCATCGACATCGACATGAGCGCGCTGGCTCGTTTCAAGAGGGCCGGCGCCACGCTGGAGCTCGACTACGACCGGCTGGAGAACGCCAGGAACGCGGGCATCGCCGACTCGCTGCTCGCCTCCCACGGCATCGGCAAGAACTACTGGGCCAGCGTCATGGCCTACCGAACCGACCGGTTCGACGGCAGAGCGCCCCGGTCATGGGCCGACTTCTGGGACACGGGCGCGTTTCCGGGCGGCCGGGCCCTGCAGAGCCCGGACGCGGGCCCGCCGGAGCTGGAGTTCGCCCTCCTCGCCGACGGCGTCACCCTCGACCGGCTCTATCCCCTCGACGTCGACCGCGCCTTCCGTGTCCTCGACGCCGTGAGGGACGACGTAAGGGAATTCTGGGCCGACGGCGCCACGCCGGGTGACCTGCTGGAACGCGGAGAGGTCCTGCTCTCCAGCGTCTGGCACGGCCGCCCGAACGCGCTCATCAAGCAGGGCGCACCGCTGGCGTACCAGTGGAACGGCGCCCGCCGTCAGAGCAGCGGCTTCGGCATCCCCAAGGGCGCACGTAACGTCGACGCCGCCTACCGGCTCATCGACTTCGCCCTGCGCCCCGAGGTGCAGTCCGGTTTCGCCAAGGCCTATCCCGTGGGCCCGGTCGTACCCGCCGCCTACAGGTACCTGCCCAGAGAGGCCGCGGACCTGGCCAGCTCCCCGGAGCACCTTTACACCGGTTTCGACCTCGACGTCGACTGGTGGGTGAAGAACATCGAAGCCGTGACCAAGCGCTGGCAGGCATGGGCGCGGCCCTGACACGGCGGGAGCGGGCCCGGCCCGCGTGACCTCGCCCTCCCGAAGCCACCGCCCCGTGCGCCGCGCCGGAGGAACGTCCCGTGAAGAGGAAAAGCGTCACTGATCGGTTGTCCGGTCTCTTCGGCGGTCGGCACCCTCGTGCGGGGTCCCCCTCCGCGCCACGCGGGCGCGGGGATCGACTCCGGGAACCCGCTGCCCCGTCGCCGGGGCCCCGGGCGCGTTCCGTGCTGAACGCGCGCAGCGTGGCAGGGCAGGTGTTCCTCTGGCAGTTGGTGCTGGTCGCCCTGTTCGCCGCCGCGGCGGGCGTGGCGCTGGTCCTGCAAGCCCGGTACACGAGCACGCAGGAGGCCCGCGGGCTCTCACTGGGGGTCGCCCAGACCTTCGCGCGTGCCCCCGGGACGGTTGAAGCGATGAAGTCGGCCGACCCGACCGCCGTACTGCAACCCCGGGCCGAGGAGACACGCGAGCTGACGGGCGTCGACTTCGTCGTCGCGATCGATCCGCGGGGATACCGCTGGACCCACCCGGACCCGAGACTGATCGGGGAACATGTCTTCGGCCTGCGCGAGGGGGCGGCTGCCGGCCGGCCCTTCACCCAGGATTTCGAAGGCAGCCTCGGCCTGGCTGTGGAATCCACAGTTCCGGTCTTCGACACCGGCGGGGAGCGGATCGTCGGCTTTGTGTCGGTCGGGGTCACGGTCAAGAGCGTGAACGCCGTCGTGCGGCACCAGATGCCGCTCCTGCTCGGTTCCGTCGGCGGCGCACTGGCCTTGGTCACGGCCGGTACCGCGCTGGTGTCGCGACGTCTGCGTCGCCAGACCCACGGTCTGGACCCGGCCGAGATGACCCGGATGTACGAGCACCACGACGCGGTGCTGCACGCGGTACGGGAGGGGGTCCTGATCGTCGGCGGCGACGGACGGCTTCTGCTGGCCAACGACGAGGCACGGCGGCTGCTGGAGCTGCCCGCGGACGCCGAGCAGCGCCGCGTCACGGAACTGGGCCTGGAAGCGGGGACCACGGAGCTGCTCCGCTCGGGCCGGACCGTCACTGACGAGATCCATCTGGCCGGTGACCGACTGCTCGCGCTCAACATCCGGCCCGTCGACGGGCACGGCGGCCAGCGTGGCAGTGTGGCCACGCTGCGCGACACCACGGAGTTGCAGGCCCTGGCGGGCCGGGCAGCGGTGACCGGAGAACGGCTCCGCCTGCTGTACGAAGCGGGAGTGCGCATCGGCACCACGCTGGACGTGAAGCGCACCGCCGAGGAACTGGCCGCCGTGGCGGTCCCCCGATTCGCCGAGGTCGTCACGGTCGACCTTCAGGATCCGGTCCTGGAGGGTGACGAACCGGTCGGGCCAAGCCCTGAGATGCGCCGCACGGCGGTACACGGGGTGAAGGGGGCCTGGCCGCTCTACCCGCTGGGCGAGCTCATCCGCTTCCTGCCCGGCAACCCCACCGCCGTCAGTGTCCAGCACGGCCGGCCCGTCATGGTCTCCGACCTGGCCGCCTCGCACGGCTGGCGGACCCAGGCCCCCGAACGCGCCCGGCGCATCCTGGATGCCGGTATCCATTCCCTGATCACCGTGCCGCTGCAAGCCCGCGGCGTGGTGCTGGGGATGGTCAACTTCTGGCGTGTGGAGCAGGACGCCTTCGGAGAAGAGGACCTGGCCTTCGCCGAGGAGCTCGCCGCCCGTGCCGCGGTGGCCATCGACAACGCCCGCCGCTACACCCGCGAGCACGCCCTCGCCGTCACCCTGCAGCGCAGTCTGCTGCCACGATCCGTGCCCGACCAGTCCGCCGTCGAGGTCGCCCACCGCTATCTGCCCGCCCGGGCCGGCGTGGGCGGCGACTGGTTCGACGTCATTCCGCTGCCCGGGGCCCGGGTCGCGCTGGTCGTGGGCGACGTCGTCGGCCACGGCCTGCACGCCGCGGCCACCATGGGCCGGCTGCGCACCGCGGTGCGCACCTTCTCGTCCCTCGATCTCCCACCGGAGGAGTTGATCAGGCATCTGGACGAGTTGGTCACCCGGGTCGACAGCGAAGGGGACGACGACGGGCGGAACGACAGCGGCGGAATCACGGGAGCGACCTGCCTGTACGTCGTCTACGACCCGGTGGCCGGGCGGTGCTCGCTTGCCAGGTCCGGGCACCCGGAACCGGCCCTGGTACACCCGGACGGCACGGTCGAGCAGGTGCAGGTGCCTGTCTCCCCACCGCTGGGGCTGGGCGGCGGCCTGCCCTTCGAGAGCGCCGAAGTCACCCTGCCCGAGGGCTCCCAGCTGGTCCTGTACACCGACGGTCTCGTCGAGGACCGCAACCGGGACATCGACACCGGTCTCGACATGCTGCGCGAGGCCCTGGCAGGCTCCGGCCGGACCCCGGACGAAACGTGCCAGGCAGTCCTCGACGCCCTGTTGCCGGCCCGTCCGAGCGACGACATCGCCCTGGTCGTCGCCCGGACCCGCCTGCTGGACCCCTCCCAGGTCGCCGCCTGGGAGGTGCCCGCAGATCCGGCCGCCGTCGCCGGGATCCGAGCCGATGTCGCCCGCCGCCTGACGGAATGGGGGCTGGAGGAACTCGCCTTCGCAACCGAACTCGTGATCAGCGAACTGGTCACCAACACCATCCGCTACGGCGCCGAGCCGAGACGGCTGCGGGTCCTCCGGGACGGCACCAGCCTGATCTGTGAGGTCGCCGACGGCAGCAGCACCTCACCACATCTGCGCCGGGCGGCCGACACCGACGAGGGCGGGCGGGGCCTGTTCCTCGTCGCCCAGTTCACGCAGCGCTGGGGCACCCGCTACCTGCCCCGCGGCAAGGTCATCTGGACCGAGCAGTCGCTCCACAGCACGTCGGCCGAACCCGACGCGGACATGGCCGAAGCGCTGCTGGACCAATGGAGCGACGCGGACTGGTGATCGCCGTGACGCGCGGTCAGGACCTGGCATGACCGGCGCCCGCGCCTCGGGGCTCAGAACGCCGTGTAGCCTCCGTCCACGGGCAGGACGGCACCGGTGACATACGAGGACTCCGGACAGGCGAGGAAGAGAACCGCGTCGGCGACCTCCTCGGGTGTGGCGAGCCTGCGGAGCGGGATGGAGTCCTCTCTGACGCGCCGGTAGGCATCAGGGTCGGGGCGTCGCTGGAACGAGGCCTCGATGATCGGCGTCATGGTCAGACCGGGCGCCACCACATTGACTCGGATGCCGCGGGGCGCCCACTCGACGGCGGCGCCGCGGGCGAGCGCGATGAGGCCACCCTTGGCGGCGGAGTACAAGGTCTGGTTGGGCATGCCCACCATCCCGAGGCGAGAGCTGACGCACACCATCGACCCTCCGGACCGGGGAGCCAGCGGCATCAGGTGCTTCATGACCAGGAAGGCGCTCAGGAGGTTGCTGTGGAGCAGGTCGCGTGCGTCATCGGCGGTTGTCTCCGAGAGCGGGCCGGACTTCTGAAGTCCATGGCAGAGGACGACCACTCCCACGTCCCCGAAGTGATCCGCCGCTCTGGCGGCGAGTTCGGAGACGAATGCCTCGTCGTTGAGGTCGCCCGGGAGGTAGCGGTCGTCCGCGTGGCTCTCGGGCAGCTCGGGTCGCCGTCCGGTGAGCAGCAGGTTGGCGCCCTCGCGGCGGAAGTGGGAGGCCACCGCCTGACCGATGCCGCTCGATGCTCCGGTGATCACGGCGTTCACGCCTTGCAGTCTCATATACGTTCCTCTTCGGTCGCGAGCGGGCCGGTACGGGTGCCGGCGGCCGTCAGGGCACTACCTGGCCGCTGCCCGCGACGATCTCCGGGCGGAGCAGGTCGGTGAGCGTGTCGGC
>CBFGZZ010000281.1:0-12119 GCA_965653385.1 uncultured Streptomyces sp. | reverse complement strand
CGGCTTGATGCTCTGCGGCAGCAACGGCTCCAGCCGGGCCCACTGGCTGTTCGTCAGATCACCACGCCCCACAGCACGTGATCATCCACAACCAAGATCCACTTTTGCGATGGATCCCTAGGTCATCGCCCCTGCGGGGTAATGTCCCGCAGGTGGAGATCGTGGACATGACCTCGCTGGAACGTCGCCTCTGTCAGGCATTCCCTCACGGTGAACCGATCGACCTCCGCCAGTCCCAGGACGAGAACCCCGAACAACCCAGCGCCCGGGGTCCCGAGCGGACCGTCCGCGCCGAGGTCATCCGCACCCTCCTCCTCGGTGATCCGTCCGAACCCGGCGAGGTGCCCGCCCTCCACCTCACCGGTGCGCGGATCACCGGCCCCCTGAACCTTCAGCACGCAGAGATACCGCACCCCATCCGCCTGCACGTCTGCCACTTCGAGCATCCGCCGGACTTCCGCGGAGCGCAGACCAGCCAGTTGGACCTCAGTGCGTCCTGCCTCCCCGCCCTCATGGCCACCGCCATACGCGTCGAAGACGAACTCCGGCTCACCGGCTGCCGTATCCCCGGAAGCGTGCAACTGGGGAGCGCACAAGTCTCCGGCGGAATCTTCCTCGACCGCGCCCGCCTCGGCGTCGACGGCGGGTGCGTTCTCCAGCTCAGCCATGCCTCCGTCGGCAACGACATCTGGGCACCCGAACTGGTGGCCCACGGCGAGATCCACATCGGAGCCGCCCGCATAGAAGGCGCCCTTGATCTCGAAGACGCCCACATCAAGAACTCGGCAGGTGATGCCCTCAACGCCGCCCACCTGACGGTCGGGACCAGACTCAACGCGGACGGACTCGTGGCCGAAGGCCGCGTCAGACTCACCGCCGCCAAGGTCACCGGCTGGCTCACCTTCATCGAGGCCCGGCTCCGCAACCCGGGCGGTGTCGCACTGGGCATCAGTAGCTGTGAGGCAGCAGGGTTCTCGCTCTGGGACGCGGACCCAGTCTCAGGCGACGTCAAAATGCACTACGCCAACTTCAAGGTCATCCACGCCAAGCCCGAAGTCTGGCCCGTCACGGTACGTCTGGAGGGCCTGACGTACGAGTCCCTCGCCCCGCGCCTGCCGGCCGCACAACGACTCGCCCTGCTCGAGCGAGACGAAGACGGCTTCGTGCAGCACGCCTACGAGCAACTCGCGGCCTCGTACCGCCGCGTCGGTGACGACGCCGAAGCCCGTGCAGTCCAACTCGCCAAGCAACGCCGGCACCGGACCACGCTGCCCTGGCACGGCAAACTCTGGGGCTACCTCCAGGACGCCACTGTCGGCTACGGTTTCCGCCCCATCCGCGCTATGGCCTGGCTCCTGGCTCTTCTGCTCCTCGGCTCAGTCGCCTACGGACTGAACCATCCGCCCCCGGCCGAGCGGGGCAAAGGCCCGGACTTCAACCCCGTCATCTATGCCCTCGACCTCCTCCTGCCCATCATCGACTTCGGCCAGGAAAAGGCATTCACTCCCACCGGCCTCTACCAGTGGCTGTCCTATCTCCTGATCGCAGCAGGCTGGATCCTCGCCACAACCATCGCCGCCGGAGTGACCCGCAATCTCAACCGCCAATGACCTGTGCTGCCTGGAAGCCTCGATTTCGCGGTTGACCAGCAGACGGTCTGGCGGCGTTTCCGTCTCTCCACGGACCCGCCTTGAGCGCGCCACTCCCGCCGGGCTGTAGCTACGAGATGCGAAAGCTGGCCGTCCGCCTTGAGGCGACCGTGCTGGTCGCAGTCCTCAACGAGTGGCTGTGACCAGCACTTTCGCAACAGGCCCTAGCCGCGACCGTAGGAAGCCCGCGCTGCGGTACGGCAGACCCATACAGACCTGACACGCCGTCAGGAGCCTTCACAACTGCCGTGCCCTCGGCTATACAGAGGTCGCCGGACTGGAACGCGTTCTAGATCGGCCCGCGACGACCTCGGTGCGGCCGACGGTGCGGACGGCCGTACCGGGGTCTTGACCTGAAGCCACTGTCAGGAGCCGTATGCCCATCGACGCAGCCAAGGCGCTCGCCGCCGAACCCCGGACCGGCGAGATCTCCTGGAACTCCAAGGACGTCCAGCTCTACCACCTGGGCATCGGGGCGGGGATCCCGGCCACCGACCCCGACGAGCTGCGCTACACCCTGGAGTCCCGCCTGCACGTCCTGCCCAGCTTCGCCACCGTCGCGGGCTCGGGCTCGCCCGGCGTGATCTGCGGACTGTCCATGCCGGGCATCGAGGTCGACCTCGCCCGTGTCCTGCACGGCGGCCAGTCGCTGACCGTCCACCGGCCCCTCCCGGCGACGGGCACCGCCACCGCCACCCACCGCGTCGCCGCCGTCCACGACAAGGGCAAGGCGGCCGTCCTGGTGCTGCGCACCGAAGTCGCCGACGCCGACGGGCCGTTGTGGACCAACGACGCCCAGATCTTCATCCGCGGCGAGGGCGGCTGGGGCGGCGACCGCGGCCCCTCCGCCCGCCTCGACCCCCCGGCCGGAGAGCCCGAGCGGACCGTCGAGCGGCCGGTCCGCGAGGACCAGGCCCTGCTCTACCGCCTCTCCGGCGACTGGAACCCGCTGCACGCCGACCCCGAGTTCGCCAAGGTCGCCGGATTCGAGCGGCCCATCCTGCACGGGCTGTGCACCTATGGCATCACGCTGAAGGCCGTCGTCGACACCCTGCTCGGCGGCGACGTGACCCGGGTGCGGGCGTACACCACCCGGTTCGCCGGGGTCGTGTACCCGGGGGAGACCCTGCGTATCCGCATGTGGCGGCAGGAAGGTGCCGTACGGGTCGCCGTCAGCGCCGTCGAGCGGGAGGACGCGCCCGTCCTCGCCGACACCGTCGTCGAACACTCCTGAACCCAGAACGCCGTACGAGGGGAGCCCGCACCATGCGCGCAGCCGTACTGCACGAGACCGGCCAGGACAAGCTGGAGGTCCTCGACGACGTCGAGGCGGTGGGCTTCGGGCCCGGCCGGGTGAGGGTCCGGGTACGGGCCACCGGGCTGTGCCACTCGGACCTGTCCGCGATGAACGGCGTACTGCCCCAGCCCGCCCCCTTCGTACCCGGTCACGAGGGCGCCGGCGAGATCGTCGAGGTCGGGGAGGGCGTCCGCCACCTCAAGCCCGGCGACCGGGTCGTCGTCTGCTGGCTGCCGGCCTGCGGTGCCTGTCCCGCCTGCAAGCGCGGCCAGACCGAGCTGTGCCTGGCCGGGTTCATGAACGCCGGCACCCCCAACTTCAAGCGACCCGCCGGGGACGTCTTCGGATTCGCCGGCACCGGCACCTTCGCCGAGGAGGTCGTCGTCGACGCCGGCTGCGCGGTGCCGATCCCCGACGACGTGCCCTTCGACATCGCCGCCCTCATCGGCTGCGGGGTGACCACCGGGCTCGGGGCCGCGCTCAACACCGCCGACGTGGAGGCCGGTTCGTCGGTCGCCGTCATCGGCTGCGGCGGCGTCGGCATCTCTGCGATCCAGGGCGCCCGGCTCAAGGGCGCCGCCGAGATCGTCGCCGTCGACCCGGTGGCCTCGCGACGCGAGGCCGCGCTCAGGTTCGGCGCCACGAAGGCCGTCGCCCCGGACGGGCTGGCCGACGCCAAACAGCAGGTCACCGCCGGCGAGGGCTTCGACTACGTCTTCGAGGTCGTCGGCAGGTCGGCCACCGCCCGCACGGCCTACGAGAACACCCGGCGCGGCGGCACCCTGGTCGTCGTCGGCGCGGGTGCCATGGACGACTTCCTCCAGCTCAACATGTTCGAGCTGTTCTTCGACGAGAAGCGGATCCTGCCGTCCATGTACGGCGGTGGAGACGTCCTGCGCTCCTACGAGCGCACGATCGCCCTCTGGCGCGCGGGCCGCATCGACCTCGCCGGCCTGATCACCCACCGGGTGCCGCTGAGCGAGATCAACGAGGCCCTGGACCAGATGCGGACGGGCACGGCGCTGCGTACGTGCATAGAGATCTGAACCCACCTGCTGCGAAGGGGCGTTGATGTCACTGCCACTCGAAGGCCTGTGCGCGATCGTCACCGGTGCCGGGCGCGGGCTCGGCCGGGCCGAGGCGCTGGAGCTGGCCCGGCTCGGCGCGGCCGTCGTCGTCAACGACTACGGACAGCCCGGCCGGGACGGCTCGGGCGAGGCCTCCGCCGGGCCCGCCGAGGAGGTGGCCGCCGAGATCCGCGCGGCGGGCGGCACGGCCGTCGCCCACACCGGTGACGTCGCCGACTTCCAACAGGCCTCCGTGCTGGTCGAGTTGGCCGTCGCCGAGTTCGGCAAGCTGGACATCCTGGTCAACAACGCGGGCATCCTGCGCGACCGCATGGTCTTCTCCATGGCGGAGGGGGAGTGGGACTCGGTGATCCGGGTCCATCTCAAGGGGCACTTCAACACCACCCGTTTCGCCGCCGCGCACTGGCGCGAGCGTTCCAAGGAGGTGGGCGGCCCGGTGTACGGGCGGATCGTGAACACCTCCTCGGAGGCGTTCCTCGCGGGATCGGCGGGACAGCCCAACTACGCGGCCGCGAAGGGCGGCATCGTCGGACTGACCACGTCCACCGCCCTCGCGCTCGCCAAGTACGGCGTCACCGCCAACGCCATCTGCCCGCGCGCCCGCACCCGGATGACCGAGGACGTCTTCGCGGGCCTCGCCCGGCCGGACGACGGACTGGACCCGCTCGCCCCGGAGCATGTCGCCCCGCTCGTCGGCTATCTGGCCTCGCCGGCCGCCGCACGGATCAACGGCCAACTGCTCGTCGTCCACGGCGGCATGGTGGCCATCGTCGAACGGCCGCGGATCGCCGCCAAGTTCGACAGCAAGCAGGAGACGTTCACGTACGACGAGCTCGACGCGCTGCTCACCTCGCACTACGCCGGGCGGCCGGCGGGGGAGACGTTCGGGGCGGCGGAGGTGCTGGGGCTGAAGCGGGGCTGACGCGGGCTGACGGCTGCGGACACGGGAACGGCCCCGTCCCTCGTGGGGACAGGGCCGTATGCCGTTGCTCGCGCGGCGTCAGGCGGCCGTCTCGGTCTCCTCGACCGGCTTGCGGTGACGACCGCGGGGAGCCGTCTCGCCGTCCTGGGCGGACACCGGGCCCCGGTGCCTGCCGTGACCGGCGGCCTTCTGAACGTCGTGAACGTCGGCCGGCCCCGGCTGGGTCGTGCTGGCGTTACTCATCGGAAAACTCACCCCGTCAACATGATCTTTCTTACAGCCGGGCGAGTTTAACCGGATCACCGTGGGCCGAATCCAGGCGCCCACGCCAACCGCCACTACTTCGTTACAAGACCGCCCAACGGGGCTTGCTGCAACGGTACGGGGCGCGTCCGCGCGGGGGGCGAGGGGGGCTGTGCGGGTGCCGGGTCCTGTGGTTGGGCGGGTGCTGCGCCGTCGTGGCTTGTCGCGCGGTTCCCCGCGCCCCTTTGGGGGGTTTCCCAGCGCGTTACTCCGCAAGGCACCGTCCCTGTCGCGTACGGCAGTTGCAGCACCCCGTCCCGCGTCCACCACCCCGACCCCGCCAACCACCCCTCCGGCGCCGGGAGATGACGTACCTGACGGTCGGCCGGGCGCCACACGCCGACCCAGCTGCCGGCCCGGCCGTCGACGCGCAACGCCACCCCGCAGCCCTCCGGCGTCAGTACCTGCCCCGGCTGGATCGCGAACGGTGTCACCACGCAGTCGGGCATCCGCAGGCACTCCGGGAAACGCACCGGCAGCGTGCTGCCCAGCACACCCCAGCCCAACCGTTCCTGCCCCGGCGAGGGGGCGTCCGACCGGATCAGCAGCAGCCCGCTGTCCGGGTCGGCGAGCGCCAACCGGTCGTCGCTGTCGTCCGTGATCTGCAGCAGCGCGGACACCTCGCCGCCCCGCTCCAGATCGACCACGACGGCCTTCGTACGGCCCCCGGACTCCCGGTCCAGGGCCAGCATCCGCCCGCCCCGGTCCAGCCACACCCCGCCCGAGCAGCGCCCCGGGACCTCCGCGAGCCGCTCGGGCCCGAAGGCGCCCCCCGCCACCAGCCACACCGTGCTGGAGCGCCGGCCCACCGCGAGCGCGTACGCCTTGTCGCCGCCCGGCGCCGGGGGCAGCAGCCGCAGCCGGGTCTGGTCGTCCGGGCACTGCACCGCGCCCAGCGGCAGCTCACCGGTGCCGGGGCCGGTCGGGTACAGCAGCGAGAACATGTGCCGTCCGTCGGTCGCGCGGCAGATCAGGACCCGCCCGTCGCCCATCGGCTGCACCTCGGTGCCGGGCTCCTCCGGCTGGTGGGCGGGCAGCGGCACGGCGTACGGCTCGGGGCCGTCCAGGGTCCAGCGCTCGGGGAACCAGCAGTCGCCGGCCGGGGCGAGACGGGCGGCGTAGGAACCGTCCGCCGTGATGCTGCATCCCGCCCGAGGCGAGTCGCCGTCCTCGTGCTCCGCCGCAGGCTCGATCGCACAGGCCGTCATGGTCCGGTCACCTCCGGTAACGAAGCTAGTTTTCGCACGCACGGACGTGGGATCAGCGAGGTTCGGCTTCACACAAAGGGGTGGCCCAGGAACGATTCGCCTGTGGTGACGGGGGTGATTGTGCTGGGCGGGGCCGGTCGTGCCGCGGGTGGCCGGGGCGTCCGCCACGAGGCACGATCCGACGGCTCCGGGACCGGTACAGCCGTACGGAACAGCCAGGTAGCCTTTCCCTCGTGCCCCGTCTGTCTGAAGTCATCGCCGCGCTGGAGAACCTGTGGCCCGCCGAGCGGGCCGAGTCCTGGGACGCGGTCGGCACCGTCGTGGGCGACCCCGACCAGGGGGTCTCCCGGGTCCTGTTCGCCGTCGACCCGGTGCAGGAGATCGTGGACGAGGCGGTGAAGCTGGACGCCGACCTGCTGGTCACCCACCACCCGCTCTATCTGCGCGGTACGACGACCGTCGCGGCCTCCACCTTCAAGGGCTGGGTCGTGCACACGCTGATCAAGAACGACATCGCCCTGCACGTGGCGCACACCAACGCCGACACCGCCGACCCGGGAGTCAGCGACGCCCTGGCCGGCGCCCTGGACCTGCGGGTCGTACGACCGCTGGTGCCGGACACGAGCGACCCGACGGGCCGTCGGGGCCTGGGCCGTGTCTGCGAACTCGACCACCCGCTGACCGTCCGTGAACTCGCCGCCCGCGCCGCCGAGCGGCTGCCCGCCACCGCGCAGGGCATCCGCGTGGCCGGCGACCCCGAGGCGACGGTCCGCACGATCGCCGTCAGCGGCGGCTCCGGGGACAGTCTCTTCGACCAGGTGCGGGCCGCCGGTGTCGACGCCTTCCTCACCGCGGACCTCCGCCACCACCCGGCGTCCGAGGCCGTGGCCCACAGTCCTCTCGCGCTGCTCGACGCGGCGCACTGGGCCACCGAGTGGCCCTGGTGCGAGCTGGCTGCCACCCAGCTCGACGAGATCTCCGACCGCAACGGATGGGACCTGCGCGTCCACGTCTCGAAGACGGTCACCGACCCCTGGACCGCCCACGCGGCATCCTCCGTCACCGATCCATCTGGAGCCCCCAACTGAACGCCGCGCCCGCCGACCAGATCCGCCTCCTCGACGTCCAGGCCCTCGACGTCCGTCTCCAGCAGCTCGCGCACCGGCGGAGGTCGCTGCCCGAGCACGCCGAGATCGAGTCGCTGACCAAGGACCACACCCAGCTGCGTGACCTGCTCGTCGCCGCGCAGACCGAGGAGAGCGACACCGCCCGCGAGCAGACCAAGGCCGAGCAGGACGTGGACCAGGTGCGCCAGCGCGCCACCCGCGACCAGCAGCGCCTGGACTCCGGCGCCATCACCTCCCCGAAGGACCTGGAGAACCTCCAGCGCGAGATCGCCTCCCTCGCCAAGCGCCAGGGCGACCTGGAGGACATCGTCCTGGAGGTCATGGAGCGCCGGGAGTCCGCGCAGGAGCGGGTCGCCGAGCTGACCGAGCGGGTCGGCGCCGTCCAGGGGAAGGTCGACGACGCGACCGCCCGCCGGGACGCCGCGTTCGAGGAGATCGACGGCGAGGTGGCCACCGTGACGAAGGAGCGCGAGGTCATCGCGAGCGCCGTCCCGGCCGACCTGCTCAAGCTCTACGACAAGCTGCGCGAGCAGCAGGGCGGCATCGGCGCGGCCAAGCTGTACCAGCGCACCTGCCAGGGGTGCCGCCAGGAGCTCGCCATCACCGAGCTGAACGAGATCCGCCAGGCCGCGCCGGACACCGTGGTCCGCTGCGAGAACTGCCGCCGGATCCTGGTGCGTACGGCCGAGTCCGGCCTCTGAGAGCTCTGGGAGTCTGTGCCGTGCGGGAGTTCATCGTCGAGGCCGACGGCGGGTCACGGGGCAACCCGGGGCCCGCGGGCTACGGAGCGGTCGTGATCGACGCGGCGACGGGGCAGACGCTGGCCGAGGCGGCCGAGTACATCGGCGTCGCCACGAACAACGTCGCCGAGTACCGGGGTCTGGTGGCCGGTCTGCGCGCCGCGTACGACCTGGACCCGGCGGCCACGATCCACGTCCGTATGGACTCCAAGCTCGTCATCGAGCAGATGTCGGGGCGCTGGAAGATCAAGCACCCCGACATGAAGCCGCTGGCCTTCGAGGCGGCGCGGGTCTTCTCGGCGCCTCAGGTGACGTACGAGTGGATCCCCCGCGAGCGGAACAAGCACGCGGACCGGCTGGCCAACGAGGCGATGGACGCCGGGAAGCGTGGGGAGCGGTGGTCGCCGGCGGCTTCGACGGCGGAGCTGGAGGCGGCTGACGCGAGGGCCGCGAGGGCCGCGAGGGTTGAGCAGGGTGCCGCCGAGCCCGATCCGTCCGGTCCGCCGGGAGACGCCGCCGCGGGCGCGGCGCGAGCGCGTGCGGCGCTGGCGGAGGGGCGCGGCTCGGCGGCTTCCGCCGCTCCTGCTGCCGACGCTCCCGTCAAGGCCAGGGCCAAGGCCGAGGCCGATGTCAGCGCCGCCCGCACCGTGGCCGCGCCCTCGTCCGGCTGGGCCCCCGCCGACATGGGGGCGCCCGCCACCTTCGTACTGCTCCGGCACGGCGAGACCCCCCTCACCCCGCAGAAGCGGTTCTCCGGCAGCGGCGGCACCGATCCCGCCCTCTCCGACGTCGGCCGGGACCAGGCCGAGCGCGTCGGCGCCGCCCTCGCCCGGCGCGGCACCATCCAGGCGATCGTGGCGTCGCCGCTCGCCCGGACCCGGGAGACCGCCGGGATCGTCGCTGCCCGCCTCGGCCTGGAGGTGACCGTCGACGACGGCCTGCGCGAGACCGACTTCGGCGCCTGGGAGGGGCTCACCTTCGGCGAGGTCCGCGAGCGCCACCCGGACGACCTCACCGCCTGGCTGGCCGACCCGGAGGCCCGCCCCACCGGCGACGGCGAGAGCTTCGCGGCCACCGCCACCCGTATCGCCGCCACCCGCGACAAGCTGATCGCGGCGTACGCGGGCCGCACGGTCCTCCTCGTCACGCACGTCACCCCGATCAAGACGTTCGTACGCCTCGCGCTGGGCGCCCCGGCCGAGTCCCTGTTCCGCATGGAACTCTCGGCGGCCTCCCTCTCGGCGGTGGCGTACTACGCCGACGGCAACGCGAGCGTACGGCTCTTCAACGACACGTCACACCTGCGCGCCTGAGTTCCTGAGCCCGGCGGCCTCCCGCGCCAACGCCTCCACCCGCCCCCAGTCCCGCGCCGCCACCGCGTCCGCCGGGAGCATCCAACTGCCGCCCACGCAGGCGACATTGGGGAGCGAGAGGTATCCGGGCGCGGTCGCCGCACCGATCCCGCCCGTCGGGCAGAAACGCGCCTGCGGCAACGGGCCGTGCAACGACTTGAGGTACGCCGTACCACCCGCGGCCTCGGCCGGGAAGAACTTCATCTCCCTCACCCCGCGCTCAAGGAGGGCCACGACCTCCGACGTGGTGGACACCCCGGGCAGGAACGGCACCCCGGACACGCGCATCGCGTCCAGCAGTACGTCCGTCCAGCCGGGGCTGACCAGGAAACGCGCGCCCGCCGTGACCGAGTCCGTCACCTGCTCCGGCGTGATCACGGTGCCCGCCCCGACCACCGCGTCCGGCACGGCGTCCGCGATCGCCCGGATCGCCTGGAGCGCGGCCGGCGTCCGCAAGGTCACCTCGATCGCGGGCAGTCCGCCCGAGACGAGGGCTCGGGCCAGCGGTACGGCGTCGGAGGGGTCGTCGACCACGACCACGGGCACGACGGGCGCGAGATCCAGCACGGAGGCAGACAGGGGAGAGGGCATGGCCTCATCCTGCCGATGTCAAGCACTGTGCGCAAAGGTCATTGCGCATACTGCAACGCGCTGCGGCCGTACCTCAGCGGCCGTACCTCAGCGGCTGTACCTCAGTGGATCTCCGCCACCAGCACATCCAGCGTCCACGCCTTCCCCGCCCTGGCCGGCGCCTCCACCTCCACCTCGTACCCGAGGTCCCGCAACGCCTCCACCAGCTCGGCCGGACCCTTGGGCGCCGCCCCGGCCGTCAGCAGGCTCCGTACGATCCGCCCCTTCGTGGCCTTGTTGAAGTGGCTGACGACCTTCCGGGTCGGCGCGTGCAGCACCCGTACCGTCGCCGTCCGCCCGGCCACCTCGCCCTTCGGCTTCCAGGCCGTCGCGTACGCCGACGACCGCAGATCCAGCACCAGCCCGTCCCCGGCCGCCTCGGGCAGCACTCGCGCCATCGGCGCCCGCCAGTGCGCGCCGAGCGCCCCGAGACCGGGCAGCTTCACGCCCATCGAACAACGGTAGGAGGGGATGCGGTCGTTGACCCGCACCGCGCCCCACAGGCCCGAGAACACCAGCAGCGACCGGGCCGCCCGCTTCTTCGCCGCCGCGTCCAGCGACGCCAGGTCCAGGGCGTCGTACAGCACACCGGTGTAGATCTCCCCGGCCGGCCGGGCCCCCGCCGAGAGCAGCCCGACGTTCTTCGCGACCTCCCCGCGCAGCCCCTCGCTCAGCCCGAGGACGTCCCGCGCCTTGTCCTCGTCGCCGCCGCACAGCTCGACCAGCTCGTTCAGCACGGCCTGGCGGGCTTCGGTCAGTCCCGGCAGGGACAGCGACTCCAGCTTCAGCGAGGCACCCCGACCGGACGAGGCCTTCCCTTCGGAAGGCGGCAGCAGGACAAGCACACGTACTCCTTCAATCGAACCCCGCCACAGGGTACGGCGTGCCACCCGGCCGACCTCGCCCTACGCTCGACTCATGCCCCGCCGCCACATCCGGGTGACCGGCGCCCCCGAGGCCCCCCTCCGGGCCGCCCTCACCGCGCTGCGTACCGAACTCGGCGTCCCCGGGAGCTTCCCGCCCGAGGCGCTGGCGGAGGCCGACCGGTCCGCGAAGGCTCCGGTCCTGCCGCCCCACGACGCCACCGACATCCCCTTCTTCACCGTCGACCCGCCCACCTCCACCGACCTCGACCAGGCCCTGCACCTGTCCCGCCAGGGCACCCGCGCAGGGACCGGCAGCGGCTACCGCGTCCGGTACGCCATCGCCGACGTCGCCGCCTTCGTCGTACCGTCGGGCGCGCTCGACCGGGAGGCCCACCGGCGGGTGACGACCCTCTACTTCCCCGACCTGCGCATCCCGCTGCATCCCGAGTCGCTCAGCGAGGGCGCGGCGAGCCTGCTGCCGGGCCAGGACCGGCCCGCCGTGCTGTGGACGATCGACCTCGACGCGGACGGCCGTACGCTCGCCGTCGACGTCCGCCGCGCCCTCGTCCGCAGCCGGGCCAAGCTGGACTACGCGGGCGTGCAGAAGGAGATCGACGGCGCGACGGCCGAGGAACCGCTCGCGTTGCTCAAGGAGATCGGGGAGCTGCGGGAGAGGCTGGAGGTCGAGCGGGGCGGGATCTCGCTCAACGTGCCCGAGCAGGAGATCGTCGAGCGAGACCACACCTACGAGCTCGCCTACCGAGCCCCGCTCCCGGCCGACGGCTGGAACGCCCAGATCTCCCTGCTGACCGGCATGGCCGCCGCCGACCTGATGCTGGCCGGCGGCACGGGCATCCTGCGCAGCCCCCCCCCCCCCCCCCAAGGCCCCCGCGGCCCGCGACCCCCGGACCCCCCCCCCCAGCCCCACCCAAGGGCC
>CBFGZZ010000280.1:0-12132 GCA_965653385.1 uncultured Streptomyces sp. | reverse complement strand
CCGCACCGACTGCCCCTGGTGCGGCGCGCGGCAGCTGCGTCGCCGCCTGCGCACCAAGGACCACCTGCAGCGAAAGCCCGGCACCTTCACCCTGGACCAGTGCCGCGACTGCGGACACACCTTCCAGAACCCGCAGCTCAGCGCGGCCGGACTGGACTTCTACTACCGGGACTTCTACGACGGCCTGTACGCCGAGAAGATCGGCGGCGCCCTGGACAGCGACGCCGCGAGGAAACGCAACCGCGACCGGGCCGCGGCCATGCGGCGGCACTCCCGGCCGAAACGCTGGCTGGACGTCGGCACGGCGGGCGGTGACTTCTGCCTGGCGGCCAAGGAAGCACTGCCCGGCACCACCTTCGACGGGCTCGACATCGGCGCCCATGTGCTCGGGGCGCAGCAGTCGGGGCGCATCGAGCGGGCCTACCAGGGCTTTCTGCCCGACCTCGCGGACGAACTCGCCGGCCAGTACGACGCGGTGAGCATGTTCCACTGCCTGGAGCACACCACGGACCCGCAGGCCCAACTGGCCGCGGTTCACACCGTGCTCCGCCCCGGCGGCCACCTGATCATCGAGGTACCCAACCCGGAGTCGCCCTTCGGCCGCCTCTTCGGCCGGTACTGGCTGCCGTGGTTCCAGCCTCAGCACCAGCACTTCGTGACCATGAGGAACCTGCGCCGGGCCCTCACCGAGCTGGGCTTCACGGTGGTGGCGACGGACCGCGAGGAGTCCCATATCCCCGTGGACTTCACCGCGCTCGTAGGGCTGTACGTGCTGCGGCTGCTGCCGTTCCGCGACGAGCCCTGGCTGCCCCGGCCCCCGGGCCGTCTCGGCACCGCGGTCACCAAGACGGTCTTCTGGGCGGGCATACCGCTCTGCTTCCCGATGTACGCCCTGGACCGGCTCCTCGCCCCGCTGATCCGCCGCAGCCGCTTCTCCAACGCCTTCCGGGTGATCGCCCGCCGCGAGGAGTGACCAGCCCAGCACGAGCTGGGACTGGAGAAGATGAAAGACGCCATGTGGAAGGTGGACCCTTCCTACGGCGTCCGCCACCGCGACCCCAGGGACACCCGACAGCAGATGCTGAATCTCGTATTCGAACCTGATACGGGTCCGCTGCTACGCATCCTGCGCGACTTCATCTGCGAAGCTCCCGACGGGCGAACCATCCCAGAACTCAAGCGATACGCCCTCTTGGAAACCGTCTACCAGCCCGGCAAGGTGATCGATGCCGTCCGACAGCTACGCAACGCGGGTGCCGTAACGACGGAACCTCGTGCCATCAGCACCAAGACGCGCGTGCACCTGGCCGCGACACCTCCGACGCCCAGCCCGTCAGCCGAGCAGGGCGCCCTCTGGTGAGCGGGCCCCAAGGGCACATCCAGGGCATGCGAGCCAGGAAACGGCGGTGGAATTCTTCTGGGACTTTTCTGGGACTTCCGGCTGCATCAACAGGCATGAGCGTGAAACAGCCGAAAGAACCTCAAGGCAGGTCAGCAGCTCGGAGCCACCCATCGCGGCAGGTCACGAAGTTCACTGGTCTCTTCCGGGACATCTGAGTCGCGGATGCCGCCGCCCCCTTGCCGACCTGCACGAATGCAAGGTTGGGGGGCGGCGGCATCTCCTCGGCTCAGACCCGGGTCGCGTTCCGGTCGAGGATGGCCCGCAACCGGTCGGCATCCGCCGGGGTGGCGGTGCCGCGCTTGGGGAGGACGACGATGCCGACGCTGTGCCTGTCGGGTGTCATCAGCACGAAGAGGGCGTCTGTCTCCGCGTAACGGGTGATCATCGGCCACCGGTGCGTCGTATCGCTGTCCCGCGAGGTCAGCCGCACCCCGGTGTCGTCCACAACAGCCCGGAACTCCCCCTGCAGGGCGACCATCCGGTGCACCTGCCGCCCCTGCAGGGCGGGGACCAGTACGTACACACCCACGCACAGGGCCAGCGCGGCGAGGCAGAGAACCGTCGACCTGAGGCTCGGCCCCCTCGGTCCGGTGAAGTTCATGACGAGAGCACCCGACACGACGACAGCGCTTGCGAGGATGACCCCGCCCTGCAGCCGCCCCGCCGGTGTGGCCCGCATCCGCTCGCGCAGTGCTCCCGTCGCGTCCGCCGTCGTCGGCAGGTAGACCAGTTCCACCGTGCTCGTTTCCTGCACGATCCCTCCCCAGAAGGTCGCGTTGATCAATTTCAGGGCAAGAATTCCCAGAACGGGCCGTCAGGCGCACGGTCGCGAGCACACAACGTCACGTCCCTCCCTTTGAGATAAGCCAGCAACCAATCGCTGAACGTCATCTCGTAAAGAGTCCAGGACGGGCTGTCGAACTCCTGGACCACGACGCGCCAGGGCGACGAGGAGGCGTCGGGAACACACAGGAAAACCGCCTCGCCCGTCGTAGCCGTCGCCACCGGCACCAGTTCGCCCGGGTTCGCCCCTACCGGACTCGGCAGAAATTCCACCATGTCCTCGTCACGCCAGAGGTTGAGATCCCCCTTGATCATCGTCCCCAGGTCGTGAAGAAGATGGCCGGCGGGATGCTTCAGGTACAACTGCCCGTTGATCTCGATCGAACCGTACGCGTCCACGATCTCGCGGAAGTCCGCAGGGAATTCGATACCGAGTTCCTGCTCCAGTTCGACCCATGGCACCGGATCAGACCAGTTGAACCGGGGTTCACCCAGTAGGGCTTGGATCTCTTGAAGCGTTGCCACCGCTATGCCCCCCTTCCAGCCCGGCGAACGGCTGCCGGTCCTGGACACCGCTCACCGGGTTGCCGCCGGTGAGCGTAGCGGTCAGCACATCGTGTTGAAGCAGTGGGGGACGAGGTGATCTACGTCACCAAGATCTCGAACCGAGTGATGTTTCTCAGCCATGGCCCGCTGGGTGGAGCGGGCTACCTGTGTGTCGGGGGTGCCTCAGGTGACTTCTTCGTGGCCCTGCGCCTTCAGCGGCTCTGGGCCCTCTACTGGGGTGGGTTCGTCGTGAGTCGTCGTACGTCGCATGCGTACAGACCGTTGAGCTTGAAGCGCCGGGCGTGGCTGACGCTCGGTGCGGTGGTCCTGGGGGGCGCGGGAGTGGTGACCTACGCGGTCGCCAGCCCGTCCGGCGATCCGGGCGCGGAGGGCCGGGCGAAGCGGCCGGTGCGGGTCTACGACCTCGCCCTGAAGGGGGCTACGGGCGGCAAGCGGGAGCTGCCGCGCACGGACACCGAGCAGTTCTCCATGGTCGGCGTGTCCTGGGCGGGAGCGGTCAAGCGGCTCGACGGCACGGCGCAGGTGCGCACCCGTGACCTGGAGAGCGGCGCGTGGAGCGGCTGGCGGGACCTCGAGGTGAACATCGACCCGCCGGAGGACCCCGAGGCCGGGATGCGCGGCGCGTCCGAGCCGCTGTGGGTCGGCCCCTCCGACGGCGTCCAGGTCCAGGTCGTCCACGAGGACGGCACCACGGGCGCGCTGCCCAAGGGGCTTCAGGTCAACCTGGTCGATCCGGGAGTGGTGACCGACGCCGAGGCCGAGGCCACCGAGCCGGCGGCGTTCGTCGCCGCGGAGAGCGACCCGGCGGCAACGCCCACCGACTCCACGACGCCGACGGACGGTGCGACGCCGACGCAGACGCCGACGGACAGCCAGACCACCACGCCCCCGGCGCCCACCGACAGCACGGCCACGCCCACGTCGACGCCCACCGGCTCGGCGTCCGCGTCCGCCTCGACTTCGCCGACGCCGTCGGCCACCACGCCGTCCGCGCCGCCGTCCACCGTGCCCAAGCCGCCGGTGACCTCGCGGGCCGACTGGGGCGCCGACGAGTCGCTCAGCCCGGACCCGTCCGAGTACAACGCCGACGTCAAGGCCGTCTTCGTGCACCACACCGACGGTGCCAACGACTACTCCTGCGCCGATTCCGCCTCGATCGTGCGCGGCATCTACGCCTACCACACGCAGGTCAACGGCTGGAACGACATCGGCTACAACTTCCTCGTCGACAAGTGCGGCACCGTCTTCGAGGGCCGCAAGGGCGGCGTCGACCTGCCGGTGCTCGGCGCCCACACCTACGGCTGGAACCGGGAGTCCGCCGGCATCGCGGTGCTCGGCGAGTACACCTCCACCAGCGCCTCCAACGCCGCACTGACCTCCGTCGCCCGCGTGGCCGCCTGGAAGCTCGGCCAGTACGGCGCCGACCCGGCCGGAACCGTGCAGCTCACCGCGGGCGCGAGCCAGAAGAACTACTTCGGCACCGGCTTCACCGCCGGCGGCAAGTACACGTTCAACCGGATCTCCGCCCACCGCGACGGCTACAACACCCAGTGCCCCGGCAACTCCCTCTACGCACAGCTGCCGACCATCCGCACCCTGGCGGCCGGCCCGGTGCAGGGCCTGAAGGTCACCTCGCTCTCCGGCGCGGGCCTGTCCGGCTCGACGTACTACACCAAGGGCGCCGTCAGCGTGAAGTGGACGGCCACCACACCGTCCTCGCTCATCAAGAGCTTCCAGGCGCTGGTCGACGGCAAGACGGTCGCCACCACGTCCGGTACGGCCACCTCCGCGAGCACCACCCTGGCCCTGGGCAGCCACACCGTCGCGGTGCGTGCGGTGCACCAGTCCGGCAGGACCGTGACCACGGCCGCGCTGAACGTCGTCGCGGAGACGACCGCACCGACCTTCACCACCACACCGAAGCTCTCCCTGCGCACCGGCACCGTCAACACCGCCGCCGTTCCGGTCACCCTCGGCTGGAAGGCGACCGACAACGCCGCGCTGAGCTCCGTGAAGCTACTGGCCCCGACCACGGCCACGTACGGCCCGACCACCACCAGCTCGGCCAGGACCGCCAAGTCCGGTACGGCCACCACCTGGTCGATGCGTGCCTACGACTACGCCGGCAACTACCGCACCTCCTCCCCCGCCTACACCCCGGTGATCCTTCAGGAGACCTCGGCGGTGAAGTCCGGCAGCTGGACGACCCGCTCCTCCACCAGCTACCTGGGCGGCAAGTCGTACTCCAGCGGCTCCAAGGGCGCGAGCCTCACCTGGACCTTCACCGGCCGCTCCGCGTCCTGGGTGGTCTCGCGGGCCGCGAGCTCGGGTCAGGTCTACGTCTACGTCGACGGCGTCAAGGTCAGCACGGTCGACCTGAAGTCCTCCACCACCCTCTACCGGCAGGCGATCTGGACGAAGACCTGGTCCAGCAGCGCCAAGCACACCGTCAAGATCGTCGTGGTCGGCACCAGCGGCCGCCCCACCATCACCACCGACGGTCTCGTCTACATCAAGTAGCCCAACTCCTCGTCGGATGACGGGAGACACAGTGCGAATCCGGGCCACCGGGGCACGGCCGGGCGGGGCGTCACTCCGCCTCCGCCCCGGTGAACGCGGCGGAGGCGACGTACACCGCGAGGGTGGCCGTCAGTCCGCCGTACACGGTCCGCAGCGGGCCGGTGCGGTCGTACCGGCTCCAGAAGGGGGAGGGTCGGGCGGGGCCGGGAGGTCAGTCGTCGGGGATGCCGGCTCCGCTGAGGGCCGGGACCGTCTTCTCCGGGCGGACCAGGGAGCGGGCGCCGAGACGGAACTGGTCGAGCTTGTCGACGATTCGCTGCCCGACCGGGGTGTGGCCCCAGACGCTGATGCCCTGGTGGGTGCTGGGTTCCCAGGTGGTCTCGTCGATGACGACGGGGTTCCAGCCGACCTCCCACTCGAAGCCCGAGGGGGTGCGGGCGTAGTAGGAGAGTTCCTTGTCGTTGGTGTGCCGGCCGACGGACAGGGCCATGTCGAAGCCGAGTTCGTGCACCCGGTCGTAGCTGCGGGCGAGGTCGTCCAGGGTGGCGACCTGGATGTTGAGGTGCTGGACGCGGGTGCGGACCGGGTCGACGGGCAGGCCCCGGACGGCGGCTATCGCGATGGAGTGGTGGCGTTCGTTGACGCGCAGGAAGCGGATCTTCAGCTTGACGCCGCTGATCGTCTCGTCGATGTAGTCGGTGAGGCGGGCGTCGAAGACGGTGTTGAAGTAGCCGCGCATCAGGGTCGGTCTGGCCGAGGTGATCGCGACGTGGCCCATGCCGGAGTCGCCCGTGACCCAGCCGGAGGCGAGCATCCGCAGGGGCTGCGGAGAGAGGACCGGGGTGGTGTAGATCTCCTGGGTGATGCCCTTGGGGCCGGGGAAGCGCAGCAGGCGTTCGACGCCGCGCATCCTCGCCTCCTCGGCGGTGCCCTCGGCGACGGGGACGCCGTGGGCGCGGACGCGGGCCTCGATCTGCTCGAAGGTGGTGTGGTCGTCGAGGTGCCAGCCGATGGCGACGACGTCCTCGGCGGGTCCGCGCCGCAGCAGGAACCGGCACTCGTGGTCGTCGAGCCGGAAGCGCATCAGTCCGGTGTCGAGGTCGTCGTGGTGCATGCCGATGGCCTCGGTGCCGAAGCGGCGCCAGTCGGCGAAGCGGTTGGTCTCGACGACGATGTAGCCGAGGTGGACCGCGCCGAAGACGGACGGGGCGTCGTAGCCCTGGTAGCCGTGGTGTGTGGTCATCGGCGGCCGGCCAGGAAGTCGGCGCAGAGCCGGTTGAAGAGTTCGGCGCGTTCGAACTGCACCCAGTGCCCGGTGTTGGCGACCATGTAGAGGTCGCCGTTGGGGAGCCGGTCGGCGAGCATCCTGCCGCCGCTGGGCCGGTTGACCTTGTCGGCGGAGCCCCACAGCACCAGGGTCGGCACGGGCAGCCGGGCGAGGCGCCTGTCGCGGGTGAAGTCCATCTTCCACAGGGCGCCCAGCGACTTGGGACGCCGCAGCGGTGGGTCCGCCACGACCTCCGGGTCGAGGCTGTCCCGGTAGCGGGCGTCGATGACGCTGTCCGGTACGTCGGCGGCGTTGAAGACCAGGTGGTGGCGGATGAACTTCTCCAGTTTCGCCCGGGTGGGTCCCTCGCCGTTGTAGTAGTCCAGCAGGCAGTTCAGACCCGGGGTGGGCAGGGCGCGGGTGGTGCCGATGCCGCCGGGGCCCATGAGGACCATGCGTTCGACCCGGTCGGGGGTGTCCAGGGCCAGGCGCAGGGCGCAGGCACCGCCGTAGGAGTTGCCGACGAAGTGGGCCTTCTCCAGGCCGAGTCGGTCGAGCAGGCCACGGATGCCGACGGCCAGGGAGCCGAAGGGGTCGCTGAGGTCGAGGCCCTTGCTGCTGCGGCCGTATCCGGGCAGGTCGGGGACGATGACCCGGTACTCCTTGGCCAGTTCGGCGACGTTCCGGGTGTAGTTGGCGACACCGGAGGCACCGGGGCCGCCGCCGTGCAGCAGCAGGACGGGCGGGCCCTGGCCGGTCTCGGCGACGAAGACATGCCTGCCGCCGACGTCGATCGTGTACTCCTGCATCGCGGGCAGGTCGGTCTGCGTGATCATGGTGCGGTCCTCACGGGGCGGTGGTCGTGGTGGGGTGCGGTGCCGGGGTGAATCCGGCCGGGGGCGGCGGGAGTTGGCCGCCGGAGGGGGCGGCGGCGTAGACGTAGGCATCCGGGCGCAGGGCGACGGTGGTGGCGCGGTGCTCGGTCAGCCAGGGCAGCAGCACCCCGTCGTCGTCGACGACCGCGCCGGGCGCCGGACGTGCGCCGGCCGGCAGGACGGTCAGGGAGGGGACGCCGGAGCGGTCCCAGGCGGGCCGCGGGGTGTCCCGCGCGCCGTGCAGGAGCAGCCAGCGGCCGCCGAGTACGTCGTCCAGGCGGGCCCGGGTGCCGTCGGGGCCGGTCACCCAGGGCTGGGGGAGCTGGTGTCCGCTGGCCTTGGTGCGCGGACGGGCCTGGAAGCCCTCGGCGTAGTGGGCGGCGGGGATCCAGTGGGAGTCCTGCAGCCGGCGGGCGACGCCCGGTATGCGGGTCACGGCCGGGAGTACGGCGTCCCGGACCCGGGTGACGGCAAGCCGCCGGTCGGTGATGATCCGGCCGACGAACACGGCCCGCCTGGTGATCTCCTTGACGTGCGGTTTGCGCTCCGTCTCGTAGCTGTCGAGTACCGACTCGGGCAGTTCGCCGCGTACGACGGCGTCGAGCTTCCAGCACAGGTTGGCCACGTCGCGCACCCCGGCGGCCATGCCCTGGCCGATCCACGGGGGCATCGCGTGGGCGGCGTCGCCGGCGAGGAAGACGCGGCCGACGCGGAAGCGGGCGGCGAAGCGGACGTGGTGGCTGTAGACGGTGGCCCGCAGGATCTTGATCTGGTCCTGGCCGATGCCGTACCGGGACACCATCGCGTGGATCGCGTCGTCGGTGGTCAGGCGCTCCTCGTCGTCGCCCGGCAGGATCGGGAACTCCCACCGGTGGTGTCCCAGCGGGGTCGGGCAGTCCACCGCCGGGCGGGCCGGGTCGCAGCGGAAGCGCAGCCGGTCGTGGTCGGGCCACGGTTCGATCATCTTGGTGTCGATGACGACCCAGCGGTCCTCGTACGTCCGTCCCTCATAGCCGACGTTGAGCTGTGCGCGGGTGAGGCTGGAGCCGCCGTCGGCCGCGACGACGTACTTCGCGCGCAGCCGGCGTACGGAGTCGTCGCCGGTGCCCACCACGGTGAGCTCCGCCCCGTCGGCGTCCTGGCGCAGGCGCAGGCACTCGTGCCGCAGCAGCACCTCGACGTTCGGGTAGCGGTCGACGCCTTCGCGCAGGACCTGTTCCAGCGCGGGCTGGTAGATGAACATCTGCGGCGGATGGCCGTGGCCGCGCGGGGTGGGGTGCGCGCTGAGGATGGCGCGGCCGCGGGCGTCGACGAAGTCGAGGGGCCGGTCGGCCAGCATGTCCAACTTGAGCCGTTCGGCCAGGCCGACGCGCTGCCAGATCCGCAGGACCTCCTCGTCGGTGGAGATCGCCCGGGCCCGGGAGAAGACCTCGGCGTCGCGCTCCACGACGACGACTCTCAGGCCCGCCGCGCCCAGCAGGTTCGCGGCGGTCACCCCCGTGGGCCCGTAGCCGATCACCGCCACGTCGTACGCGCTGTCGTCGGCGCTGTCCTCGGCCCTGCCGCCGGCGCTGATCCCACTCACCAGGCCACCTCGCTGTCGTCCATGTCGCGGCACGGTCGTCCCGGTCGCGGCTCATTGCTGTAGCGTTCACTCCAATTGGAATGTCCGCTACGGTAAGCTCGACGTCAGGGACGGTCAAGTGCCGGTCGACGCCGCGGTCATCGAGCGCAGCTTCTCGGCGTACGGCTCCCCCCTGGGGCCGGGCCAACCGGTACTGCCCGGCGCCATGACCACCGCCCCTTTCGTCACCTCCGCCAAAGACCGAGACCTGCGTCTGCGACCTCGGCCCGGTGCCGGTGCCGGTGTCGGTGTCGGTGTCGGTGTCGGTGACGGGCGTATCCGATCTCCCCGACACGAGTGAGCCGAGAGGCCGCGAGGAAGCCGAGAGGCCGCACCATGAACAAGCCGTCCCGTCGGATCGACGTCCACCAGCACCTCGTTCCGCCCTTCTACCGCGATGGCCTGACCAAGGCCGGCATCGCGGAGGCGGGTGGCCGGGCGCTGCCCGAGTGGAGTGCCGGTGCGGCGCTGGAGGTGATGGACCTGCTGGGTACGGAGACGGCGATCCTCTCCGTGTCCACGCCGGGGACGGGCTTCCTGTCCGACCCGGACGAGGCCGTCGGCCTGGCCCGGCGGCTCAACGACCACTCCGCCGGCCTCACCGCCGAACACCCCGCCCGCTTCGGCTGGTTCGCCACGCTGCCCATGCCCGATGTCGTCGCGTCGGCCGCGGAGGCCGAGCGGGCGCTGGCCGAGCTGGGCGCCGACGGGGTCACGCTGCTCGCCAACAACCAGGGGCCCTACCTCGGCGCCGACGGCCAGGATCCCCTGTGGCGGGTCCTCGACGAGCACGGCGCCGTCGTGTTCGTCCACCCGGCCGACCTCCCGGCCGCCGCCGTCGACGGCATCCCGCCGTTCGCCGCCGACTTCCTTCTCGACACCGCGCGCGCCGCCTACCTCCTGGTACGCAACGGCGTCCCGCGCCGCTACCCGAACATCCGGTTCGTCCTCAGCCACGCGGGCGGCTTCCTGCCGTACGCCTCCCATCGCATGGCCGTCGCCCTCGCCGACGACACCGGGCGCAGTCCGCTCGACGTCCTGGACGACTTCCGCGGCTTCTACTTCGACACGGCGCTCTCCTCCAGCCCCGCCGCGCTGCCCACCCTGCTGGCCTTCGCCCGCCCCGGACACGTCCTGTTCGGCAGCGACTGGCCCTTCGCGCCCGCGGCCGCGGGCCAGTACTTCGCGAACGGCCTCGACAACGGCGTCGCCCCCGGCACCCTCGCGGCCGTCAACCGCGCCAACGCCGAAGCCCTCTTCCCCCGCCTGGCCGACGGCGCCCCCGCACCGGCCCCGTCCCGGCCGCTCCCGGTCCGGCTCCGGCAGTCGGCGCGGCGAGCCGGCGCGCGTCTCGTCTTCAAGCTCCTCCAGCCCTAGCCCGAAGCCCTGATCGCCCTGTGCCTCGTCGTCCTCGCCGTGGCGATCGGCTGCCTCTTCCGGGCCCCGAAGGCGCCGCCGACGTCGGACTGACGCGGGTCACACCTCGCCCGTCCACGGCGCCACTCGGCGACGCCGAAGCTCACCCCGGCTACTCGAAGACCGGCACCGGGAACCCCGCGGACTCGTTCAGTTCGGCCCAGACCGTCTTTCCGCGCCGGGCGTGGCGGGTTCCCCACCGGGTGGCGAGCTGGGCCACGAGGAGGAGGCCGCGGCCGCCCTCGTCGAAGACACGGGCCCGGCGCAGGTGCGGGGTGGTGCTGCCGGCGTCGGAGACCTCGCACAGGAGGGTGCGGTCATGGATGAGGCGCAGGCTGATGGGAGGCCGGCCGTAACGGATGGCGTTGGTGAGCAGTTCGCTGACGACCAGTTCCGCGGTGAAGCCGAGTTCCGCGAGGCCCCGGTCGGCCAGTTCCCGGGAGACGTCCGAGCGGGCCCGGGCCACGACCGCGGGGTCGGCGTCCAGGTGCCAGGTGGCGACCCGGTCGGCGCCGAGCACCCGGGTGCGGGCGAGGAGCAGGGCGATGTCGTCGCCCGGTCGCAGGCCTCCGGACGGCAGCAGGGCCTCCAGCACGTTGTCGCAGGCCGCGTCCAGCGAGGGCGCCGGCCGGGCCAGGGCCTGCCGCAGTGTCGCGAGGCCGGCGTCGACGTCATGGGAACGGGCCTCGATCAGGCCGTCCGTGTACAGGGCGATCAGACTGCCCTCGGGCAGTTCGACCTCCACCGTCTCGAAGGGCAGGCCGCCCAGGCCGAGCGGCGGGCCGGGCGGCAGCTCCAGGAGGTCCGCCGTGCCGTCCCGGATCACCACGGCGGGCGGCACATGGCCCGCGCGGGCCAGGGTGCAGCGGCGGGAGACGGGGTCGTAGACGGCGTACAGGCAGGTGGCGCCGATGTCTCCGCCGGTCTCGGCGTCGCAGTGAGGGTCCGGGGCGGGTCGGGCGTCGCCTTCGCCATCGGGATCGGCGGCGTCGGCGTCGGCGTCGGCGTCCGCGTCGGCGTCCGTGGACGCTTCGGCCGACAGGCGCAGGACGACATCGTCCAGGTGGGTGAGGAGTTCGTCGGGCGGCAGGTCGATGTCGGCCAGGGTCCGCACGGCGGTCCGCAGGCGGCCCATGGTCGCGGCGGCACGGATGCCGTGGCCGACCACGTCACCCACCACGAGGGCCACCCGTGCGCCGGACAGCGGGATGACGTCGTACCAGTCGCCGCCCACCCCGGCCTCGGATCCGGCCGGCAGATAGCGGTAGGCGACGTCCACGGCCGACTGCCGGGGCGCGTGCCGCGGGAGCAGGCTGCGCTGGAGGGTGAGGGCGGTGGCGCGGGCCTGCGTGTAGCGGCACGCGTTGTCGACGGCGACCGCCGCTCTCGCGGCGATCTCCTGCGCGAGGAGCAGATCCTCGTCGTCGTAGCGGGCGGAACGGCCGTACCGGTGGAACACGGCCACCCCCAACGTCGTCCCCCGCGCCCGCAACGGCACCACCAGCGTCGACTTGCTCCGCCCCGCATCCGAGGCCGCTCTGCCGTACTGGTGCCGGGAGGGCTGCCCGGTGGTCAGGGCGTACGCCGAGGGCGATCCGCGGGGGCAGGCGTGGAGCTCCTGCAGCGCGATGGCCGTGTCGGGCCAGGCCCCGGTCATCGTCTCCGGCCCCCCGGCGGC
>CBFGZZ010000279.1:0-12207 GCA_965653385.1 uncultured Streptomyces sp. | reverse complement strand
AGCACCAGGAGCAGTGGTACTGGATGGTCAACGCCGGAATGCTGATGGCGTGCGCGGCCGTTATCGCCGTCTGTGTGAGCCGCACGCACACCCGTCGCCCCTGGGACGGGCTGCTGGTCGCTCTGGCGCCCGCTTTCGCGCTGACCGCGACCATTAACTGGGACCTGCTGGCCGTCGCCCTGACGGCCGCCGCGATGCTGATGTGGTCGCGCGGCCGTTCCGTCGCCTTCGGGGTCCTGCTGGGGCTCGCCACGGCCGCGAAGCTCTACCCCGTCTTCCTGCTCGGCCCGCTGTTCGTCCTGTGCTGGCGTGCGGGCAAGTGGCGGGAGTTCGGGAAGGCGCTGGGTGGCACCGTCGTCGCCTGGCTGGTCGTGAACCTTCCGGTGATGCTCCTCGCCTGGGACGGCTGGTCGCAGTTTTACCGGTTCAGTCAGGAGCGAGGCGTCGACTTCGGATCGTTCTGGCTGATCATGGCCCAGAACTCCACCGATCCGCTCAGCACGGAGACTGTCAACACACTGGCCACGCTGCTGATGCTGCTGTGCTGTGCCGGCATCGCCGCGCTCACGCTCACCGCGCCGCGACGTCCGCGTTTCGCCCAGCTGGCCTTCCTGATCGTCGCGGCCTTCATCCTCACCAACAAGGTCTACTCGCCGCAGTACGTCCTGTGGCTGGTGCCCCTGGCCGCGCTGGCCAGGCCGAGGTGGCGGGACTTCCTCATCTGGCAGGCGTGCGAGGTGGCCTACTTCCTCGGGATCTGGCTGTACCTCGCCTACACGACCAGCGGGGATGCCCACAAGGGACTGCCGCCCGACGGCTACCACTGGGCCATCGCTGTGCACCTGCTGGGGACGCTGTACCTGTGCGTCGTCGTGGTACGGGACATCCTCATGCCGGACCGCGATCCGGTACGGAGGAACGGCGAGGACGACCCCTCGGGCGGGGTTCTCGACGGGACGGAGGACGTGTTCGTGTTCGGGCCAGCGGGCCATCCGCCACGGCACGCGGCGCACGTTGTGGAGGGCCCGTACGTCAACTGGGGCGGACAAGCCAGCGGAACTGTCCAATCCACCACCAATGAGTGAAACGGCGTAAAACTCGCACAGTTGAGCCTCCATCGATCTTACGTTCCGCTACGGAGGTGATCGCTGTGAGCGAACAGTGCTGGTCGTCCACCCGGACGGCCGAAGAAGACCACGCGAACCACGCGGACCACGTGAGCGGGACGTACCCGAAAGTCTTCGCCCAGTGGACAGACAACAAGGAGGCCATCGAAGGCGTACTCCTCGAATCCCCGACACTGCGCAGTCGGATGGCGCAGCGGACGGAAATCCTGGAGCGGGTTAGGGAACTGCGGTTGCTGCCGGACGGGGTGCATGCGACCAGTGCCATGGTCGCGGAGTACTACGGGGTGGGTGAGACCGTCATTCGTGCCTTGGTCCTCGACCACCGTGACGAGCTCCAAGCCAACGGCTACCACATCGTGACGGGGGCGGAACTGAGTTACTTCAAGCAACTCTGTGGCGCAACTCAGTCGCGTGCCCGCTCCCTCGCCCTGTTCACACGCCGCACCATCCTGAATACCGGGATGCTGCTCCGCGACAGCCCCGTCGCACGTCAGGTGCGGTACGAACTCCTCAACGACGTCCAGGACGGTCGCCCACAACCCGTGGAAAACCTGCCCGCAGCACCAGGCAAGGAGGAGAGCCTGGACTCCCGCATCGTCCGCATCACCGAACGCACCGTCTCCTCGATCCTGTCCAGGACTGTCATCCCAATGCAGAGCGCGATGATCGAGACCTGCTCGGAACTGCGCCGCGACATGAACCTGCTGCGCGAGGACGTCGACGCCATCAAGGCGACTCTGTACGAGGCAGCACCCGGTACGCCCCGTCCCGAACTGGCGAGTCTGCTGCCCGCCGTCGACGCCATGAGCTGGAAGCAGTTCGAGCAGCACGTCGCCGAGTTGTGTCGCCGGGACGGCTGCACGGATGTCGCCGTCACTGGCGGAAAGGGCGACCTCGGCGCGGATGTGATCGCCCTGTTGCCGGACGGCAGACGGCTGGTGATCCAGTGCAAGCGGCAGGCAGCCCACCGTGCGGTCACCACTGCCGACATGCAGCAGTTCATCGGAGCCGCACGCCCGGAACACCACGCCGACATCGCGCTCTATGCGGTGACCTGCCGGTTCACCAAGAGCGCACTGGCTCTCGCGAACCGCCACGGGATCACCGTAATGCCACGTGAGCTCTTCGCGGCGTGGAACGCGGGCGCAAGGCTGGAGACGCTGTTGCTCAACGCCGCAGCCTGATCACCAGCGCAAGAGAAGAGGAGGGGCTTGCCGCAACCCAAATTTTCGGCAAGCCCCTCCGGCCTGGTGAGACCTTGTTGTGGGTACCTGCGGACAACAGAGTCGCTGAGTCTGACCTCTGTCATCGGAACAGACTTGCTTGAAGTAAGTCTGTCGACCTACTTGTCCACAAGCCGGTCGAACTGCGTCGTCGTATGCCGCAGATGAGCGACCAGCTCGTCGCCGACCTTCGGCTCGGGGGCGTCCGCGGGGACGAACAGGATGGAGACCTGCATGTGCGGCGGCTCGGCGAACCAGCGCTGCTTGCCGCCCCATACGAAGGGAGAAAGGTTCCGGTTGACCGTGGCGAGGCCGGCCCGGGCAACGCCCTTGGCGCGCGGCATGACGCCGTGCAGGGCCTTGGGGGCTTCCAGGCCCACCCCGTGCGACGTACCGCCCGCCACGACCACCAGGAAGCCGTCGGAGGCCGTCTTCTGCTGCCGGTAGCCGAAGCGGTCGCCCTTGGAGACGCGCGTGACGTCCAGGACCGCGCCGCGGTACTCGGTGGCCTCGTGGTCGCCGAGCCACAGCCGGGTGCCGATGCGGGCCCGGAAGCGGGTCTGCGGGAACTGCTGCTGCAGACGGGCGAGTTCCTCGGCCTTGAGGTGGCTGACGAACATCGTGTGCAGCGGCAGCCGGGCCGCACGCAGGCGGTCCATCCAGCCGATGACCTCCTCGACGGCGTCCGAGCCGTCGGTGCGGTCCAGCGGCAGGTGGATGGCGAAGCCCTCCAGCCGGACATTCTCTATGGCGGCGTGCAGCTGCGGCAGATCGTGCTCGCTCACGCCGTGCCGCTTCATCGAGGACATCACCTCGATGACCACGCGGGCGCCCACGAGGCCGTACACGCCGTCCACGGACGACACCGAGCGGATGACCCGGTCGGGCAGCGGTACCGGCTCCTCGCCGCGCCGGTACGGCGTCAGTACCAGCAGGTCACCACCGAACCAGTCCTTGATGCGCGCGGCCTCGTACGTGGTTCCGACGGCGAGTACGTCGGAACCCAGGCGCGTGGCCTCTTCCGCCAGCCGCTCGTGCCCGAACCCGTAGCCGTTGCCCTTGCAGACCGGGACGAGTCCCGGGAACTGCTCCTGCACGTGCTTGTGGTGCGCCCGCCAGCGCGCGGTGTCGACGTAGAGCGTGAGCGCCATGGCCGGACCTGGAACCTTTCTCGTGGCTGCGGTGTATCAGAGGTATGGAAGCTATCGACGGTGCAGCGGTTGACGGTATCGAAGGAGAGACCGCGAGGTCAGCGACGCGACATGTAGATGTCGAGCGCCTTGTGGAGCAGCTTGTTCAGCGGGAAGTCCCACTCACCGAGGTATTCGGCGGCCTGGCCGCCCGTGCCCACCTTGAACTGGATCAGGCCGAAGAGGTGGTCGGTCTCGTCCAGCGAGTCGGAGATGCCGCGCAGGTCGTAGACGGTGGCGCCGAGCGCGTAGGCGTCGCGCAGCATCCGCCACTGCATCGCGTTCGAGGGCCGGACCTCACGGCCGATGTTGTCGGAGGCGCCGTAGGAGTACCAGACGTGCCCGCCGACGATCAGCATCGTCGCCGCCGAAAGGTTCACACCGTTGTGCCGGGCGAAGTAAAGCCGCATGCGGTTGGGGTCCTCGGTGTTGAGGGCCGTCCACATGCGCTGGAAGTACGACAGCGGACGCGGCCGGAAATGGTCGCGCACAGCCGTGATCTCGTACAGCCGCTGCCACTCCTCAAGGTCCTGGTAACCGCCCTGGACGACCTCGACGCCGGCCTTCTCGGCCTTCTTGATGTTGCGTCGCCACAGCTGGTTGAAGTTCTTGTGGACCTCTTCCAGGGACCGGTTGGCCAGCGGCACCTGGTAGACGTAGCGGGGCTGGACGTCGCCGAAGCCGGCCCCGCCGTCCTCGCCCTGCTGCCAGCCCATACGGCGCAGCTTGTCGGCGACCTCGAAGGCGCGCGGCTCGATGAAGTCGGCCTCGATGTCACGCAGCCGCTTCACGTCCGGGTTCTGGATGCCCTGCTTGATGGAGCCCGCCTCCCAGCGCCGGATGATCACCGGCGGGCCCATCTTCACGGAGAAGGCGCCCTGCTGCTTCAGGTGCGCCAGCATCGGTTCCAGCCACTCCGTCAGATTCGGCGCGAACCAGTTGATGACCGGGCCCTCGGGCAGATAGGCGAGGTAGCGCTTGATCTTGGGCAGCTGCCGGTAGAGGACGAGGCCGGCACCGACGAGTTCGCCGCTCTTGTCGAACCAACCGAGGCTCTCCGAGCGCCACTCAGCCTTGACGTCAGCCCAGGCCGGGACCTGCATGTGGCTCGCCGACGGCAGGCTCTGGATGTATGCCAGATGCTGCTCGCGACTGATCGTCCTCAGGGTCAGGCTCATTCGGGGCGCTCCTCGGGCTGGGGTGTCCCCATGGGTACAGGGGCTCCGGCTCTCGCGCCGAAGCCTACTGCGCCTTGCGAGCGCCCCGACTGGGCGTACGGAAGCTTCGCCCCGGCCTGGTGGCCGCCGAGGCGTTCGAAGGTGCGCTATGCGGTGTTCTACCGGTGTTCGGAGGCCAGCCTCCGTGACCGGTGTGGAGAGGACAGTGTCCCTGGCGTCAGAAGACCCCGCCGAAGAGCCCGCCGTGCGCCATGCCGAGGAAGAAGCCGACCGCCGAGGCGCCGAGACCGATGATCAGTCCGAAGCGCTCGCGGGTGGTCTCCGAGATCCACTGTCCGTACGCGCCGGTGAGGATCCCCACCAGGCCGGTCCAGGAGCTGAGCAGGTGCAGGTTGTGGAACATCGCCGTGACGAAGGCCGTGATGCCCAGCACCAGGGTCACCGCGAGCAGGGTGTCCTGGAGAGGGTGGGGCTTTCCGTCCGTGGCGAAAAGGCCTCCGACGGTGTTGGGTCGCAATGCCTGTGCCATAGGGCACCTCCTGCGGAAGGCGGCGCATCGTAGCGCCATACACACCCGATGTGTACAGATTGTGGGCGTCGGCGGCCGGATTTCAACCGGAAGCCGGTGTGCGGGTACTGTGTAGCGTCTGCACCGGTGTCTGCCCGGGCCAGCTCGGGGCAACCGTCAGGTCACCCCCGATTGTCAGTGGCGGCCGATACCGTTGCGTACGCATCACAACCCTCCTGCCACGGAACGACCGTGGCCGCTGAGTCCAAAGGAGGTGGGTTCCACATGCGTCACTACGAGGTGATGGTCATCCTCGACCCCGATCTGGAGGAGCGCGCTGTCGCCCCCCTGATCGAGAACTTCCTCTCCGTCGTCCGTGAGGGCAACGGGAAGGTCGAGAAGGTCGACACCTGGGGCCGTCGTCGTCTCTCGTACGAGATCAAGAAGAAGCCTGAGGGCATCTACTCGGTCATCGACCTGCAGGCCGAGCCTGCGGTCGTCAAGGAGCTCGACCGCCAGATGAACCTGAACGAGTCGGTCCTCCGGACCAAGGTCCTCCGCCCCGAGACCCACTGAGCTCTCCCGCTCAGCTGAACTCGGGATTCGAGTAGCAGCAACCAAGCAGCCAGAGCAGCAAACCCGCCGAGAGGTTCCCCCATGGCAGGCGAGACCGTCATCACGGTCGTCGGCAATCTTGTCGACGACCCCGAGCTGCGCTTCACCCCGTCCGGTGCGGCGGTCGCGAAGTTCCGTGTCGCGTCCACCCCCCGCACCTTCGACCGCCAGACGAACGAGTGGAAGGACGGCGAGAGCCTGTTCCTGACCTGCTCGGTCTGGCGTCAGGCGGCGGAGAACGTCGCCGAGTCGCTCCAGCGAGGCATGCGCGTCATCGTGCAGGGCCGGCTGAAGCAGCGGTCCTACGAGGACCGTGAGGGCGTCAAGCGCACGGTCTACGAGCTGGACGTCGAGGAAGTCGGCGCCAGCCTGCGGAACGCCACAGCGAAGGTCACCAAGACCTCCGGTGGGGCCCGCGGTGGCCAGGGCGGTTACAGCGGCGGTGGCGGCCAGGGTGGCGGCGGCTGGGGCGGTGGCCCCGGTGGCGGCCAGCAAGGCGGCGGTGCTCCCGCCGACGACCCGTGGGCAACCGGCGCTCCCGCCGGTGGCCAGCAGGGCGGCGGCAGTGGCGGTGGCGGTGGCTGGGGTGGAAACTCCGGCGGCGGCCAGGGCGGCGGCTACTCGGACGAGCCCCCCTTCTAGGCCCTCGGGCCCGGCCCTCAGGGCCGGTCCGGGTCAAAAGGGCGGGTCGTACCCACACTTCTTGATCACACAGGAGAATCACCATGGCGAAGCCGCCTGTGCGCAAGCCGAAGAAGAAGGTCTGCGCTTTCTGCAAGGACAAGGTCACGTACGTGGACTACAAGGACACGAACATGCTGCGGAAGTTCATTTCCGACCGCGGCAAGATCCGTGCCCGCCGCGTGACCGGCAACTGCACGCAGCACCAGCGTGACGTCGCCACGGCCGTCAAGAACAGCCGTGAGATGGCGCTGCTGCCCTACACCTCCACCGCGCGATAAGGGAAGGGTGACCGAAACATGAAGATCATCCTCACCCACGAGGTCTCCGGCCTCGGTGCCGCGGGCGACGTCGTCGACGTCAAGGACGGTTACGCTCGCAACTACCTGATCCCGCGGAAGTTCGCTATCCGCTGGACCAAGGGTGGCGAGAAGGACGTCGAGCAGATCCGTCGTGCTCGCAAGATCCACGAGATCCAGACCATCGAGCAGGCCAACCAGATCAAGGGCCAGCTTGAGGCGGTCAAGGTCCGTCTGGCCGTCCGCTCCGGCGACGCCGGTCGTCTCTTCGGTTCCGTCACCCCGGCCGACATCGCTTCCGCGATCAAGGCCGCCGGTGGTCCCGAGGTCGACAAGCGCCGCATCGAGCTCGGTGCGCCGATCAAGACGCTGGGCGCCCACGAGACGTCCGTGCGTCTGCACCCCGAGGTTGCCGCCAAGGTCAACATCGAGGTCATCGCGGCCTGATCGCCGCGCTCGGCTTGAACAGCTGAGAGGAGGGGCCGTACCCGTTGGGGGTACGGCCCCTCCTCTGTGCGGCCAGCGTCCTGCTGGTGTAGATGGTTTCCCGGTGTGGTGCCCATCGCGGCAAGTCCGCTTCACGTGAAACAGCGTGTTTCACGTGAAACATTCAGCGCGTCGCCCCCGTGACGATCCAGCGGCCCGAGCGGGTGCGCAGCCATAGCGTCAGCATGCGCACCGTCATCATCAACGTCATGGCTGCCCACACTGCCGTGAGACCGCCGCCGATCACTGGGACAAGCAGAGCCACCGGAATGAACACAGCCAGAGTGAGCACCATGGCCCAGGCGAGGTAAGGCCCGTCGCCTGCTCCCATGAGGACGCCGTCCAGGATGAAGACGATCCCGCAGATCGGTTGGGAGAGCGCCACCATGAGCAGGGCAGGCAAGGCTGCATCCTGGACGACCGTGTCACTGGTGAACAACGGCAGGAAGAGGGGCCGAGTGATCACCACGAGCAGTCCGAGTACGACGCCGGCTGCGATTCCCCACTGCACCATGCGGCGGCAGGCATCTCGGGCGCCCGCGGCGTCGCCGGCACCGAGATACCGGCCGATGATGGCCTGTCCGGCGATGGCGATGGCGTCCAAGGCGAAGGCGAGCAGGCTCCACAACGACAAGATGATCTGGTGTGCGGCGATGTCGGCGTCTCCGAGGCGGGCCGCCACGGCTGTGGCAATCATCAGGATCGCCCGCAGCGAGAGGGTGCGGACCAGCAGGGGCACGCCGGCCTGTGCACAGGCCCTTATGCCTGCGGCGTCGGGGCGTAGGGAGGCACCGTGCTCGCGGGCGCCGCGGACGACAACCACGAGGTATACGGCGGCCATGCCGCACTGGGCGATGACGGTGCCCCAGGCGGATCCGGCGATGCCGAAGCCGGCGCCATAGACAAGGCCCACGTTGAGGACGGCATTGGCGACGAATCCCGCTCCGGCGACATAGAGGGGAGTCCTGGTGTCCTGTAGCCCACGCAGGACGCCGGTGGCAGCCAGTACGACGAGCATGGCCGGGATACCGAGGGCGGAGATCCGTAGATAGGTGGTTGCATACGGGGCCGCCGTGTCCGAGGCGCCGAAGAGTTCAACGAGGAACGGTGCCGTGGGCAGGACCACCGCGACGACGCCGGCGCCTAGAAGGAGGGCCAGCCAGATGCCGTCCATGCCCTGACGGATGGCGGCCTGGAGATCCCCGGCGCCTACACGACGGGCAACGGCCGCTGTGGTGGCGTAGGCGAGGAAGACGAACACACTGACGGCTGTCATGAGGAGGGCTGAGGCGATCCCTAGTCCGGCGAGTTGTGCTGTGCCGAGATGGCCGACGATCGCGCTGTCGGCCATGACGAACAGGGGCTCGGCGACGAGTGCGCCGAAGGCCGGAACGGCCAGGGCGACGATCTCTCGGTCGTGCTTTCGCCGGGCGGCCTTGGGCGTCGCGGGAGCCTGTGTCATGGCCACCAATCTAATCGTCCACAGGTAAGAGATGCAACTGAGTTATGACCCTTACTGCCTCTCATGCTGTGCGTGCTCGCGCGCACCGTTCGAGGAGATCTTGGTCCGACCGGGAAAGTTTTTCTTCTGCACAGCCGGTGGACGGTAAAGCGGCAGGTCAGGCGCCTTGTGTGGGAATCTCTGGGGGTTTGTTCACAGGGCTGTCCACCGTGTCGTGCACAGGTTTTGTGGAGTTCTCCACAGCATCGAGGCCGTCGTCCACATGGCCTGTGGATAACCAGATTGGCTGACGGTGCCGACAGGCCTACCGTGGTCCGGCGCCCACTCCGTCCGTCGACCGGGAAACCGTCACAAAACCGACGTGCCAGGACCGGAGTTGGGCCTCTCATTTGTCAGTGGCGTGCCGTAGAACTGAGGGGCACGGCGAGGTCCGCTCGGCGGACGGGAGGAGGTGGCTCGGTGAGTATTTCCGAGCCCTTGGACGACCCCTGGGCCGACAGCGGTCCCAGCGATCGTCTGCCCGCCTCCCGCCGACGTGGTGACGGCGGCCGTGGACGCGACGAGCAGCACGATCGTGGCCGGGACAACGGTCAGTGGGACGGCGGGGGTTCGGCCTTCGAGCGGGTGCCGCCGCAGGACCTCGACGCCGAGCAGTCCGTTCTCGGCGGCATGCTGCTGTCCAAGGACGCCATCGCCGATGTCGTCGAGGTCATCAAGGGCCATGACTTCTACAAGCCCGCGCACGAGACGATCTTCCAGGCGATCCTCGACGTCTATGCCAAGGGTGAGCCGGCCGACCCCATCACCATCGCCGCCGAACTCACCAAGCGCGGCGAGATCAACAAGGTCGGCGGCGCCGCCTATCTCCACACGCTCGTCCAGACGGTGCCGACGGCGGCGAACGCCGAGTACTACGCGGAGATCGTCCACGAGCGGGCTGTCCTGCGCCGCCTCGTCGAGGCCGGCACCCGCATCACGCAGATGGGATACGCGGCCGACGACGACGTCGACGAGATCGTCAACCGCGCTCAGGCCGAGGTGTACGCGGTCACCGAGCAGCGCACCAGTGAGGACTACCTCCCGCTCGGCGACATCATGGAGGGCGCACTCGACGAGATCGAGGCGATCGGCTCGCGCTCCGGCGAGATGACCGGTGTGCCCACCGGGTTCACGGACCTCGACTCGCTCACCAACGGACTGCATCCGGGCCAGATGATCGTCATCGCAGCCCGTCCCGCCATGGGTAAGTCCACGCTCGCCCTGGACTTCGCGCGGGCGGCGTCCATCAAGCACAACCTGGCCAGCGTCATCTTCTCCCTCGAAATGGGGCGCAACGAGATCGCGATGCGTCTGCTGTCGGCCGAGGCGCGCGTGGCCCTGCACCACATGCGTTCCGGAACCATGACGGACGAGGATTGGACCCGCCTGGCGCGCCGTATGCCCGAGGTGTCGGCGGCGCCGCTCTACATCGACGACTCCCCGAACCTGTCGATGATGGAGATCCGTGCGAAGTGCCGTCGGCTGAAGCAGCGCAATGACATCAAGCTAGTGATCATCGACTATCTGCAGCTGATGCAGGCCGGTGGGGCGAAGCGTTCCGAGAGCCGTCAGCAGGAGGTCTCGGACATGTCCCGTAACCTCAAGCTGCTGGCCAAGGAGCTGGAGGTCCCGGTGATCGCGCTCTCGCAGCTCAACCGTGGTCCCGAGCAGCGTACGGACAAGAAGCCGATGGTGTCCGACCTGCGTGAGTCCGGCTCCATCGAGCAGGACGCCGACATGGTGATCCTGCTGCACCGTGAGGACGCCTACGAGAAGGAGTCGCCGCGCGCGGGTGAGGCGGACATCATCGTGGGCAAGCACCGTAACGGTCCTACGGCGACGATCACGGTCGCCTTCCAGGGCCACTACTCGCGTTTCGTCGACATGGCGCAGACCTGATCCCAGACCCGGATCCACCCCCTTTCGGGGATATGCGCTCGACTGCCGACTGCCCACCGGGATGGACTGTGGGCATGACGACATCTCAGGAAGAACTGCTGCCCAGCACGCGCCGTGCGCTTCTGCACCGCATCGCCGTGGCCCAGGCCGAAGGCCGTGCGCCCTCGCTGGTCGCCGCGGTGGTTCGGGACGGCAGGGCTGTGTGGCATGGCTCGCGTACCTCTGTGGACGGGCATGGGCCGGACGAGAGCGTGCAGTACCGCATCGGCTCGATCACCAAGACCTTCACTGCCGTTCTCGTCCTGCGTCTGCGCGACGAGGGACTGCTCGACCTCGGTGACCCGTTGGAGAAACATCTGCCGGGCACCGGTGCGGGGGAGGCGACCATCGCCGAACTGCTCGCGCATACTGCCGGGTTGGCTGCCGAGTCGCCGGGGCCCTGGTGGGAGCGGACCCCCGGATCGTTGCGGCCGGAGTTGTCCGACGTGCTGGGCGAGCAGCCTTTCCTGCATCCCTCAGGCCGCCGGTTCCACTACTCGAACCCCGGTTACACGCTGCTTGGTGCACTGGTCGAGAAGCTGAGGGGCGCGGCCTGGGAGGACGTACTCCGGCGAGAAGTGCTCGAACCGCTGGACCTGAACCGCACGAGTACACGTCCGCAAGCTCCGCACGCGGGCGGCTGGGCCGTGCATCCCTGGGTCGATGCGATGCTTCCCGAGCCAAGCGAGGACCTGGGCCGGATGGCGCCGGCCGGCCAGCTGTGGTCGACGACCGCCGACCTGGCGCGGTTCGCCGTCTTTCTGGCCCGTGGCGACGACCGCGTGCTCAGCGCCCGGTCCGTACGGGAGATGCGGACACCGGCAGCGCCGCCCGAGGCGGCTGACGTGGCGGACGGTGCGGCCTACGGGCTCGGTATGCAGATCCAGCACAGGGACGGTCGGCTCCTTGTGGGGCACGGTGGATCGTTGCCGGGCTTCCTGGCGAGCTTGATGATCAGCGTGGAGGACGACGTGGCCGCCGTGGTGCTGGCCAATTGCACTTCCGGGCCACTGGTCTCCCTCGTCGCGGCCGACCTCGTCCGGATCGTCGCGGAGGCCGAGCCGCGGATCCCGGAGCCCTGGCGGCCGATGCATGAAGTCGACGCGGCGCAACTGGAGTTGGCGGGGCAGTGGTACTGGGGGACCAACGCCGTCGCCCTGCGACTGACCGCCGACGGTCTGGCTTCGTTGGAGCCGCTGTCAGGAAAGGGTCGCCGCTCACGGTTCCGCGCCAATGGCGACGGCACGTGGACGGGTCTGGAGGGCTACTACGCCGGCGAGCTCCTGAAGCCCGTACGACGCCCGGACGGCACCGTGGACCATCTGGACCTCGGGTCGTTCGTCTTCACGCGTCAGCCGTACGACGAGGGGGCTGCGGTGCCGGGTGGAGTGGATCCGGACGGGTGGCGGGGGAGCGGCGTGCTCTGACGGCCTGGTGGTGCGGTGTTTCACGTGAAACACC
>CBFGZZ010000278.1:0-12225 GCA_965653385.1 uncultured Streptomyces sp. | reverse complement strand
CGGCCCTCAATGCCCCCACACCCCCAGGCAGGCACACCAAACCCCACTCCCCCGCACCCCGGAGACCTCGCGACCCCCGACCCTCCAACACGCCACGCGTGACACCCGCCCCCGGCTACTTCCCGTCGCCCCAGGCGGCACGCCGACCCGCAGCTCGCCCAAGCTGATCGCCGGACCGGGGGGCGCGCTTCTCGGCGGAAGTGGGATGTCGGGGATCGACAACTTCCCGTTGATGCGGGCCAGTTGCCAGACTGGGCTGGGTCCGATGTCCAGTCTCCGGAGGCCTCATGTCCGTCGACCCCGTTGATGCCGAGACCGCCCATTCCGCTCGTATCTATGACTACATCCTCGGCGGCAAGGACTACTACCCCGCTGATCAGGAGGCGGGCGATGCGATGGTTCGGGAATGGCCTGCGCTGCCTGTCCATATGCGGGCCAATCGGGACTTCATGCATCGGGCTGTGCGGTATCTCGCGGAGGAGGCGGGGGTGCGGCAGTTTCTGGATGTGGGGACCGGGGTGCCGACCTCGCCCAATGTCCATGAGATCGCCCAGTCGGTGCTGCCCGAAGCGCGGGTCGTGTACGTGGACAACGATCCGCTGGTACTCGCGCTCAGTCAGGGGTCGTTGGGCGGTGGAGCCCGGGGCAGGACAGCGTATGTCGAGGGTGACATGCGTGACCCCTCGACCATTCTCGACGCCCCGGAACTGCGGGAGACCCTCGATCCGGCGGAGCCGGTCGCGCTGGCTGTCATCGCCATCGTGCACTTCATGCTGGACGAGGACGACGCCGTGGGGATCGTACGGCGGTTGCTCGAACCGTTGCCGGTGGGCAGTTACCTGGCGATGTCCATCGGCACCGCCGACTTCGCGCCGGACGAGGTCGGGCGGGTCGCCCGGGAGTACGCGGCTCGGGGTATGCCGATGCGGTTGCGCAGCCTCAGCGAGGCCGGGGAGTTCTTCACCGGTCTGGACCTCGTCGAGCCCGGCATCGTCCAGGTGCACAAGTGGCGTCCGGACGGTACGGGTGCCGAGGTGGTCCGGGACGAGGACGTCGCGATGTACGGGGCCGTCGCGCGCAAACCGAGTTGAGGCCCGGTCGGGTATGTTTGCGAGTGCGGCGGTCCGGCCTCCGGCCAGCGTTCATCACGATGTGGCAGCGACGACTCACACCGCGTGGTTGCACACTTGACTACCGGTGGTCACACGCGATTGGCTCCGCCCCAGCGAGAGTTCACCAGGTCGGGGACCTCCCCGTTCGACTCCGGCCGTGCTCTCGTTCGTTCCTCCGGCTCGGCCGCACAGCGAGGTGCCGCACCCTCATGAAGACCCCACCCCCCTCCTTCGTTCTCACTCGCGCCGCGGTCGTCACGGCCGCGTCCTGTCTGCTGCTGGCCGGCTGCTCCGCCGTCGGCGCGACCGACGACACGTCGGGCACGGACGCGGCGGACACCGCACGGCTGAAAGTCGCCCTCATCACTCACGGAGGCGAGGGGGACGCCTTCTGGGAGCTGGTGCGGAAGGGCGCCCAGGCGGCGGCCGCCAAGGACAGGATCGAGCTGACCTTCGCGAACGACTCCGAGCCCGCGGGCCAGGCGGAGTTGATGCGGGACGCGATCCGGAAGAAGGTCGACGGCATCGCGGTGACCCTGGCCAAGCCGACGGCGATGGCCGGTCCGGTCGCCGAGGCGCGGGCGGCCGGCATACCCGTGGTCGGCCTCAACTCTGGTATAGACGATTGGCAGTCGGCTGGTCTCCTCGGGTACTTCGGCCAGGACGAGAGCGTCGCGGGCCGGGCCGTCGGCGACAAGCTGGACGACCTCAAGGCCAAGCACGCCCTGTGCGTCATCCACGAGCGCGGCAACGTCGCCCTGGAGGCACGCTGTGCGGGCGTGAAGAAGGCGTTCGGCGGCGAGACCGACAACCTCTACGTGGACGGCACCGACATGGACGCGGTCACCGCCACCATCGCGGCGCGGCTCTCCCAGGATTCGAGCTTCGACGAAGTCGTCACCAACGGCGCGCAGTTCGCGCTGGCCGCGGTGAAGTCGGCCCAGGAGGCCGACAGCAAGGCCCGTGTCGCGACCTTCGACCTCAACAAGGACTTGGCCCAGGCGGTCCAGGACGGCGACGTGCAGTTCGCCGTGGACCAGCAGCCGTATCTCCAGGGCTATCTCGCGGTGGACTCGCTCTGGCTCTACCGGACCAACGGCAACACGCTCGGCGGTGGGGAGGCGCCCGTCCTCACCGGACCGGCGTTCGTCACCAAGGCGAACGTCGCCTCGGTCGCGGAGCTCGCCGCCAACGGAACCCGCTGACCGGACAGTTCCCCGGACGGTGTCCTCAAAGATTCGGTCACGCGTGACGCGTACGCTCACTTGTACGGATAGCATCCTGGGCACCCCCTGTGACATCCCGGACACGCGGCCACCCCCCGCGCTCGTCCCCCTTCCGCTCCCGCCCTTCGCTCCCACCCTCCGCTGATCGCCCTAGGACGACAATGTCTCCACGGACAGGTCCCCGGCGCCGCCTCGGCTCCATCCGTCTCTCCCTGATCCTCCTGGCGCTGGTGCCCAGCGTCATGCTCGCCGCCGTCTGGAGCGTGACGACGATCCAGATGTTCTCGGAGGGGCTGCGGCTGCGGTCGCAGACCGGGCTGAGCAGGTCGACCGGGGCCATGGGCACCGAGGCCACGCTCGCGTTGCAGCAGGAGCGCAGCTACTCGGCCGTTTGGCTGGCCTCGCGGCAGGAGGAGGCGCGTACCGCGCTGGACGCGCAGCGCGCCAAGACCGACAAGGCGGTCGCCAAGCTGCTGGCGCAGTCCGAGGAGATCCAGCGGGCGCCCTCGCGGATCAAGGACCGGCTGTACTCGGTCGTGGCGTCCGTGAGCAGCCTGGAGTACTACCGGGGGCAGGTGGACAACCCCACCGACATCCCCGCCGTGCAGGCGCTGGGCCAGTACACGTCGATCATCGACGACCAGATCCACGCCTTCCAGGAGCTCTCCCAGGTCGACGACGGCGACCTCACCTCGCAGGCGGGCCCGCTCGTGGCGCTGGAGCACGCGGCCGAGCTGATGTCCCGGGAGGACGCGCTGCTGACGCTGGCCTCGCCGTCGAAGAAGATGGACGAGAAGACGTGGACCGAGTTCGCCGAGCTGGTGAACACGCGGCGGTGGCTGGTCAGCGACCAGATCCTGCCCGCGCTCACCGGGAACGCCAAGGCGGAGACCGAGCGGATCCTGGGGAGCCCGCGGTGGCGGACCCTGGAGCAGGTCGAGGACCGGGTGCTCGCGGCGCGGGCGGCGGCGGGTGCCGAGGGGGACATCGCCGTTCCGGACGCGCAGAAGGAGTGGCGGGCCGCGCTGGTCAAGGTCTCCGACGAGTACGAGGTGCTGATCCGGCAGCAGACGACCGCGCTGCTCCAGCGCAGCGGCGACGAGGCGCGCGGTCTGCTGATCAAGGCGGCGTCGCTGAGCGCCGGCGGTCTTGTCGCGCTGCTGCTGTGCGTGTGGATGTCCTGGCGGATCACGCGCTCGCTGTCCCGGCGGCTGCGCGGACTGCGCGAGGCGACGCTCGGTCTGGCGCAGGACCGGCTGCCGGACGTGGTGGCCCGGCTGGAGCGGGGCGAGACGGTCGACGTGGAGCTGGCGACGCCGCCGCTGGACTACGGCCATGACGAACTCGGCCAGGTGGCCAAGGCGTTCAACACCGCGCAGCGCACCGCCGTGCACACCGCCGTGGAACTCGCCGACACCCGGCGCGGCTTCCAGAAGGTCATCCTCGGCATCGCCCGGCAGAGCCAGAACCTGGTCAACCTCCAGCTCACCAAGCTGGACGCGCTGGAGCGAGCGCACCAGGACCCGGAGGTCCTCAAGGGCCTGTACGAACTGGACTCCACCGCCAGCCAGTTGCGCCGCTACGAGGAGAACCTCGTCATCATCAGCGGCGAGCGGCCGGGCCGCAGCTGGAGCGAGCCGGTCGCGCTGATCGACATCCTGCGCAGTGCCGTCGGCGAGGTCGCCGAGTACCAGCGGGTGGAGGTGCACACCGAGGAGGAGGTGCATCTCGCGCCGCCCGCCGTGGCGGACGTGATCCATCTGCTGGCCGAGCTGATCGAGAACGCCACCCTGTACTCCCCCGCGCCCGCGCCGGTCGGGGTGCGGGCCGCGATGGTGGCCAAGGGGCTGGCCGTGGAGGTCGAGGACCGCGGCCTCGGGCTGTCCGAGGAGGACTACGCCTCGTTCAACGCCCAGTTGGCCGAGCCGCCGCAGTTCGACGTGGTGGCGCTCGCCGACGACCTGCGGCTCGGCATGTTCGTGATCGCGCGGCTCGCCCAGCGGCACGGCATCGCGGTCACGCTGCGCCCGTCGCCGTACGGCGGCACGACGGCGATCGTGCTGATCCCGCACGACGTCGTGGTGCGGGACGTGGCCGCCCCGGACCGGGACGAGGTGGAGCACGCGGGGGCGGCCGAACCGGAGGAGCCCGTACGGGAGTCCCGTCCGGTCGTGCCGGCCCGCCCCGCGTCCGAGCGGGCCGCCGCGCCCGCGGCCCGTGACGGCCTGTCCCCCCTCCCCCGGCGGGTGCCGCAGACCAGCCTGGCCGCCGAGCTGCGTGAGGAGACCCCGTCCACCGAAGAGGAGGACCACCCCGACGACTTCACCGCCGAACACGCCGCCTCATCCCTCGCCTGTTTCCAGCGGGGGACGCTCCAGGCCCGCGACGAAAGCGACCATGAGGCCCCGCACGCGCCCAAGGCCGAGGACCAGCGGGTCCCGGCCACTCGGGGGGCGCGTGACGACGGTGCCGGCGAGGGGCCGTCCGCGGCCGCCTCGGCCCGTTCCGCCGCCTCCTCCACGTCCTCCACTCCGCCCGCCGACCGTTCATGAAGGACATCGCCATGACACGCCCCACGCCCGCCACGGACACCCAGCTCGACCAGTTGCTCACCGGACTCGTGGAGCGGGTCGCCGACGTCAACCACGCCGTCGTGCTCTCCGAGGACGGTCTGGTGGTGAGCAAGTCCACCGGGTTCCTGCGCGACGACGCCGAGCGGCTGGCGGCGACGGCGTCCGGGCTGATGAGCCTGAGCAAGGGCGTCAGCCTGGACTTCAGAGGCGGGCCGGTGCGGCAGGCGCTGATCGAGATGGCCAACAGCTATCTGATCCTGACCTCGGCCGGGCCCGGCGCCCATCTCGTCGTCCTCACCAACCAGGGCGCGGACGTCGGTGTGGTGGCGTACCAGATGAACATGCTGGTGAAGAAGATCGGCGAGCATCTCTCGGCGGCACCGCGGGCCCATGTCGGCCCTGGCGCGTGAGGTGAGCGGAGACGATACGGCGGGCCGGCTGGTCCGTCCCTTCACGCTGACCGGCGGCCGGACCCGGCCCAGCCGCTCCGACTTCACCCTGATCACGACGGTGACGGCGGTGGATCCGCCGCCGCAGCGGGCGCCGCGTCCGCAGCCGGAGCAGACGCGGATCCTGCGGTACTGCGCCCGGCCGATCGCGGTGGCGGAGCTCGCGGCCCATCTCGACCTTCCGGTGAGCGTGGTCGCCATCATGCTCTGCGATCTGCTGGAGGCGGGTCTGATCACCGTGCACCCGCCGCACCCCGTCACTCCCCGCACCCCGGACCTGGACCTGCTGCAGAAAGTGAGGGACGGCCTTGGCCGGCTCTGACACCGCCCTGGAGGCGGTCGCGCCTCCCGACACGGTCAAGATACTCATCGCCGGCGGCTTCGGCGTCGGCAAGACGACCATGGTCGGGTCGGTCAGCGAGATCGCCCCGCTGCGCACCGAGGAGCCCCTGACGGCCGCGGGTCTGGGCATCGACGACCTCAACGGCATCGAGGAGAAGCGGGCCACCACGGTGGCCCTGGACTTCGGCCGCATCACCATCAGCCGGGAGCTGGTGCTGTACCTGTTCGGTACGCCCGGGCAGCAGCGGTTCTGGTTCATGTGGAACGACCTGGCGATCGGCGCGCTCGGGGCGGTCGTCCTGGTGGACGTCCGCCGGCCGGAGTCCAGTTTCGCGGCGATCGACTTCTTCGAGCGCCGTGGCATCCCGTTCGTCGTCGGCGTCAACGGCTTCCACGGTGCGCACCCGTACCCGGCCGAGGAGATCAGGGACGCGCTCGCCCTGCCGGAGCATGTACGGGTGTTGCTGTGCGACGCGCGGGAGCGCGAGTCGTGCCGGGATGTGCTGATCGCCCTGATGGACCAGCTGATCGCGGACGCCCGTCAGGCGAGTTGAGCCGGGAGCGGGCGTATCCGGGTGGCGGGAAACCGCCAAGGGCGCCCCTGTGATTGACGCGCCCTCAACCCTCTCCTACTTTCTGGTCGATTCACCGAACTTCGTTCGAGATATCGACCAGGAGAGCCGCATGACCAACCCCTCACGCAGACAGTTCCTCGGCATGGCCGCCACCGTCCCGCTCGCCGCGACCGGTGCGCTGGCCCTCGGTGCCGGGACCGCCCACGCCGCCGACTCGGCGTACGCGATGGTCTACTTCACCGAGTCCAACACCATGCTGGAGGCGGACTACAACCTCCATCTGGCCGTCAGCACCGACGGCCTGCGCTGGACGCCGCTCAACCAGAACAACCCGGTCGCCACCCCCACCCTCGGCGCCGGCGGTCTGCGCGACCCCTTCCTGCTGCGCAAGCAGGACGGCACGTTCGTCGTCCTCGCGACCGACCTCAGCGGCACGGACTGGACCCGCAACAGCGTCTACATCCACGTCTGGGACTCCACCGACCTGCGCACCTTCACCGGCTACCGGCTGCTGAAGCTGCACGACATGACGGGCACGCACAGCTGGGCACCGGAGGCCTTCTGGGACGCCTCACGCGGCCAGTACGGCATCCTCTACTCGTCGGTGAACAGCAGCGGCCACAACGTCATCATGGTCAGCTACACCACCGACTTCCGTACGACGACCAGCCCCCAGGTCTTCTTCGACCCCGGCTACGACGTCATCGACGGCAACCTCACCGTCGGTGTGAACGGCGTCAACTACCTCTACTTCAAGCGGAACGGCACCCTGGTCGGCGCCCGCTCGACGAGCCTGAACCCGGGCAGCTTCACCCCGTTCAGCACGGCCGTGAACCACGGCGGCACCGAGGCGCCCACGGTGGTCAAATCCCTGACCGGCAACAACTGGTACCTCTGGGGCGACACCTACACACCGAACGGCGTCTTCTACGTCTGGCAGACGACGAACCTGGCCGCCGGCACCTGGACGGCCCTGGACCAGAAGCTCTACACGCAGCCGCTCAACTCCAAGCACTGCGGCATCCACCCGATCACGTCGACGGAGTACAACAACCTGCTCGCCAGATGGGGTGCCCCCGCCTGGAACCGGCTGAAGTCCTACAACTACCCGGCCCGCTACGTCCGCCACAGCGGCTTCGTCGGCCGGATCGACGCCTACCCCTTCGACCCGTTCCCCGACTCGCAGTGGAAGCTGGTGCCGGGGCTCGCCGACTCCTCCGGCGTCTCCTTCCAGTCGGTCAACTACCCGGCCCGCTATCTGCGGCACTACAACTACGCCCTGCGCCTGGACGAGAACGACGGCACGTCGACGTTCGCCGGGGACGCCACCTTCCACCGTACGGCGGGGCTCGCGGACGCCTCCTGGGCCTCGTTCCGCTCGCACAACAACCCGACCCGCTACCTCAGGCACTCCGACTACGCCCTGCGCATCGACCCGATATCGACGACCACCGAACGCCAGGACGCCACCTTCCAGGTCGGCTACTGAGCGACAGCACAGCGGGGTTGTGACGGCGGCCCGTCACAACCCCGCGAAAGCCTGCCGGGTGCGCCCTGCGTCAGCCGAGGCCGACCGACTTCAGCCAGGCCTTGGCGACGTCCAGCGGGTCCTTGTTCTCCAGCTGCACCTGGGAGTCCAGATCGAGGAGGGTCTTGGTGTCCAGCTTGGCCGAGACCGCGTTGAGCGCGTCGACGCCCTCCTGGGAGAGACCGCTCTTGTAGACCAGCGGGGTCACGTTGGCGAAGCCGAAGAGGTTCTTCGGGTCCTTCAGGACGACGAAGCCCTCCTTGGTGATGCTCGGGTCGGTGGTGAAGACGTCCGCGGCCTGCACGGTGTTCTTCGCCAGCGCCGCCCGGGTCAGCGGGCCGCCCGCGTCCAGCGCCTTGAAGGACTTGAACTCCAGGCCGTACTCGGACTCCAGGCCCTTCAGGCCCTGCTGGCGGGTCTGGAACTCGGGCGAGCCGCCGATCACCAGGTCCGGGGCGATGTCCTTGAGGTCATCGAGGGTGGAGTCGGAGGTCAGGTCGTACTTCTTCGCCGTCTGAGCGTTGAGGGCGACGGAGTCCTTGTCCTCGGCGGGCGACGACTCCAGCAGCGTCAGCTTCGCGTCCAGCTTGGTCTTCACCGCGGCGTTCACGGCTTCGGAGGACTTCTGCTCCGCCTTGGGGTCGAGGTAGGCCAGCAGCGAGCCGTTGTACTCCGGCAGCACGGTGACGGAGCCGTTGCGGAGCTGACCGTAGGTCACCTCGCGGCTGCCGATGTTGGGCTGGTAGCTGACCTCGATGCCCTTGGCCTTGAGCGCCTCGCCGTAGATGTCGGCGAGCAGGGTGCTCTCGGGGAAGTTGTTGGAGCCGACGACGACGGTGTCGCCGCTCGGCTTGTCCCCGGCGAGCGGGTCGGACTTGTCGTCGGAGGAGGAACATCCCGCCAGCAGCGCCGCCGTGGCGGCGAGCGCGACGGCTGCCGTGCCGGGATGGTTCCTGAGGGACCTGCTGCGTGTGGCGGTGAAAGTCACGATTCCCGTTCCGGATTCAGGGGGTTGGGAGAGCTCTTCCACTGATCCAATCCAGCCGCTTCTCGGTCAGTCAAGTGCGGTCAGGTCACCGATTGGCCTCAAAAATCGGAAGGTAACGGGCAGTTGCGCTCCGATGTGAAGGAGGGACGGTTGGGGTGCAGGGGGTCGTAATGGATTCTTGACGTACAGTTCCGGTCACGGAGATCCAGGGGCGGTACCGTCCCCGGCGGAAAGCCGTTTCATACTCGATCAACACCGGTCATGTGCGACCCTTCGCGCGCCGTGTGACGCCCACGAAGGAGGCAGGGTGGCCACTGATGAAGTGGGCGTGCCCCGTCCGCGTCGCATACGTGGCTTCGCCGACCGCTGGCCGTTCCGGCGCAAGCTCAACCTCCTGGTCGGCGTGCCGCTGACGGTGGTCGCGGCCCTGCTCGCCCATCTCATCGCCGACCAGACCGCGCAGTCGCGCGACGCCGCGGACGCCGCCCGGCTGGTCCGGGAGAGCGTCGAGGTCGCGACCCTCGTGGACCGGCTGGCCGCCGAGCACCAGCAGGCGATCCTGCTCTCCGTGCGCCACGAGGCAGCCCGGGGCGGCGAGCCCTCGTCCGCCGCCTACCGCACGGCGCAATCCCGCGTGAACTCCCAGGTCCAGCGGGTACGCGACGCCTTCGGGGAGGGGCTGCCGGAGACCGAGGCGCAGGCGCTGCGCGGGGTCGAGGGCCTGAGCAGCCTGCGGGACACCGTGGAGCAGGGCTATCTGCCCGCCAGCAACATCGACCCGGCCTACACCCACGCCGCCAAGGGGCTGATCGACGGCCTCGGCCTGGACCGCAACCCCGATCTCGCGACCTCCTTCACCGGCAGCATGCTCGACTCGCTGCTGCGTGCGGGCGCCGCCCACAGCGCCTTCGAGACCGGCGTGTTCTCCGCGTCGACCGGTGACTCCAACGCGCTGATCGAGTTCATCGGCGCGATCGGCGCCTACGACGAGTACACCCACCAGTCCGAGCGTTTCGCCCGGTTCGCCACCGAGGCACAGGCCGAGACCCTCGAAGGGATCAAGTACACCCGCGCGCAGACCACCATCAGCCGGCAGTACTCCGAGCTGCAGATCGACCCGGGCGCGGTGCAGGCCGACTCGCCCGCCGAGATCCGCAGGTCGCTCGCGGAGGCGCTCGACTCCTACGGCGCCTACCGCGACCAGGCCAGGACCCGGCTGGCGATCACCACCTCGCTCATCGGGCAGATCGCCGACGAGGCGGAGAGCGCCTCCGACACGGCGGCGTGGCGCGCGCTGCTGCTGCTGGGGCTCGCCCTGTTCGGCTTCGCCGTCTGGCTGGCCCTCGCCATGCTGGTCCGCCGTTCGGTGGTCCGTCCGGTGCAGGCCCTCACGGGCGCGGCACGACAGGTCGCCGAGGTCGCCGAGCGCGAGCTGGCCCGGGTGGCCGACGACGACGCCGAGGACGACGGCCCGCCCCGGCTGGGCGAGATGCCGGTCACCGCGCGCGACGAGATCGGTGAACTCGCCGAGACCTTCAACCAGGTGCAGACGACAGCGGCCGCGCTGCTGGAGCGGCAGGTGCTCAGTCGGCGCAACGTCGCCGAGATGTTCGGCAACGTGGGCCGCAGGGTCAGCAACCTGACCACACGCCAGCTGTCCCTGATCGACGTGGTGGAGCGGGGCGAGACGGACCCCGCCCTGCTGGAGCGGCTCTACTCCATCGACCACATCGCGGTCCGGCTGCGCCGCAACGCCGACAGCCTGATGCTGCTCGCCGGCATCCACGAGCCGGTCCTGGACTCCGGTCCCAGCCCGCTGACCACCGTCGTGCGCGCCGCGCTCGGCCAGATCGAGGGCTACCAGCGGGTGGAGCTGCGCGCGCGGACCGAGGCCGTGGTGGAGCCGGAGGTCATCGGCGACCTGACGCTGATGGTGGCCGAACTGCTGGAGAACGCGGTGTCGTTCTCGCCGGAGGACAGCCCGGTCGAGGTGAGCGTGGCGACCTCCGGCGACGACGCGGTGATCGTCGTCACCGACCACGGCCTCGGCATGACGCCCGAACGCCTCGACGAGGAGAACGCGCGGCTGATCCGCCGCGAGCGACTGGACGTCGTGCCGACGAAGGTCCTCGGCCTGTTCGTGGTCGGCACGCTGGCGCGCCGCTGGCACATCACGGTCACGTTGTCGCGGACGCCGGGCGGCGGTGTGACGGCCGAGGTGACGGTGCCGTCGTCGCTGCTGGTGACGGGGAGCACGACGGGGTCGGCCGCCACCGCGGCCCTGGCGGCGGTCCGCGCCGCGACGACGCCGGCCGCCGCACCGCCGGCGGCCGGGACGCCTTCGGCCCCCTCCGCGGGGCCCCGGCCCTCGGCCACGGTGCCGACGGATCCCGTACGGCCGGACGGTGACGGTCACGGAGACGGTGACGGTGACGCCCTGCGGCCGCTGCCCCGGCGCGTCGCGCACCGTGAGCCGGCGCCCGTCGACCATGCCCGGGCCGACCAGCCGGAACCGGCCGTCGGCGCGACCCGGCCGCTGCGTCGCCGGGTCCGTGGCGCGACCCTGCGGACGACCGCCGAGCCCTCCGAGCGGCAGTCGGCGCCGCGGCAGGAGGCGCGGACGCTCGACGCGGAGGCCGTGCGGGCCGCGCTCGACGAGTTCGAGGCCGGCGTGGAACGCGCGCACCGCGACAGCCGGTCCGGCGACACCGGGGAACACCCCGCCCCCGTCACGACCACTACCACGACCCCCCGTGAGCAGGACCAGAACGACTCCCCGGAAGGAGCGGAGCAGTGAGCACGTCGACAGGTGGCACCCCGGTGGGAGGCTCCACGCCGGCCGAACTTCAGGCCGCCGCGGCCGACTTCACCTGGCTGCTGAATCGGTTCGCGAAGGAGACGGCCGGTGTGGTGGACGCCATCGCCGTCTCGTCGGACGGCCTGCTCATCGCCGTGTCCGAGCTGCGTGAGCACGCCGACTCCGAGCGGCTCGCCGCGATCGTCTCCGGCATCACCAGCCTGGCAGCCGGCGCCTCCGGCAACTACGGCCTCGGCGGCCTCAACAAGGTCATCATCGACCTGGAGGGCGGCCACGTCCTGGTCTCCGCGATCGGCAGCGGCGCCGTGCTCGGCGTGGTCACCGACAAGGAGGCCAAGCTGGGCAACATCGCCTACGAGATGACCGTGTTCGCCAACCGCGCCGGCTCCTCCCTCAGCCCGCAGCTCGTGCTGGAGCTGAAGAACAGCGTCGGCGCCGCGTCGGCCCGCTGACGCCGAGAAGGACGGACACCGCCATGGCGGACGGCACCCCACCACCGGACCCTGCCGGTCCGGAGCCCGGCCCCGAAGGGCAGCCGGACCCGGTCGGGCCCGCCCCCGCCGTGCGGCCGTTCCTGGTGACCGCCGGGCGGGTGGTGGGGGATGCCGATGGCC
>CBFGZZ010000277.1:0-12247 GCA_965653385.1 uncultured Streptomyces sp. | reverse complement strand
GTGGGAGTAGTCGGCCCGGCCGTCGCCGACCCGGTCGCACTCGGCGAGAGTGCCGTCGAGCAGGACGAAGTCGGGATCATGCTCGCGCAGCGTCTTCAGCAGACCCGGTGCACGGGCGGCGAGGAGGTCGACGACTGCGCTGGTGTAGGCATGCACGGTGGACTCGCTGATCCCGAACCCGGCAGCGATCTTCGCCAGAGTGATGTGCTCGCGCAGGTACACCAGTGCCACCATCGCTCGCTGGGACGGACGGAGCTTGCAGCGCCGGTCGCCCTCACGGGTGACGATCAACATGGTGACCCACTCCACGAGTGCATGCGGCAGGTCAAGTGCGGCAGGATGGACGACCAACGAGGCTCCCGAGCAACGTGATTGAGACGTCAGACATCTCGATCAACAGCCCGGGGGCCTCGCTCGTTGCGCTGCACGGGCCGTCACCCGATCTGTGGCCACATCGAAGAAGCTCAGTGGTTGTAGCCTCGGGCAGGGTGCTACCACCTGTGACTAGATCTTGCTCTGCACCCAAAGGGCGCTCTGCCTCATACCCCATGGACAGATCATCCCCGAGTGACCCGGAACTGATCCGTCAGGCACCGTTAACGGGAGGGAATGGGTCGCCGACATGGGGCGCCACGACGACGATGCCGCCGGTCTCGTGGACGAGACCGACGACATCAAGGAGGTGGTCCGGCGAGCTCGGCAGTGCTGCTCTCAGCAGTGCCGCAGACCGCGCGCGCTCGGATCGGCGTCGAACGAGGACGGTGTGTTGACCCAGTCCGCCGGGACGTAGCCCCACCCGTCGTAGCCAGGAGCGGTCCAGTCACCCTTGGTGTGGTACCAGGTGGTGTTGCCGCCGCCGTGCAGTCCACCATAGGTCCAGCAGTCGAACCAGCTGAAGGTGGAATAGAGCTGCCCCGTTATGTTCGCTTCGTGATAGGCGCCCGAGCGCAGAATGGCGGGGGCTCCGTTCCCGCACCACAGCCGGCCGTCGCTCGCCCGAACTCCGCACTCGGCGCTGGCAGCGGCACTGGCCGAAGGGGCGGCGATCACACCGCCCGCCGTCAGGGCGAGGGCTGCCATCCAGAGGGAGAGATACTTCCTGGTCCTGGTCATCCACTGTCCTTTTCTCACTGGTTTTCGAGTTCGACCGAAAGGTGCCGGGTGCCTGCCCGGCTCTTCCCGCAGGCCCTTCGCAGCACCGTGATGCACTGCTCAGCACTGCGCGACGCCGGGCAGTTGGTTGTCCGGACTGCTTATGTAGATGTTGCTGACATAGCCCCCGTACTGAGGCAGGCAGGCCCACCACTCGTTGGTGTAGGGCGGGACCGAGACGGTCTCCCCTCGCGTCTGGCAGCCGACCAGCACCTCGACCCCGGCGGGGAGCTGGAGGAGCGGGTCGTGGGTGGTGTTGGGCTCGGGGCGGACGTTGACACCGGAGCTCCAGGTGCCGAACCACGTGCCCGCCGGTCGTACGCCACCGGGAACGTTCAGCGAACGGGTCAGCCTGCCCAGGTCGGTGTAACCCCGAGCAACGTGATTGAGACGTCAGACATCTCGATCAACAACCCGGGGGCTTCGCTCGTTGCGCTTCACGGACCGTCACCCGGTCGGTGGCCACATCGAAGAAACTCAGTGGTCCTTGGGACTGGACCTGCTCCGGCTTGCCGGCGATGGGTGTCGGCGCACTGTTGACGCGGAGCAGAGAGGTGGTTGGTCTACCACCAAGAGGTGCACTGGATGCCGCTGTTGCTGCCCTGGCTCAGCAGCCGCGCGCAGACGCGGAAGGCCCGGCTCGACGAGCTGCTGGTCGGGTAGGCCGGCGTCGTCATCCTCTTGCCGCCCGTCATCGTGTCGAAAGAACCGCACTGGATCCAGGTCTGCCTGTTGTCGTTGCTGACGTCCATCCAGACCTGTGCCAGGACCCCGGAGCCCCAGTTGCTGCCCGATCCGGTGGTCAAGACGCCCCACGCGGCCTGTCGGCCTCCGACGTTGCCGGCCTGCATCGCGTACGAGGCGACAGCGTGGGGAAAGTCAATCACCATCGCACCCGCACCCCCCACACCCTGGCCACTGAGACTGTCCGGGATATCGGTGAAACCATTCACACCTCCCTCGCAGTCCGACCGTGCTGCCTGAGCCGCGCCGGCGGATCCGGCCACCACGCCTGCCGCCAACATGATCGCGGCTGCTCCTACGCTGAAGATCCGTCGGATGCTGTGCATGTTTTCTCCCTGGGTCCAGGTGCTGAGGGCTTCCGCAGAGGGGCGCTGTGCCGTGGCGCCCGTGCTGTGACCTGACCGAAGCGCTAACGGCCCCCGCTTCAGCCGCCGTAGCGGTGCAGGGGACGCCCAGCCGGCGCCTCGAACTGTAGGGGCGGACCCGGGACGTTGCGCCCCTGACAGATGTCAGGGTCACGATCAGCTGCTGGCGCGCGCCATGGTCCCGCCAGGCCGCCTGGCCTGGGTCACTTAAGGCTGATCAACTGGCTGCACGTGCCGCTGCCCTGTACCCGAACGGCAGGATCGGCGAGAAGCTGCTCTGAACTTTGACCCGGCCGGATCTCCTCGCGCCAGCGGCAGTCTCATCGTCCTCCAGGTCGCCCGCCTGAAGTCCTGGCGGATCTTCCGCAGGTCCCGCTGCAGCCCCAACCGCATGACGTCAATCGCCAAGGCCGTCCTCACACTGGAGTTGCAACGCTGAAGAAGCTCACTGATTTCCACCCCCTACTCCCTGCTGGGCATCCCCACCAGCATCGGGCTGAACGACCGTCCTCCGTTCTGCCTCCGGCGCCGCCGATTGCAGCATGACCGATCGACCACGAGTCGAGCGCATGCCCCGATCGCCGCACTCGGATTGCGCCACCCACAGTGTGCCCGTGCCGAGGACCGCATCCGCGCCACCCCGGCCACCCCGTCGCCGACCGCGACGCGTCGCCGGCCTCCGTACATCGGGAACGGGCCACGCCCACGCCACGGCCTGGTAGCCGCGGCCGCTCAGCGGCCCGGCCCCTGCCCGCTACCCACGCGCGAAGCCGCACCCCTCGTGGCCCTTGAGCCGCACGGCGGGCAGCGGCGCCCGCGCAGCGACCAGCGGATCCAGGTAGGCCTCCAAGGCGGCCTGGCCGGCCGAGGTGCTGGGGATCGTCCGGCCAGTCTCCGCCCGCCGCTGGGTCTCGGCGAAGCCTGCGATGATGTCTCGGCGAGGTCGTCGGCCATGCGCAGGGCCCAGACCAGCAGCGGCCCCATGGTCTCTTCCGCGATCGGCTCGCTGGCGTTCTCCCCACCGCTGGCGGAGGACGCGGCCGGCGGGTAGTCGTCGGCACCGAGTTCATCCCACGGCGGTCGGGCGATACCGACGAGGCGGGCGGAGAGCTGGTCGAACACCCACAGGCGGGTGAGGGTGCCGCGCCGAGTAAGACGTCATTTCAGTTAGCGAGATCTTTCGGCAATCTGGGGCGATGACTGCTGAGCTTGTCGAGTGAAGAGCGCCGAAGGATCTGAGGGCATCCATTTCAGCAGGTGGTGTGGCGCGGGAACTTCGCGAGATTGGCTCCAAATCGATACCCAGGCCCTGCTCTCTTAACAGCTGACTTCTATTCGAGGAGATCTGCGTCCTTGTCAACGCAGAGTTGAAGCACGACCACTAACTGGCGGGCGTCGTCAATGTGTTGTTAGGCGGCCGGTTCAACACTCCGTCCGCACGCCGAAAGCCTATGCCAGCAGCAAGAAGGGCCCCTCCATGTTGGAGGGGCCCTCATCGCGGGTCGTTTTCTCTGCTCGGAGCGACATAATGCCAGCCGCAACCTAGCCGACCTTGACAAACAGGATCCGGAAGCCGTCAACCGGTCGCCCGGCGGTACTTCCGCACCGCGAGCGTGCGGAAGATCAGGATGATCACGACCGACCAGATCAACGAGGCCCACACGGGGTGTTGCATGGGCCAGGCGTCGGGAGTCTGGAAGCCCGGAGGAAGGTTGCCGAACAGCTCCCGGCATGCCTGCACCGTGGCGCTGAACGGGTTCCACTCCGCGATGTGCCGCAGGAAGGTGGGCATCTGGTTCGCGTCCACGAAGGCGTTCGAGATGAACGTCAGCGGAAACAGCCAGATCAGGCCGCCCGAGGTCGCTGCTTCAGGGGTGCGCACGGACAAACCGATGAGGGCACCGATCCACGAGAACGCGTAACCGAGAAGCAGGAGCAGCCCGAAGCCAGCGAGTACCTTGCCGATGTTCTCGTGCGTGCGCCAGCCGACGATCACGGCCACGACCGCCAGGACGACAAGGGTGAGCGCCGTCTGCACCAGGTCGGCGAAGGTGCGCCCGGTCAGCACCGCACCACGAGCCATCGGCAGCGAGCGGAAGCGGTCGATCAGGCCCTTGTGCATATCGTCGGCGATGCCCGCCCCCGCACCCGCTGTAGCGAACGTGACAGTTTGGGCGAAGATGCCGGCCATCAAGAACTCGCGGTAGGCCTGGGTGGAGCTGGATGAGCCAACCTGGATTGAGCCGCCGAACACATAGGTGAACAGCACCACGAACATAATTGGCTGGATCAGCCCAAAAATGAGCATCTCGGGAATCCGGCCCATACGAATCAAGTTCCTACGGGCGATCACCGCGGAATCGTTGATGGCGCTCACTTCACCTGCTCCTTCAAAGCGTGGCTCAGCCAGTCTCGGATGCGCAGCGAGACGGATCCTGGCCGATACGAGCGAACAAGATCTGGAATCCGGGACATCCGGATCAGATTGCGCTTCGCGACGACCATCGAGTCCCGGACGGACTGGCTGAACGGGTTCGTGGCCGGTGCGACCCGCACGGCGTCGGTGACGGCGCTCACTTCGCGGCCTCCTTCTTGTCGCTCGCCTCGTTTCCGACCTCCGCGAGATGGCCCGTCAGGGACAGGAACACGTCGTCGAGGGTCGGGCGGCGCAGGCCGATGTCGTCGATCTCGATGCCGCGGGTGTCGAGCTCGCGGATGACCTCGGCGAGGAGCTTCGCGCCTCCGGTCACCGGCACGGTGAGCTTGCGCATGTGCTCCTCGACCGTGGTGTCCCCCTTGCCGAAGCCGCGCAGCACCTCGGAGGCGGGCTGGATGTCGTCGCGCTCGTGCACCACGACCTCGACGCGCTCGCCGCCGGTGCGGGCCTTGAGCTGGTCGGAGGTGCCCTTGGCGATGACATGGCCGTGGTCGACGACCGCGATGTCGTGTGCGAGGTGGTCGGCCTCTTCGAGGTACTGGGTGGTCAGCAGCAGGGTCGTGCCGCCGGAGACCAGCTGCTTGATGACCTCCCAGAGCATCTGGCGGTTGCGGGGGTCGAGGCCGGTCGTCGGTTCGTCCATGAACATCACGGGCGGGGAGACGACCAGGGCGGCCGCCAGGTCCAGGCGGCGGCGCATGCCGCCGGAGTAGGTCTTCGTGGGGCGGTCGGCGGCGTCGGCGAGGTCGAACTGGGCCAGCAGTTCGTCCGCGCGGGCCTTCGCCGCCTTCGCCTTCATCTGGTAGAGCTGGCCGACCATCTGCAGGTTCTCGCGGCCGGTGAGGTACTCGTCGACCGCCGCGAACTGGCCGGACAGGCCGATGGAGCGGCGGACCGCGTCGGGATGCTTGAGGACGTCCATACCCGCGACGACCGCCGAGCCGCTGTCGGGGCGCAGCAGGGTCGTCAGGCAGCGGACGGCCGTCGTCTTGCCCGCGCCGTTCGGCCCGAGCAGGCCGAGGACCGTGCCCTCGGGGACATCGAGGTCGACGCCGTCCAGAGCCCTTACGTCACCGAAGGTCTTCACCAGGCCTTCGGCATAGATGGCGCCTGGCATATGAATCTCCACGTCGTCGGGGAATCTTCGGAAAGCCTAGGTTTGCACTTTTCGTTCCGCCGGGTGGCGGAATCACGAGACACACCATAACGCGATGTATCGCGTCTCACAACGGACTTGCCCGAATGAGTGACAAGGGGCCTTCGACCTGCGCTTTCGCGCGCTGACACCTCAGCGCACCCGCACCTCAGCCGATGACGGTGTAGCCCGCCTCGCGCAGGGCCTGGCCGACCTCGACGCAGTGCGTACGGCCCTTCGTCTCCAGGTGCAGCTCCACCTCCGCCTCCGTGAGCCCGAGCCGTGGGTCGGTCCGTACATGGCTCACATCGAGGACGTTAGCGTCCACCACTGACAACACCCCGAGCAGCGTGGCGAGCGCGCCCGGCCGGTCCGTCAGCCGCAGCCGTACGGCCAGGTAGCGGCCCTGCGCGGCCATACCGTGCCGCAGGACGCGCTGGAGCAGCACCGGGTCGACGTTGCCGCCGGAGAGCAGCGCGACGACCGGGCCCTCGAAGGCCCCGGGGTCGCTGAGCAGCGCGGCGACGGGGCTGGCCCCGGCCGGTTCGACGACCAGCTTGGCCCGCTCCAGGCACAGCAGCAGGGCGGTGGCGATCTCGTCCTCGGTGACGGTCCGGACCTCGTCGACCAGGTCGCGGACGAGTCGGAACGGCACGTCACCGGGCCGGCCGACCTTGATGCCGTCGGCCATCGTCGCCGGGTTGCCGACGGCGACCGGGTGTCCGGCCGCCAGCGAGGGCGGGTACGCCGCCGCGCCCGCCGCCTGCACGCCCACGATCCGTACGTCGGGACGCAGCGTCTTCACCGCCGCCGCGACACCCGCCACGAGCCCGCCCCCGCCCACGCCGACGACGATCGTGCGCACCTCGGGGCACTGTTCGAGGATCTCAAGGCCGACCGTGCCCTGGCCCGCGATGATGTCGGGGTGGTCGAAGGGGTGGATGAAGACCGCGCCCGTCTCGGCGGCGTACTCCTGCGCCGCGGCGAGCGTCTCGTCGACCACCTGACCGTGCAGACGCACCTCGGCGCCGTAGTCCCGGGTGGCGCTGATCTTCGGCAGCGGGGCGCCCTTCGGCATGAACACGGTCGAGCGGACGCCGAGCAGTGCCGACGCGAGCGCGACGCCCTGCGCGTGGTTGCCGGCGCTGGCGGCCACTACCCCCGCGGCCCGCTCCTCCGGCAGCAGCCCGGCGATCCGCACATACGCGCCGCGCAGCTTGAACGAGCCTGTCCGCTGGAGGTTCTCGCACTTGAAGTGCACCGGCGCGCCCACCAGCTGGGACAGGTGCCTGCTGCCCTCCATCGCCGTCACCCGTGCCACGCCCGTCAGCATCTTCTGGGCGCCCCGTACGTCGTCGAGCGTGACGGGAGGCAAGGAGTCAGCCGTGCTGTAGCTCATGACACAAGTCTCGCAGTTCACAGGCGCGAGGCCCTGTTGTGACCAAGCACCGAGATGGGTTTGCGCAGCGCCGGTACACCCCGGGTCCGGGCCGCGTACCCTGTCCCCCAACCCAGCACCCCCTTCATGAAGTGAGCCCCCGGCCATGCCCACAACACCCGACATGTCGATGGACATGACGACCGTCGCCGACAGCGGTCTCCTCGACACGCTGCAACACGAGGTGGCGGTCTTCGCCCGCCGTGCCGAACAGACCCGGCTCGGTGGCGTCGGTCAGGTGCGCAACTCCATGGACCGCGCCGCATACCTGCTGCTCAACCGTCTCGACAAAGAGGGCCCCATGGGGGTCAAGGCGCTGGCGGCGAGCATGGGGATCGACTCGTCGACGGTCACCCGGCAGGTGGCTCCCCTCGTCGACACGGGCCTCGTCAAGCGCACCTCGCACCCCGAGGACGGTCGGGCTGTGGTGCTGCAGCTCTCCCCGCGCGGGCAGTCGCGGCTGGAGGAAGTGCGCTCGTCGCGACGTCAGTTGATGGCCGAGCTGACGCACGACTGGGCGCCGGAGGAGCGCGAGGCGTTCTGCTCGCTCCTGACCCGCTTCAACACGGCGCTCTCCGCACGGATGGCGGCGCAGGGAATCTCCGGCGCGGAGACGCCCCCGGCGTCCTGAGGGTGATCCGGTCCCGGCTCTTGACCCGGGCCCGCGGCTGGCCTCATATGAAACCGGGTCCTCCTCATGCGGGGCCCGGTTCCTCAGGGTCGGTCAGGCGGGAGGGGCGGTGGGACGACGACGTGTGGTCCAGGACGCCCGCCGGGACCGCGAGTTCGAGGCGTTCGTCGCGGGTGCGGCCGGACGGCTGATGCATGCCGCCACGCTGCTCACCGCTGAGCCGCCCGATCGCAACCCACGCGCGCGACGCCTGCTGACGCTGTCCCTGGCGCACACGTACGCGTGCTGGGACGGACTGCGCGGCGAGGACCCGTACGACCGCACCCGCGGCCACCTGGCCACCCGCTTCGCCCGTTCCACGTGGCGTCGGCACCACCCGCACCCCGACAGCCCACTGGCCCGGCTCTCCCCGCAGGAACGTCTGATCCTGGTCCTACGGCTGTACGAGGGGGTCGCCGAGGAACAGGCGGCGGCTCTGCTCGGCCTGCCCCGGGAACGCGTCCAGACGATCTGCGACCGGGCGACGGCGCACCTGCTGCATCCGCAGGACACCCCGCCGGCGGTGCCGGTCGCGAAGGCGGTGTCCTCGTGAGCCGCGCCCGACGTGAAGCGGCCGCGCGCCGGATCATGGAGCGCTCGCCGACCCCGGTCCCGCCCGATCTGTACCCGGAGGTCCTGCGACGCGGCGGCCGCATGCTGCGCCGCAGAAGGGCCACCGCACTGCTGATGTGGCTGCTCCTGCTCGCGGCCGCGGTGGCGTTCACCGTCTGGGCAGTGACGGCCCGCCCGTGGGTGGAGCCGCCGTCGGAGACGACCCCACCGCTGACGGGCTGGTGAGCCGGGGGGCTATCCCAGCGCCTGCTGAAGGTCCTCGATGAGGTCCTCGACGTTCTCGATGCCCACGGAGAGCCGGACGAGGTCGGCGGGAACCTCCAGGGCGGAGCCGGCCACGGAGGCATGGGTCATGCGCCCCGGGTGCTCGATGAGCGACTCGACACCCCCCAGGGACTCACCGAGCGTGAACACCTTGGCGCGGTTGCAGACCTCGACGGCCGCCTCCTCGCCGCCCTCGACCCGGAAGGAGACCATGCCACCGAACGCCTTCATCTGCTTGGCGGCGACCTCGTGACCGGGGTGGTCGGGCAGGCCCGGGTAGAGCACACGCGTCACGCGCGCGTGCCGGGTGAGCATGTCGGCGATCTTCGTGGCGTTCTCGCTGTGCCGGTCCATGCGCACCGACAGCGTCTTGGTCCCGCGCAGCACCAGCCAGGAGTCGAAGGGCCCGGCCACGGCACCCATGGCGTTCTGGTGGAAGGCCAGCTCGTCACCCAGGTCCGTGTCGCCGACGATCAGCGCGCCGCCCACGACGTCCGAGTGGCCGCCCATGTACTTGGTCAGCGAGTGCACGACGACGTCCGCGCCCAACGACAGGGGCTGCTGGAGATACGGCGTGGCGAAGGTGTTGTCGACGACGAGCTTCGCACCGGCGTCCCGGGCGATCTGTGCGACGGCGGCGATGTCGGTGATCCCCAGCAGCGGGTTGGAGGGGGTCTCGACCCACACCACCTTGGTCTTCGGGGTGATGGCTGCCCGCACGGCGGCCGGATCGCTGGTGTCGGCGACCGACCACTCCACCCCCCACCGTGCGACGACCTTGGCGAACAGCCGGAACGTGCCGCCGTAGGCGTCATTGGGGATGACCACGTGGTCGCCGGGGCTGAGCAGCGTACGCAACAGGCAGTCCTCGGCCGCCAGTCCGGACGCGAACGCAAGTCCGCGGCGACCGCCCTCCAGGGCGGCGAGGTTCTCTTCCAGGGCGGTCCTGGTGGGGTTGGCGCTACGGCTGTACTCGTAACCGCCGCGCAGCCCCCCGACGCCGTCCTGCTTGTAGGTCGAGACCTGGTAGATCGGCGGGACGACCGCGCCGGTGAGGGGGTCGGCGGTGTTGCCCGCGTGGATCGCCAGGGTCTCGAAGTGCTGACTGATGTGCCTGTCACTCATGGGCACCGAGCGTAGTCCGCGAACGACAGGGATGCGCCCACAGCAAGGCCGGCAGCCCGCACCGGGCATCCCCGCCCGACCGTCGGCGACACCCGTTGGCCAATTGTCAGCGTCGTCTGGAACGCTGGAGGCATGGAGATTCTCTGGGTCCTGATAGCGCTGGTCATGCTCGGCTTCGTGGTGCTGCCGTTCATGCGGCGCCGGCGGGGCATGATCGAGCAGGTCCCGCCGGGCCACCCCGACGCCGCGGACCCGGCGAACTACGGCTTCGTACGCCAGGAGGAGCTGGACGTCCGTATGCCCGGCCCCGACCAGGACCTGCTGGACGTCCTGGATCTGGTGCAGCGCACGCAGGACTACAAGGCGGCCTCCCAGCTGCTCGCGGGCACCGAGACGGAGGGCGAGCTGCGCTGGCAGCGGGTGCAGGCCTTCGCCGGAGCCGCGTCGCTGGAGCTGCAGCAGCGCCCGGGCGGGGTCAGTGAGTCGCCGGGCGGCCAGTGGCTGCGGGTGTGGCGCACCGAGCAGCCCAAGGACGCGGGCGGCGCGGCCGTGCACGCGGAGTTCCTGGTGCAGCAGGCGTGGCGGACGGCGACGCCGGGCACGGACGAGTTCCGGATCATCATGGAGGAGGCCAAGTCGGCGTGCGGTGACGCGGCGCTGCTGGCCCCGGGTGACCCGATCCCGTACATCATCGAGCTGTCGGTGGCCCGCGGACTGGCCTACGCCCGCCCGGAGTTCGAGCAGCTCTGGCTGAAGATCCTGGACCGGGCCCCGGCCCACATGGGCGCGCATCTGGCGGCCCTGCACTACTGGTGCGAGAAGTGGCACGGCTCGCGGCAGCTGGCGTACGACTTCGCGGAAGCGGCGGCGGCCCGCGCGCCCCAGGGCTCCCTGCTCGCGGCGATGCCGCTGTTCGCGGTGTTCGAGCACCTGCCCGAGGTGAACCTGGTCAGTGGCTTCTACCAGAGCGAGGTCGTGACGAAGGCGATGCACGGCGCGCTGTTCGCGGCGCACGCGGCCCGCCACGACGACCCGATGCTTGCGCACGTACGCCATCTGCTGGTCTTCTTCCTGGTCCGCGGCGAACGCTGGGCGGAGGCCATGGACCAGCTGGTCCACGTCGACGGCCATGTCGGCGCGCTGCCCTGGACGCTCTCCCCGGACCCGGCGGCGGAGTTCGCGGTGTACCGCGCGCTGGCGGTGGCGGGCTACGAGGCGAACGGCGGCAGCCCGGCGACGCTCCCGCACTGAGGCCGTCGGCCGCGGCGAAGGCGCCGGGCGGAATCTGCGGGCCCGGCCGTACGTTGAACGGGGTACCGCCCGGTTGGGAGGTGTCCCGCGAGGAAGGAACCCTCATGCTCTTCGGCCGTACGCCCGTCCTGCCCACGCCCGAGCAGGCACTGCAGGGCCGTCCGGAACCGATCTTCACGGTCCCCGACCGCCACACCGTCCTCGGCAACCCGCTGCTCGGCCCCTACCCCGAGGGCCTGGAGACCGCCGACTTCGGCCTGGGCTGCTTCTGGGGCGCCGAGCGCAAGTTCTGGCAGCTCCCGGAGGGTGTGTGGACGACCCTGGTCGGCTACCAGGGCGGCTACACCGAGCATCCCACCTACGAGGAGGTGTGCTCGGGCCTGACCGGTCACACGGAGGTCGTCCGCGTGGTGTACGACCCCTCCGTGATCTCCTACGACCGCCTCCTGAAGACCTTCTGGGAGGCCCACGACCCCACCCAGGGCTTCCGCCAGGGCAATGACGTGGGCACGCAGTACCGCTCGGCGATCTACACACACACCCCGGAACAGGCGAAGACGGCCGAGGCCTCCCGGGAGGCGTACCAGAAGGTCCTCTCGGACTCCGGCCACGGCACGATCAGCACCGAGATCCTCCCGGCTCAGGGCCGGACCTTCTACCCGGCCGAGGCGTACCACCAGCAGTACCTCGACAAGAACCCGGCGGGCTACTGCGGGATCGGCGGCACGGGCGTCTCGTGCCCGATAGGTGTGGCCAAGGCCGACGGGTGAGCGAGGGCGTCAACCCGACGCGGTTGGCACAGTCGTGGCGGGCCAGGCGGCCGTCGGGCCCGCCCGTCGCCCACACGGTCCTCGACGAACTGTTCACGGGCCTGGACGTGTTCGTCGTGACCATGGACTGGTCGTACGCGTCGGCCGGCCCCGCCGGTTATCCGACGCCACGCCAGGAGCTCCACCCCGGCAGCGTCCGCTGGTGGATCGAGTCGGACCAGGACGACCCGGACCCGGAGTTCCACACCCACACCCGTCTCCACGCCGACCGGCGTCGCTGGCGGCACGGCTGCGCCGACGACCTGCTGCGTGCCGTCGCCGAC
>CBFGZZ010000276.1:0-12273 GCA_965653385.1 uncultured Streptomyces sp. | reverse complement strand
CCTCGGTGCTTTCCAGGTTCCCGCTTCCGCGTTTCCCTTTCCGGCGACTCCGACTTTATCAGAAGTTCCTGGCCGGACTAACCAGCCGCTCAATTCCGATTCATCGGGAGGGGGCTTCTCGGGAATCAATGTTCCGCCGAAGCAGACAGATACTCACTCTGCCCGGTGGGACTCGCATCCACTTCCAGGCAACTGTTCGAATCTACCTCCCCACCAGCTCCGTGTCAACGGTTCTTGCGGGGCGAAGAGGAGACTAGCAGCTCAACAGGCGTGTACGCACATCAGGCGGCGGTCGGAACGGCGGCGCTGCGCTCGGCCGCCTCGATGTCGCCCGTCTCTCCGGTGCGGGCGGCACGTCCGCCGAGGACATAGACGTAGGCGAGGAAGGCGAGCTCAGCCACGACTCCGATGCTGATGCGTGCCCAGGTGGGCAGGCCCGAGGGGGTGACGAAGCCTTCTATGGCGCCGGAGACGAAGAGGACCAGGGCCAGGCCTATCGCCATGCCGATCGCGGCTCGGCCTTCCTCGGCGAGAGCTGAGCGGCGGGTCCGCGGGCCCGGGTCGATGAGGGTCCAGCCCAGGCGTAGTCCGGTGCCGGCGGCGACGAAGACCGCGGTCAGTTCGAGGAGGCCGTGTGGCAGGACCAGGCCGAGGAAAGTGTCCAGGCGGCCTGCCGAGGACATCAGGCCGAAGCCGACGCCCAGATTGAGCATGTTCTGGAAGAGGATCCAGAGCACCGGCAGTCCCAGGAAGACGCCGAGGATCAGACAGAGGGCGGCGGCCCAGGCGTTGTTCGTCCAGACCTGGGCAGCGAAGGACGCCGCGGGGTGGCTGGAGTAGTACGTCTCGTACTGGCCGCCCGGGCGGGTGAGCTCGCGCAGTTCGCTCGGGGCCGCGATGGTGGCCTGTACTTCTGGATGCGTGCCTATCCACCAGCCGAGCAGTGCGGCAACGAGGGTGGAGAGGAGCGCGGTGGGGACCCACCAATGGCGCGCCCGGTAGACAGCGGCCGGGAATCCTTGGGTGAGGAAGCGAATGACGTCACGCCATGAGGCGCGTCGGGTACCTGTGACAGCGCTACGCGCGCGTGCCACCAGCTGGCTGAGGCGACCGGTCAGCTGAGGATCGGGGGCACTGGATTGGATCAGGGACAGATGGGTCGCCGTGCGCTGGTAGAGGGCGACGAGTTCGTCGGCCTCGGCACCGGTGAGACGGCGCCGGCGTCCGAGGAGGGCGTCGAGGCGGTCCCACTCTGCTCGGTGGGCGGTGACGAAGACGTCGAGGTCCATCTGGTTTTCTGCTCCTCGGCTGTTCGTCGGCGACTCGTCGTGGGTGTCAGCTTGTCGTACTGCGGCGCGATGCGCCCTCAGCTTGGCAGACTGGCCATTCCGAGGGCAGAGCAGGGGAAGGACGGTCGGCGTGAGTGAGCTGGTGACGGGTGAGGCGGTGGCGTTGGAGTTGCGCCCCGCGAAGCTGCCCAGCAGGGGGCTGGCCGTGCTGCTCGATCTCGCCGTGGCAGTGATCGCGTACATCGTCGTGACCCTGGGTGTGGTGGCGGCGACGGCTTCTTTGGACGAGGCGGCGCAGACGGCGTTGTCGATTGCGATGTTCGTCTTGCTGCTGGTCGGCGGGCCGATCGCGGTCGAGACGCTGAGCCATGGGCGCTCGCTCGGGAAGCTTGCGTGTGGGCTGCGGGTGGTGCGCGATGACGGCGGACCGATCCGGTTCCGGCACGCGCTGGTGCGTGGCCTCATCGGTGTGATCGAGATCCTGATGACGCTCGGCGTCATCGCTGTCATCTCTTCGTTGGTGTCCGCGCGCGGGCGGCGGCTCGGTGATGTGTTCGCCGGGACGCTCGTCGTACGAGAACGGGTGCCGCTCACGCGGACCGGCTTCGTTCCCCCGCCTCCGCCGTGGTTGGCGGGTCGGTTCTCGGAGCTCGACCTTTCGGCGGTGCCCAATGATCTGTGGCTCGCCATTCGCCAGTACCTGATGCGGATGCAGCAACTCGACCCTCAGGTCGGCGGGCGTATGGCGGAGCGCCTTGCGACGGACCTCGCGGCGCGTACGGGCGCTCCGGCGCCGCAGGGTGTGCCGTCGGCGGCGTATCTGGCGGCGGTGCTTCAGGAACGGCAGACGCGTGAGGCGCGGCGAGCCTTCGGGAACGGGGCGGCGGCCGCGGGTGGGGGGTCCGTCCACGCCGGTGCTGTGGGTGCTGCGGGTGGGGAGTCTGGTGCGTACGGTCCGTCGGTCATGCCGACCGCGGCTCCTGCGCCCGCTTCCGCTGCACCGCCTTCGCGGGCGCCGTACGGGACGGAGCAGACTCCGGCGCCACATACTCCGAAGGACGACAGTCCCTCCACCGGTTTCGTCCCGCCGGCCTAGGCCCCTCTCCGACCGAGGCGCGCCGAGCGCTCAAACGAACGTTGACGGCGGCGAGTCCAGGTCCTCCAGTTCGATGCCCGGTGCCGCGAGGACCACGTCGCCCGCGATGTGCACGACGTGCTGCTCGCCCGTGTCCAGGTCTGTGACCTGGTATTCGTCCACGGCCAGGGGTCCGTTGTCAGTGGCGTGTGTTTGTCTGTTCACCAAGGCCCAGGACTGGTCCACGGTGCGCGGGGCCAGGACCGGGTCCGTGAGGGCCACGAGGCGTACGCGGGTTGCCGAGTCGGAAGGGGTGAGGCGTAGGAGACGAGTGGTAGCGATGAGGAACGAGGGGGAGGTCCCGGTGAAGGCATGGGCGCGCACGTTGCCTTCCGTGGCATGAGCCCCCGTGGGGTCGGTACGGACCCAGGTGACGCCGTCCAGGGCGGCGCCGCGTACCTGCCAGCCACCTGCGTGGAGTTCGAGCCGGAGGGGGCGGCCGAGTTCGTCCAGGGTGAGGTCGACGGAGCCGCTGTGATCGCCCGCGGGGGTGGTCAGCTGGGAGACATAGCGCCAGCCGGAAGGGCCGGGGGCGCAGTGGAAGTGTTCTTCTGCGAGGGGGGTGTGATCGTGCGGATCATGGAGCGAATAGCGGCCGCGGGGCATCGGGGTCCTGGATCTTGATGGCTCTGGGTGGCGCGTGGGCCGGCTGAAGGTGCCGCACGGCCAAAGGGGCAGGCCCCCGACACGGGGGTGCGGGGGCCTGCCTCGGGGGTCTGCTCGGCGCAGTAGCGGTAGTGGTCCGGCTTGTACGGGCCCTCTACCTCGACGCCGATGTACGCGGCCTGCTCGGGGCGGAGCTTCGTCAGCTTCACACCGAGCGAGTCCAGGTGGAGGCGCGCGACCTTCTCGTCCAGGCGCTTGGGCAGCGTGTAGACGCCGGTCGGGTAGGCGTCCGGCTTGGTGAACAGCTCGATCTGGGCCAGAGTCTGGTCCGCGAAGGAGTTGGACATCACGAAGGACGGGTGACCGGTGGCGTTGCCCAGGTTCAGCAGGCGGCCCTCGGACAGGACGATGAGGACCTTGCCGTCGGGGAACGTCCAGGTGTGGACCTGCGGCTTGACCTCGTCCTTGACGATGCCGGGGACCTTGGCGAGGCCGGCCATGTCGATCTCGTTGTCGAAGTGGCCGATGTTGCCGACGATCGCCTGGTGCTTCATCTTGGCCATGTCCGAGGCCATGATGATGTCCTTGTTGCCGGTCGTGGTGATGAAGATGTCGGCCTTGTCGATGACCTCGTCGAGGGTCGTGACCTGGTAGCCGTCCATCGCCGCCTGGAGGGCGCAGATCGGGTCGATCTCGGTGACGATCACGCGGGCGCCCTGTCCGCGCAGGGACTCCGCGCAGCCCTTGCCCACGTCGCCGTAGCCGCAGACGACGGCGGTCTTGCCGCCGATCAGGACGTCGGTGGCGCGGTTGATGCCGTCGATCAGGGAGTGGCGGCAGCCGTACTTGTTGTCGAACTTCGACTTGGTGACGGCGTCGTTGACGTTGATCGCCGGGAACAGGAGGGTGCCGTCGCGCTGCATCTCGTACAGGCGGTGGACGCCGGTCGTGGTCTCCTCGGTCACGCCGCGGATCTCGGAGGACAGCTGGGTCCACTTCTGCGAGCCGTCCGTGATGGTGCGGTGCAGGAGTTCGAGGATGACGCGGTGCTCGTCGGACTCGGCGGTGTCGACGGAGGGGACCTTGCCGTCCTTCTCGTACTCGACGCCCTTGTGGACCAGGAGGGTGGCGTCACCGCCGTCGTCGAGGATCATGTTCGGGCCCCCGGTGGGGCTGTCCGGCCAGGTCAGGGCCTGCTCCGTGCACCACCAGTACTCCTCCAGGGTCTCGCCCTTCCAGGCGAAGACCGGGATGCCCTGGGGGTTGTCGGGTGTGCCGTTCGGGCCGACGGCGATGGCGGCGGCCGCGTGGTCCTGGGTGGAGAAGATGTTGCAGGAGGCCCAGCGGACCTGGGCGCCGAGGGCGGCCAGGGTCTCGATGAGGACGGCGGTCTGCACGGTCATGTGCAGGGAGCCGGTGATACGGGCGCCGGCCAGGGGCTGCGCCTCGGCGTACTCCTTGCGGATCGCCATCAGGCCGGGCATCTCGTGCTCGGCGAGGGTGATCTCCTTGCGGCCGAAGTCGGCCAGGGAGAGGTCGGCGACCTTGAAGTCCTGTCGGTTCTCGACAGTCGTCATTACGAGCTGCTCCTCGGGGTTGGGTCGAGGGTGGGTACGGCTGGTCTGCGCGGCGGCGGACACAGGGGTGCCCGAAGAGGACACAGGCATGCCCGCGTGCGCGCAGCGCAGTCCGTCGGAGGCCCTCTCTCCCTCGGTCGGTCCGCGTCGGGACCGCCCGACCGCCATCAGCAGCGACGTCTGGCTCTGTCCCAAGCTACACCGCGCGGCCCGGCCGTCCCCAGTCCGCCTGCGAACAGATCGCGCCATCCGTCGGCACTCGGAGGTCTCGTGGTGAGGGGCGAGGGGGGGGTTGTTCATGGCGGTGGCGTCGGTCACGTGGCGGCGGGCGGCGGAGCGAAGAGCGGCAACGGGGCGGTAGGGGCGCGGGAGCAGCCGAGGGAGGGGAGCAGCGGTCGGAGCAGGACGGGGTGGGGGCGATAACAGGACACCAACGAAGGGCGTACAGGAGACGGCAGAGCGGGGCGTTGCGGGGCATTCGGGCCTTTGAGTCTGGGGCGGGGTGGTGCAGGATGCCCGGGAGATCTGAACAACCGATCGATCTTGCGGGGCGTCCGGGACGGCGTTCCGTGTGACAAAGGCGTTAGGAGATCGACGTGACAAGTCCGGCCGGCCCTCCCCCCACGGGCGGCGGTAGTGGCGAGCAGCAGCGGTTGAAGCTGCTCGCGGTGACCGCGTGCCCGACCGGCATCGCGCATACGTACATGGCGGCCGAGAAGCTCGCGCAGGCGGCCGAGAGCCGCGGTATCGACATGAAGGTGGAGACGCAAGGATCCATCGGGGCTGAAAACGTCCTCGATGACAACGATGTCAAACACGCTGACGGCGTCATCGTCGCGGCGGACAAGGACGTGGACCTGAGCCGTTTCGCCGGCAAGCGGGTGCTGACCGTCGGGGTGGCGGAGGGCATTCGTCATCCCGAGCAGCTGATCGAGCGGGTGTTGTCGGCGCCCGTGCACACGGGAGGGGGCGCCCCCACGGCCTCCACGAGCGGTGGCGGCAGGGAGCGGAGCGTCGGGTACAAGGCGCTGATGAACGGGGTCAGTTACATGATCCCGTTCGTCGTTGTCGGTGGGCTGCTGATCGCGATCTCGCTCTCGCTCGGCGGGCACACCGACCCGTCGGGCGGTCTGGTCATCCCGAAGGACTCCTTCTGGATGGACATCAACAACATCGGTGTCATCGGCTTCACCCTGATGGTGCCGATCCTGTCCGGCTACATCGCGTATGCCATCGGAGATCGGCCCGCGCTCGTGCCCGGCATGATCGGTGGCTGGATCGCCAACACCGGTGAGCTGTACGACTCCAAGGCGGGCGCCGGGTTCATCGGGGCGATCGTGACCGGGTTCCTCGCCGGGTATCTGGTGCTGTGGATCAAGAAGGTCAAGGTCCCGAAGTTCGCGCAGCCGATCATGCCGATCATCGTGATCCCGATCGTGGCGACGACGGCGCTCGGGTTGTTCTTCATCTACGTCATCGGGAAGCCGATCTCCTGGGTGTTCGAGCACCTGACCAGCTGGCTCAGCGGGATGACGGGGACGAGCGCGATCCTGCTGGGTGCGATTCTCGGGCTGATGATCGCCTTCGACATGGGTGGGCCGGTCAACAAGACGGCGTTCCTGTTCGGCGCAGGGCTCATCGCGACCGGCAACCAGACGGTGATGGGCATGTGCGCGGCGGCGATCCCGGTCATGCCGTTGGGACAGGGCCTCGCCACGCTCATACGGAAGCGGCTGTACACCGAGCAGGAGCGGGAGACGGGGCTGGCCTCGCTCTTCATGGGGTGCTTCGGCATCTCCGAGGGCGCGATCCCGTTCGCGGCGGCGCGGCCCGCGCAGGTCATCCCGGCCAACATGCTGGGCGGCGCGGTGGCCGGTGCGATCGCCGGGGTCGCCGGGGTCGAGGACGCGGTGCCGCACGGCGGGCCGATCGTGGCGGTGCTGGGCGCGGTGAGCGGGGTGCCGATGTTCTTCGTGGCCGTGGCGCTCGGCACGGTCGTCACCGCGCTGGCCACGGTCGCTCTGGTCGACCTGAGTGAGCGCAGGCGGCGCGGGGAGGCTGTCGGTGACCTCGGCGCTGCTGGGCCCGAGCCGGTGCTCGTCGGGGTGGGCGCCGGAACCCCGGGCGGTGGCGGTGTCGTGGCTCGGCGGACCGCCGTACGTGAGTCGGGGGCGGCGGCCGACGCGGGGGCGTCCCCGGCGGACGGCGCGGAGTCCGAGGAGTCGCTGGAGTTCGAGGATTCGGCGGGTGGCGCTTCGGCCTCGGAGAATGCTGCCGCCGAGGTTCTCTCGGGCTACCTCACCCAGCGGACGGTGCAGGTCGAACTCCGTGCGGACGGCAAGGAGTCCGCGATCCGGGAGATGGGTGAGCTGCTGGCCCGTACCGGCAAGGTCGCGGATGTCGACGAGTTGGTGGCGACCGCGCTGCGGCGGGAGGCGCAGGGGACGACCGGGCTCGGGGAGGAGATCGCGATTCCGCATGCCAAGACGGATGCGGTGACGGCACCGGTGGTCGGATTCGCGCGGTCCTCGGAGGGCGTCGAGTGGGGCTCGCTGGACGGTACGAAGGCGAGGCTGGTGTTCATGATCGCCGTACCGGAGGCGGCCGCGGGTGACGAGCATCTGCGGATTCTGGCGCTGCTGTCGCGGAAGTTGATGGATGCCGGGTTCCGGGAGCGGCTGCTGACCGCCCGTGATGAGCAGGCGGTGCTGGGGGTGCTGAGCGAGATCCAGTAGCCGCGCGGTGCGGGCCCGCGGCCATCAGGGCGTGGGCCCGCACGAGCGGTTCACGGGCGACGGCTACTCTCGTCCGCCGCGGGCGTTCCGCGTGGGGAGGGAGTGGCGATGGAACAGGCGCGAAGACTCGCGGTCACGGCGTGGGTGGTGGGTCTCCTGGGACTGGCGCTCGTCGTCGGGTCCGTGCTGTGGCTGCGTACGGGTTACGTGCTGTCGACCGTGTCGGGGGAAAGCATGAAGCCCACGTACACGGTGGGAGACCGGGTGGTCGTCGAGCGGGTCGGTGGGGACGAGCTGAGGCCGGGCGACGTGGTGCTTTACACGGCGCCGGCCCGCTACCAGGGCGGCTTGGGTGTCATACAGCGTGTCATCGGTGTCGGCGGCGACCGTGTCGTCTGCTGCGAGGACGCGGGTACGGCGCGCGAGCGGATCACCGTCAACGGGAAGCCGCTCAGGGAGTCGTACGCGAACCACGGCGTCGCCGACGGGCTGCATCGCGCGTACGACGTGAAGGTGCCCGACGGCCGGCTGTTCGTGCTCGGCGACAACCGTACGAACTCGCGCGATTCGCGCTCCTTCGCCGAGGATCACGGCGGGACGGTGCCCGTCGGGGCGGTCGTGGGCCGGGTGACGGACAGCTCCGCGATGCCGCTGCTGCTCGCCGGGGCCACACTGCTCGGGTTTCTGCTGGCGCTCGCCGGGATCGTGTGCGGGTTCGCGGCGCGGAACCTGCGGCGGCGGTCGGCGGCGCAACTCGTGTTGTGGCCCGAGCATTTGTGATCGGACCCGAAGGCCGCATGGACACAAGTGGTCGGGCCGAAGGGTACGGATATGGGACGGGGCCCGCCGAATCGCTCGGCGGGCCCCGTCGAGGTCGTACGCGTCCTCAGTGCTCGCTGCCGTGCGGCGCGGCCGGTCCGCCGGGGGTCGCCTCGCGGTCGGCGCCCTTGGCTGCCTCGGCCTCGCTGTAGATGTCGGGCTCGAGGTAGATGACGCGCGCGATCGGGACGGCCTCGCGGATGCGGGCCTCGGCTGCGTCGATGGCGGAGGCGATCTCGGTGGCCGTCTCCTCGTGCCGAACGGCGATCTTGGCGGCGACCAGGAGTTCCTCGGGGCCGAGGTGGAGCGTGCGCATGTGGATGATGCGGGTGACGGTGTCGCCGTCGACGATGGCGGCCTCGATCTTCGTGGTCTCCTCGGCGCCGGCGGACTCGCCGAGCAGCAGCGACTTGGTCTCGATGGCGAGGACGACCGCGATCAGCACGAGCAGGACGCCGATGCAGACGGTGCCGATGCCGTCCCAGACGCCGTCACCGGTGAGCAGCGCCAGGCCGACGCCGCCCAGGGCGAGGATCAGGCCGACCAGCGCGCCGAGGTCCTCCAGGAGGACGACGGGCAGCTCGGGAGCCTTGGCGTGGCGGACGAACTCCTTCCAGGACTTCCGGCCCCGCAGGACGTTCGACTCCTTGATGGCCGTACGGAAGGAGAAGGTCTCGGCGATGATCGCGAAGACGAGGACGCCGACCGGCCAGTACCAGTGCTCGATCTCGTGCGGGTGCTTGATCTTCTCGTAGCCCTCGTAGAGGGCGAACATGCCGCCGACCGAGAACAGGATGATCGAGACGAGGAAGGCGTAGATGTACCGCTCGCGGCCGTAGCCGAAGGGGTGTTGCGGCGTCGCCTCGCGCTGGGCCTTCTTGCCGCCGACCAGCAGCAGGGCCTGGTTGCCGGAGTCCGCGAGCGAGTGCACGCCCTCGGCGAGCATCGACGACGAGCCGCTGAACGCGAACGCCACGAATTTCGATGCCGCGATGGCGAGGTTGGCGGCCAGTGCCGCCACGATCGCCTTGGTACCGCCTGACGCGCTCATGTGTCGCGTTGTCCCTTCGCCTTCATAGCCTTCGTACGTACGCCGTCGAGGCGTCGCCCAGGGGAGCGTGTCGCCCCCGATCGGCTTTGCCCGTCCTTTGCCGGTGGGCCATTGTTGCAGTCCGGTCCGACAACGGCGCGCCGGGTCGTCCGATGCCCTCGGTCAGGCGACGACCGTGGCCCGGAAGACCGTACCGGCACCGGACACTTCGGCCGTTTCGCCCGCCGGTACGAAGACGGAGCGGCCGGGCGTCAGCTCGTGTTCGCCGGCGCGGACCGTGCCCGCCGTGCAGAGCAGGATCTGCGGGGTCGCGCGCGTGAGGTCGTGCGCGGTCGTGCCCTCCGGGAGGACGTACCGGGACAGCCGGAACTCGTCGATCGGGGTCTCGTAGACCTCCTCGCCGTCCGGGGCGGCCTCGGGGCGCAGTACGCCCGGGTCGCTCGGCTCGAAGCGGACGATGCGCAGGAGTTCGGGGACGTCGACGTGCTTGGGGGTGAGGCCGCAGCGCAGGACGTTGTCGGAGTTGGCCATGATCTCGACGCCGAGGCCGTTCAGATACGCGTGCGGGATGCCGGCGCCGAGGAACAGTGCCTCGCCGGGCTGGAGACGGACGTCGTTGAGCAGCATGGCTGCGATGACGCCGGGGTCGCCCGGGTAGTGGTGGGCGATGTCGGCGTACGGGGCGTAGTCGCCGCCGAGGCGGGTGCAGGCGGTGGCGGCCTCGGTGACGGTACGGGCCATGTCGGCCGGGTCTGCGGTGAGGATCGCGGTGAGCACCTCGCGCAGAGCCGCGTCCTCGGGGTGGGCGTGCAGCAGGTCGACGTACGGCTTGAGGGAGTCGACGCCGAGGCCGTCCAGCAGGTCGGCCGCCTGGACGGGGTCGCGGAAGCCGCACAGGCCGTCGAACTCGGTGAGAGCGCAGATCAGTTCGGGCTTGTGGTTGGCGTCCTTGTAGTTGCGGTGGCCCGCGTCCACGGGGATGTGGCGGCCCTCCTCGTCCGCGTAACCCTCCTTCGCCTGCTCCAGGTTGGGGTGTACCTGGAGGGAGAGCGGGGCGCCGGCGGCGAGGATCTTGAGCAGGAACGGCAGACGAGGGCCGAACTTCGCCACGGCCGCGGCGCCCAGCTCGCGCTCCGGGGCCGCCTCGATGACCTCGACGAGCGTCCCGCGCGCGGTGCGCGAGGGTGCGCCCGGGTGGGCGCCCATCCACATCTCCGCCTGCGGTTCACCGGTCGGCTCGACGCCGAGGAGCTCCGGGATCGCGGTGGTGGAACCCCAGGCGTAGGGGCGGACGGTGTTGTCGAGGCGGTCCATGCGGGTGTCTGCCTGCTCTCTGCGGGTCGAGTACGACTACGACGGCTTCTCTTCGTGGAGGGCGCCGTTCGCCTTGTGTACGGCGGTCGGTTCCTCGTCAGTTCCTCGTCGGTACCTCGTCGGTTCCTCTGCCGTACGGCTGCCGGGGCGTCCTGAGACAGATCAGGCTCCCGAGGCGAGCGCCAGGTAAACGGCGGCGAAATCCGTGATGGCGATCAGTTCCGCGAGGGTCTCCAGCTCGCCGCCGGGTTCCGGTTCCAGTTCGCTGATCGGCGTGTCATGGCTCAGGGCCAGGTCGCGGGCGGCGGGCGCGGCGGTGAGGCCGCCCAGGGGCCGGTCGCGCAGCAGCACCACGCGCGCGTGCAGGGCGGGTGGCTCCTCGACGCGGTCGCGGAAGAAGTCCTCTGGGTCGGCGCTCCCCGCGAGCTTGCCCGCGAGCAGGGCGTTGTGCGAGGCGAGCGCCTCGGGCAGTTCGGCGACGAGGGCGGGGTGGCCCGAGAGTTCGGCGAGCGCGGCGGCGAAACGGCGGCCTGCCGGGCCCGCGGAGACGCCCTCGGTCCAGATCAGCGGGAGCGCGTCGGCGAGTTCGGCGGCCAGGGTCTTGGCGGGGTTGCTGTAGGTCGCGATGGAGGGGCCGCAGCGCTCGGCGATGTGGTCGAGGCGGTCGGCGACCTTCTCCAGGGCGTCCGGCGGGGCGGTGATCATGCCGGTGCGGTCGAGGAGCGCCAAGAGCGGGGTGAGCAGTGCCCACAGCACGCCGGGAGCGGAGGCGGCGAGGGCCTCGTCCTGCTCGTACGGGGCGGTCGCCATCGGCACGAACAGGCCGTGGTTGTTGTGCACCGCCTCGGTGAGCGGCGAACCGGCGGGAGCCACGGCGACGACCGTGCAGCCTCGGCGGTAGGCCTGCTCGGCCAGCAGGGACAGGCCCGGTTCGGTGCCGTCGGGCGTGGTGATCAGCAGGAGGTCCACGGAACCGGCCCAGCCGGGCAGTTCCCAGCGCAGGGCGCCGGCGGCGGGGGCGACACCGGCCGGGGCCAGTCGGGTGACGGGGCTGGTGACGCCGGCGAGCGTGCCGAGGAGGTCGGCGGCGCCGATGGCGGCGGTGCCGGGGCCCGCGAGGATGATGGCGCGCGGGCGGCCGTCGGGTTTGAGGTCGTGGACGCCTGCCTCGGCGGCGTGCCGGGCGGCGGTGCGGACGCGGGCGCCGGCTTCGGCGGCGCCGCGCAGGAGGTCACGGCGGTCGGCCTCGGCGAGCGCCTCCGGCGTGTCCAGCAGCGATTCGTCGAGCATGGGCGGCAGCCTCCGATCGCCGGGTTGTCTTGGGGCGGGGTCCTGCGCGGGTTGTGCGCTGGGGGCTTTGCTCGGTCGCGGGTTCTTGTCTGGTTCCTGCGGTTCGTCTGTTGCCGGTGGTCTTGTGCGTTGCCGGTTGGCGGCCGTCAGTTGCCCAGTCGTCGGGTGCCGGGTGACGGTGGCCTTGTTTGTCGCCGGTTGCCGGTGCCGCGTCGGTGCCGTGCGGGGGCTGGACGGCGTATGTCGCGGTGGCGCGTTACGCGGGGCGGCGGGCCTCGTCGACGAGCAGGACGGGGATGCCGTCGCGGACGGGGTACGCGAGGCCACAGTCCTGGCCGGTGCAGATCAGCTCGGCGTCCTGCTCCTTGAGGGGGGCGAGGCAGGCCGGGCTGGCGAGGATCTCCAGGAGGCCGGCTTCCAGCGGCTTGGGTGGTCCCTTCTGGGGCGGGTGGGGGTG
>CBFGZZ010000275.1:0-12287 GCA_965653385.1 uncultured Streptomyces sp. | reverse complement strand
GGCGACCGCCGGGTTGCGCCGATTGTGGTCCGGTTGCTCGGGATTGAACGAGTGGAGATAGTACTGCCCGCTGGCGGGGTCGAGCGTCCAGGCCGGACCGCCGAATGCGCTCATCCTGTTGGTGGGCGGGCGCCCGCCGGGGGGGGGCGTTTTGGGGGTGGGGCTTGTCCCGCCCCCGCGGCCGGACCGTCCGGGGGGCGGGCGCCTGAAGGTCGTAAACCAGTCGGCCCAGTGAAGGATCCGGTCCACGACAGGTGGGGGACGCGGGCGGGATCAGCGGCCGATCCCGGTCACGTCGGTGAGTGGTCGAGGTAAGGGAAGTGGTCGAGGCCGGTGGATGACCGGCGTCAGTGGATGATGCCGGTCCGCAGGGCCACGGCGACCATGCCGGCGCGGTCACCGGTGCCGAGCTTGCGGGCGATGCGGGCGAGGTGGCTCTTGACGGTCAGTGCGGACAGGCCCATCGAGACGCCGATCGCCTTGTTCGACTGGCCCTCCGCCACCAGCCGCAGCACCTCGACCTCGCGACCGGACAGCTCGCGGTAGCCGCCCGGGTGGCTCGGGGCACCCGGGTGGCGACGGTGCATACGGGCGGCGGCGGCGCCGATGGGAGCGGCACCGGGCCGGGTGGGGAGCCCGACGTTGGTGCGGGTGCCGGTGACGACGTAACCCTTCACGCCACCGGCGAGAGCGTTGCGTACGGCACCGATGTCGTCGGCGGCGGACAGGGCGAGGCCGTTCGGCCAGCCCGCGGCGCGGGTCTCGGACAGGAGGGTCAGGCCGGAGCCGTCGGGCAGATGGACGTCGGCGACACAGATGTCGCGGGGGTTGCCGATGCGGGGACGAGCCTCCGCGATGGACGAGGCCTCGATGACGTCGCGCACACCGAGCGCCCAGAGATGCCGGGTGACGGTGGAGCGGACGCGGGGATCGGCCACGACCACCATGGCGGTCGGCTTGTTCGGGCGGTAGGCGACCAGGCTTGCGGGCTGCTCGAGGAGAACGGACACCAGGCCTCCTGGGTGCGGGGACGGCTTTCAAGGTCACAGTCGTCTTCGGCACCAAACCTCTGGCCCTTTAGGGAAAGATCACGATTTAGTGAGTAACAATCGGGGCAATTCGGACGCGTGGTCGATCGTTCGGCGAGTGAAACGGTTCGATCATGGATTGATTCCTGACCGAAAGTGGCCGTATCGACAAAGTGACGGTCAAGTCGCCGGAGTGGCCGCCGGTCACCGGTGTGGTCAGCGGGACTGCGGGTCGCGGCGCTGCGGCAGCGTCACCACCGAGGCATCCCCCGGACCCGCCGGCGGCAGCCCCGCGACCTGGGCGAGCAGATCGCACCAGGACGCCAGATGGGCCGCGGTGTCCGGCACGCCGCCCAGGCCCTCCCGAGGAGTCCAGGAGGCGCGGATCTCGATCTGCGAGGCCGCCGGACGCTCCGACAGCCCGCCGAAGTAGTGGGAGCTCGCCCGCGTCACGGTGCCGCTCGGCTCCCCGTACGACAGTCCGCGCGCCTGGAGCGCACCGGTCAGCCACGACCAGCACACGTCGGGCAGCAGCGGGTCGGCGGCCATCTCCGGCTCCAGCTCCGCCCGCACCAGGGTCACCAGCCGGAACGAGCCCCGCCATGCCTCGTGGCCCTCGGGATCGTGCAGCAGCACCAGCCGGCCGTCGGCCAGGTCCTGGTCGCCATCGACGACGGCCGCCTCCAGCGCGTACGCGTACGGAGCCAGCCGCTGGGGAGCCTTGGTCTGCTCGACCTCGATCTGCGGCCGCAGCCGACTGCCGCGCAGGGCGTCGACCGCCGCACGGAACGCCGGCGGAGCCGAGTTCTTCGAATGCCGGTCCGCCTCCCCGGTGCCCTTCGCGTCGTCCATCCCGCCAGTACCGTCCGACAGTCGTTCCTGAGCCGCAGCCATGCCGGGAAGATTAAGGGGAACGGGGGCTTCGTGCAGGGAGGGACACCCGGACAACACGGCAACCCCGACGCCGGGCCCGAAGCGGCCGTGCGAGACTTGCCCCCGTGAGTGCCAACCAGACGCCGCCGTCAGCCACGTACGAATCCGCTTTCCTCAAGGCGTGCAGGCGCGAACCCGTGCCGCACACGCCGGTGTGGTTCATGCGGCAGGCCGGGCGCTCCCTGCCGGAGTACCGCAAGGTGCGCGAGGGCATTCCCATGCTGGAGTCCTGCATGCGGCCCGAGCTGGTCACCGAGATCACCCTCCAGCCCGTGCGCAGGCACGACGTGGACGCGGCGATCTACTTCAGCGACATCGTCGTCCCCCTCAAGGCCATCGGCATCGACCTCGACATCAAGCCCGGCGTCGGCCCGGTCGTTCAGAACCCGATCCGCACCCGGGCCGACCTCGCCCAGCTGCGCGACCTGACCCCCGAGGACGTCTCCTACGTCACCGAGGCCATCGGCCTGCTCACCGGCGAGCTCGGCGCCACCCCGCTCATCGGTTTCGCCGGCGCGCCTTTCACCCTCGCGAGCTACCTGGTCGAGGGCGGCCCGTCCCGCACGTACGAGAACGCCAAGGCGATGATGTACGGCGACCCGGAACTCTGGGCCGATCTGCTGGACCGCCTCGCCGACATCACGGCCGCCTTCCTCAAGGTGCAGATCGAGGCCGGCGCCTCCGCGGTCCAGCTCTTCGACTCCTGGGTCGGCTCGCTCGCCCCCGACGACTACCGGCGCTCGGTGATGCCGGCCTCCGCGAAGGTCTTCGAGGCCGTCGCCGACTACGGCGTCCCGCGCATCCACTTCGGCGTCGGCACCGGCGAGCTCCTGAACCTCATGGGCGAGGCCGGCGCGGACGTCGTCGGCGTCGACTGGCGCGTCCCGCTCGACGAGGCCGCCCGCCGCGTCGGCACCGGCAAGGCGCTCCAGGGCAACCTCGACCCGACCGTCCTGTTCGCCACCCCCGAGGCGGTCGAGGCCAAGACCCGCGAGGTCCTCGACGCGGCGTCCGGCCTGGAGGGCCACGTCTTCAACCTCGGCCACGGCGTCATGCCGTCCACCGACCCGGACGCGCTGACCCGGCTCGTCGAGTACGTCCACACCCGGACGGCTCGCTGACGACGCTCACCACGTGTGGGGCCGCGCCCTCCTGCCGAACAGCAGGCCGCGCGGCTCCGGTGGCGGCGGCGTCCCCGGCTTGAGCGGCCAGGCGAGCGCCATCCTCGCAAGGAAGCCCACGATGTGCGCCGCGTACGCCACGGTGCCCGCGTCGGAGACGCCCTCGCCGTTCGAGTACACCGCCTGCAGCACGAACCAGAAGCCCAGCACCAGCCAGGCCGGCAGCCGTAGCGGCAGGAAGATCAGGAACGGGACGAGCACCCACACCCTGGCCTTCGGATACAGCACGAGATAGGCGCCCAGCACGCCCGCGATGGCCCCCGACGCGCCGATCAGCGGGTCGGCCGAGTCGTCGTTGAGGAAGGCGAAGCCGTACGACGCCGCGTAGCCGCAGACGACGTAGAAGAGCAGGTACCGCACATGGCCCATGCGGTCCTCGATGTTGTTGCCGAAGATCAGCAGGAACAGCATGTTGCCCAGCAGATGCAGCCAACCGCCGTGCAGGAACAGGGCGGTGAAGACCGACAGCGCCGGGGACTTGTCGTAGTCCGGCGGGCCGACCACACAGCCGGGGCCGTTCGGTCCGACGGCGACGTCACCGGTGGGGACCACGCCCGGGAGCTGGTCGTGGATCAACTCCCTCGGCACCGCCGCGTAATGGTCCAGGAACGCGTGCAGATGGCACGTCTGGGCCAGGCTGCTCTCACCGGCCACGGAGCCGGCTATGCCGGGCGTGGACAGGAAGACGAGGACGTTCGCGGCGATCAGCGCGTATGTCACCCAAGGGGTGCGGCGCACCGGGTTCACGTCATGGACGGGGATGACCACGAGGGTCTTCTGCCCTGGATACGTCCGGCGAATCGGTGAACGGCGCCGTCCGGGTGTGCGTATCTCCTCTCAACCGCCCGCGGCACGGGGAAGGCGGGTCGCGGGGTCTACGTGAGGAACAGGCGATGAACGACCGAGTTACTCCTGCGATGCACGCGTTGCCCGACGGGGAGGCCGAGATCTCCGTGGTGGTACGGCTGCCCTGGGAAGACGTGGCCCGGCTGGGCCAGGAGGCGGGACGTCTCGCGGCGCAGATGCAGCGTCCCGTGACTCTCGACGAGGCTGTGAGTCACCGGTTGCGCTCCGCGCGGGGGGCCGCGCATGCGAAGCCGGCGGGGGAGCAGCCCGCTGCCGCGATGCCGCCGAGTGTGAGTGCGTCGGTGTCGTCGCTGCCGTCGCGGCCACCGGCTGAGCAGGCTCGGCAGGCCATCGAGAGGATCAACGGATCCGCCTAGTCGCCGTAGGGGTGTGGGATGTTCGGCGGGTGCAGGGCCGTCGTGGCTTGTCGCGCCCGCGCGGCGGAGCCGCACATCGATACAGCCCCGCGCCCCTCAGGGGGTTGCCTGCGCTGCCCCTTATGAGGTTCTGGCGTTCACGGCCTTCGCTGCCTTCCGCGCTGCCACCAAGACCGGGTCCCATACCGGTGAGAACGGGGGCGCGTATCCCAGGTCCAGGGACGTCATCTGTTCCACCGTCATGCCGGCTGTCAGGGCGACCGCCGCGATGTCGACGCGCTTGCCCGCGCCCTCCCTGCCCACGATCTGTACGCCCAGCAGTCGGCCCGTCCGGCGTTCGGCGAGCATTTTGACCGTCATGGTGGAGGCGTTGGGGTAGTAGCCCGCGCGGCTCGTGGACTCGATGGTGGCCGTGACGTACTGGAGGCCGGCCCGGCGGGCGTCCTTCTCGCGGAGGCCCGTGCGGGCGATCTCCAGGTCGCAGACCTTGCTGACGGCGGTGCCGACGACGCCGGGGAACGTGGCGTAGCCGCCGGCGGCGTTCGTGCCGATGACCTGGCCGTGTTTGTTGGCGTGGGTGCCCAGGGCGATGTGGCGTTCCCGGCCGGAGACCAGGTCGAGGACCTCCACGCAGTCGCCGCCCGCCCAGATGTTCTCGTGGCCGCGTACCCGCATGGCCAGGTCGGTCAGCAGGCCGCCGTGGTCGCCGAGGGGGAGGCCGGCCGCCCGCGCGAGGGTCGTCTCCGGGCGGACGCCGATGCCCAGGACGACGACGTCCGCCGGGTACTCGGCGTCCTCCGTGGCCACCGCCCTGACCCGGCCGTCCTCGCCGGTGAGGACCTTGGTGACCTCGGCGTCGTTCACCATGGTGATGCCCAGGCCCTCCATGGCCTCGTGCACCAGGCGGCCCATGTCGGGGTCGAGCGTCGACATGGGCTCGCTGCCGCGGTTGACGACCGTCACCTCGTAGCCGCGGTTGATGAGCGCCTCGGCCATCTCGACGCCGATGTAGCCGGCGCCGACCACGACCGCGCGGCGGCCACGCGTGCGTGTCAGCGTGTCGATGAGGGCCTGGCCGTCGTCGAGGGTCTGCACGCCGTGGACGCCCAGGGCGTCGGCGCCCGGCATGTCGGGCCGGATCGGGCGGGCGCCGGTCGCGATCACGAGTTTGTCGTACGACGTCCAGTACTCGTCGCCGGACTCGACGTCACGCGCGCGTACCCGGCCGCCGGCCACGTCGATCTCCACGACCTCCGTCCGCATGCGCAGGTCGATGTCCCGCGCGCGGTGCTCCTCGGCCGTACGGGCGATCAGCTGGTCGCGGTCGGTGACGTCGCCGCCCACCCAGTACGGGATGCCGCAGGCCGAGAAGGAGGTGAAGTGGCCGCGTTCGAACGCCACGATCTCCAGCTCGTCGGCGTCTTTGAGGCGCCGCGCCTGCGACGCAGCGGACATCCCCGCGGCGTCCCCTCCGATCACGACCAGTCGTTCCCGTGTACCCGGCACACTCCTCGCAGCGCTCATGTTCATGCGAACACGCTACGAGTGCCTCGCATTTCAGTCCTGCTCACCGCTCTGTTCGTCGCCCGCGCGCGTGGGACGCGGTGCCGGACGCGCCGCCGGCAGCGGACCAAGGGCGGTCGTCACGGGCGTGGGCTCCGGCCGGCGCGGCAGCCGGGGCCGCAGGACCTTCAGCCACAGCAGCACGATCAGCGCCGCCACCGCCGCGAACGGCAGCACGGCGCCGATCACGACCGCCAGCCAGCGCAGCATCGTCACGAACGCGTCCCAGCCGCCCGCGAGCGCGTCCAGGAAACCGGGGTCGTCGTCCTTCGCCACCGCCTTCTTCACCAGCGTCTCCGACAGGGAGAGGGTGATCGTGGCCAGGCCGGCGCGGTCCTTCAGGGACGCCTGCTGGGCCAGCAGCGACTCCAGGTCGGCCTGGCGGGAGCTCAGCTCGCCCTCCAGCGTCACCACGTCGCTGAGCCTGGTCGCCTGGTCCATCAGCTCACGGATCCGGGCGACGCTGGCCCGCTGCGACTTGATGCGGCTCTCCACGTCCACGACCTGGTCGGTGACGTCCTGCGCCTTGGCGCTGCGCTCGATCAGCTTGCCCGCGCCCTCCAGGTCCGCGAGGACCTCGGCGTACCGGTCGACGGGCACACGCAGGACGACACGGGTCTGCTCGTGGCCCTCCTCGTCGCGGGTGGTGGTCTCGTTGCCGACGTAGCCGCCCGCGTTCTCGGCCGTGCCGCGGGCCTCGTCGAGGGCCTTCGGCACGTCCTTGACCTGCACGGTCAGGGAGGCGGTGCGGATGATGTGGCTCGCGGTGGCCTTGGCCGGCGCGGTCGCCTTGCCGGCGCCGGAGCCGCTGCCCGGTGCGCCCTCCTGCGTCCCCGCCTGCGAGTCGGCCTGCGCGGCCTCTCCTGCGGCGGCCTTGCTGCTGCCCGCCCCGGAGTCGTCCGAGGCGCTGCAACCGGTGAGCGCGAGAGCCGCGGCGAGAAGGACTCCGGCCAGGGCCTGGGCCGGCCGCACGGATCGTGCGGAGCCTACGGACCGTGCCGATGGTGCATAACGTCGTGTGCGCATGTGGGCGTACCCCCGAGGGTCGTCGTGGCGACTGATGCTTCTTCGACGCAGGGGGCCGGCCGAACGTTGGCGGTGATCGGTCCCGATGCGGTCACGGTCAGGACTCGTGACGGACACCGGGCGCGGAAAGATTGTCAGTGGGGTCTGAGAGGCTGTTGACATGCGCGAAGTGGAGAGTCGTACGGGTGGTGCGGGTCGGGTCGTCGTCATCGGTGGCGGCATCGCGGGACTCGCCGCGGCCCACCGGCTGCTGGACGCCGGCCGGCAGGTGACCGTCCTGGAGGCGTCGGACCGGGTCGGCGGCAAGCTGCTGCCGGGGCGGATCGCGGGCGTCCGCGTGGACTTCGGCGCCGAGTCGATGCTGGCCCGCCGCCCCGAGGCCGTCGCCCTGGCCCGAGAGGTGGGCCTCGACGGGCGCCTCCAGCCGCCCGCCACCGCGACCGCCTCGATCTGGACCCGCGGTGCCCTGCGCCCCATGCCCAAGGGGCATGTCATGGGCGTCCCCGGCACCGCGTCCGCCCTCTCCGGCGTCCTGTCCGACGAGGGCCTGGCCCGCATCGAGCGCGACGCCGACCTGCCCCGCACCGAGGTCGGGGACGACGTGGCGGTCGGTGAGTACGTGGCGGAACGCCTCGGCCGCGAGGTCGTCGACCGGCTGGTCGAGCCCCTGCTGGGCGGCGTGTACGCGGGCGACGCGTACCGCATCTCGATGCGCTCGGCCGTCCCGCAGCTCTACCAGGCCGCGCGGACGCACGACTCCCTCACCGAGGCGGTCCGCGAGATCCAGGCCAGGGCCGCGGCCAACCAGCAGAGCGGGCCGGTGTTCATGGGCATCGAGGGCGGTGTGGGCCAACTCCCGCACGCCGTCGCCGAGTCGGTGCGCGCCCGGGGCGGTGAGATCGTCACCGGGGCGCCGGTGAGCGAGTTGCGGCGCGAGGGGCCGACGGGGTGGCGCGTCGTCGCCGGGGACCGCGTGCTGCGGGCCGACGCCGTGGTCGTCGCCGTCCCCGCCCCGGCCGCCGCCGCCCTCCTGCGCGCCGAGGCCCCCGAGGCCGCCACGGAGCTGGACGGCATCGAGTACGCCTCGATGGCCCTGGTGACCCTCGCCTACCGGCGCGCCGAGACCGGCCTCCCGGCGGGCAGCGGCTTCCTCGTGCCGCCGGTCGACGGGCGCACCATCAAGGCGTCGACGTTCGCCTCCCAGAAGTGGGGCTGGATCGCCGACGAGGACCCGGACGTGATCGTGCTGCGGACCTCCGTCGGGCGGTACGGCGAGACGGAGATCCTGGAGCGGGACGACGCCCACCTCGTCGACGTCTCCCGCCGCGACCTCAAGGCCGCGACCGGCCTCGACGCCACCCCGCTGGAAACCCGCGTCACCCGCTGGACCGACGGCCTGCCCCAGTACCCGGTCGGCCATCACGCGCGCGTGGCCCGCGTCCGCGAGCACGTCGCCAAGGTGCCGGGCCTCGCCGTCTGCGGCGCGCAGTACGACGGCGTGGGCATCCCGGCGTGCATCGCGAGCGCCTTCGCGGCCGCCGACCAGCTCGAAGGCGACCTGCGGGGTGTGCAGGAGCTCACCGCCAACCCGGTGCAGAGTCTGCACGGCGGAGCGGGAGAATAGGTGACATGAGTGACGACGCCTCCACCACCGAGTCCGGCAGGATCCCGAACAAGGGCAAGCTGGCCAAGGACCTCAACGAGGTCATCCGCTACACCCTCTGGTCCGTCTTCAAGCTGAAGGACGTGCTCCCCGAGGACCGCGCGGGCTACGCCGACGAGGTCCAGGAGCTCTTCGACCAGCTCGCCGCCAAGGACGTGACCATCCGCGGCACCTACGACGTGTCCGGGCTGCGCGCCGACGCCGATCTCATGATCTGGTGGCACGCCGAGACCGCCGACCAGCTCCAGGAGGCGTACAACTCCTTCCGCCGCACCAAGCTGGGCCGCGCGCTGGAGCCCGTCTGGTCGAACATGGCGCTGCACCGGCCCGCCGAGTTCAACCGCTCGCACATCCCGGCGTTCCTCGCCGACGAGACGCCGCGGAACTACGTCAGCGTGTACCCGTTCGTGCGCTCCTACGACTGGTACCTGCTGCCCGACGAGGACCGCCGCCGCATGCTCGCCGACCACGGCAAGATGGCCCGCGGCTACCCCGACGTCCGCGCCAACACGGTCGCCTCGTTCTCGCTGGGCGACTACGAGTGGCTGCTGGCCTTCGAGGCCGACGAGCTCTACCGCATCGTCGACCTCATGCGCCACCTGCGGGCGTCCGAGGCCCGGATGCACGTCCGCGAAGAGGTGCCGTTCTTCACGGGCCGTCGTAAGTCCGTGGCCGAGTTGGTCGCCGGGCTTGCCTGATCGGTTGCGGTGTGTGTGGGTGGCCGGGGGTCCGGGGGTTGTCCCCCGGGAGGTGCAGTACGGGCCGTCGTAGGTCCGTGGCCGAGTTGGTCGCCGGGCTTGCCTGATCAGTGCGGGAGCCGGGTGGTGGCCGCCTCCTGTGGCCGGCCGCCCAGCTTCGTCGCGCCCGCCCGGTCGCCCAGCTTCTTCTTCGCCTGCTCGGCGCCCGGGCGCTCCGGCTTGGGCTCCGGGTGTGGCTCACAGGCCGCGCGCCGGTCCGGGAGGCGGCCCTCCAGCAGGTAGGCGTCGACGAAACCGTTGACGCAGGCGTTCGGGCCGTACGCGATGCCGTGCGTACCGGCGTCCCGCTCGGTCACCAGGACCGAGCCGGCCAGCCGCCGGTGCATCTCCAGCGCGCCCTCGTACGGCGTGGCGGCGTCGCGCTCGGCGGCCAGGATCAGCGTCGGCGGCAGCTCGCCGTGCCCGGTGCGCACGTCGAGGGGCTTCTGCCGGGGGACCTGCCAGTAGGCGCACGGCAGGTTCATCCAGGCGTTGTCCCACGTCTCGAACGGCGCCACGCGCGCGAGCCGCGTGTTGTCCCGGTCCCAGACCGCCCAGTCCGTCGGCCAGGGGGCGTCGTTGCACTCCACGGCCGTGTAGACAGCGCTGGAGTTCTCCTGCTCGGCCGCCGCCTCCCGCACCGGCGCGGCCAACTCGACCAGCGCCTTCGGGTCGCCCTTGAGATACGCCGACAGCGCCTTGGCGCGTGAGGGCCAGTAGTCGTCGTAGTAACCGGCCTGGAGGTAGGCCTCCTGCAACTGCCCCGGCCCGACCTTTCCGCCCGCCGGCTTCTCGGCCAGCCGCGCCTTCACCTTCTCGTAGCTGAGCAGGACCTCCTCCGGGGTCTCACCGAGCCCGTACACGTCGTCATGCTCGGCGACCCACTCCCGGAAGTCCTCCCACCGCCCCTCGAACGCGGCCGACTGGGCGAGGTTGTTGCGGTACCAGATCTGCGAGGGGTCCGGGTTCACCGCGGAGTCGAACACCATGCGCCGGACGTGCGAGGGGAAGAGGGTCGCGTACAGCGCGCCGAAGTAGGTGCCGTACGACGCGCCCATGAACGTCAGCTTCGACTCGCCGAGTGCGGCGCGCAGCACGTCCAGGTCACGGGCGTTGTTGAGGGAGTTGTAGTGCTGCAGCGCACCGCCGGTGCGTTCGGCGCAGCCGCGCGCGTAGGCCTTCGCCCGGGCGATGCGCTCCTTCTTGTACGCCTCCGAGGGGTGCGTCGGCGCCAGCGCCGGGCCCTGGACGAACTTCTTGGGTTCCTGGCAGGACAGCGGTGCGGACGGGGCCACTCCGCGCGGGGCGTAGCCGACGAGGTCGTACGCGGCCGCCAGCCGCTTCCACTCGGGCAGCAGGCCGATCAGCGGGAAGTGCAGCCCGGAGGCGCCCGGGCCGCCCGGGTTGTAGACGAGGGAGCCTTGCCCCGGCACCCGTCGCTTGCTGTTGTGCGGGTCCTTGTGCGTGGCCCGCACCCGGCTGACGGCGAGTTTGATCTGCTTGCCGTGGGGGCGGGAGTAGTCGAGCGGCACGGACACCGTGCCGCATTCCATCTTGCCCGGCAGGTCCTGCTCCTTGGCACAGTCGCCGAAGGCGATCCCGGCCGCCTTGGCGCGCGCGGCGGCCACGCTCGTGCCGTGCTGCTCGGCCGTGCCCGGGGCGGCCCCGGTGCTGCCGGCCGGGGCGGCGGAGAGGGTCGTCAGGAGCAGAGCCCCCGCGGCCGAGTAGAGGGCGGCAGCTCTCATCGCGTATCCCTTCGCAGCACGGCAGCAACAAAAGGGATATTTCGTTCGTCTGTTGAGGAAGGCAAGCACCGCCTCGCCGGTGTCGCCTCAATGCCCCCTATGCGCCACCGGGCGCCTGGTCCGCCGGTCGTGCGGGACCGTGCGGGTCGCGGTGCGCGAAGGCCGCGCGCAGGTCCGGCTCGCCGATCGCGCGCACGCCCCGTACGGCGACGGAGGTGAGGTAGGTGCGGTCGTCCGCGCCCCGGGAGCGCCGGACCAGGGCGTTGAGCAGCCGCTGCCCGGCCGGGGAGGCCCACCGCGCGTACGGGTGGATCTCGATCCGGGCGATGGCGAGGCAGCTCAGGGTGAGCACGAAGGGCAGCGCGAACCAGAGCGCGACCAGGTGGGCCGGCAGGTCCGACTGGGCCGGCGCCAGCAGGGCGACGGCCCCCAGCGCGAGGACGACGGCCGCGGCGAGCCGCACCTGCCGGATCGCCGCCGCGATCCCGGTGCGCGCCCCGTCGGGCACCGCGAGACCGGCGCTGACCAGCCGGTCGGCGAGGGTGCCCACCGCGTCGGCGGCGGCCGCGGCTTCCCGCACCGGCTCGATCCGGGACTGTCCTTCCGGCCCGATGGCCCCTATCACCGAGCGCTCCATCTCGTCCCGCCCGCGCGGATCGACGACCGTCGCCCAGCCGGTGTGCGCGAGCAGCAGCCGGCGCTGCCGAGCCATGGAGACGAGGGTCAGATCGGCGACCCGCCGCGGCCCGCCGGACAGGAACGCGGCCTCGTACAACGTCAGATCGTGCCCCAGGCCCGCGGTCGTCTCTTTGGTGTCCATGGCGGCGGCGTGCACGGCGGCCAGGCACAGCCGCGTGCACGCGGTGCCGACGACGGCCCAGGCCAGCAGCAGGAGAAGGACCCAGAACATGCCGCGTTTCTATGCCAACGGCCCTTGGGGCGCCATGCCTTGTTCACCATCCGGACGGAGAGTTGCCGGGATGTGACGTTCCGGATAGAGGGTCCGGGCGGTCAGGACACCACGTAGTCGTCGACTTCGTCGAAGTCCTCGGAGTCGTCCGCGCGTGGGCTGGTGGCGGCCGGCGGAAGGGTGTAGCTCGGGGACGGAGAGGGCGGCGGGGGCATCGGGACGGCGGGCGCCGGGTCTGCGGTCGGACCGGGCGGAGCGGGGGACGGCGTCAGCGGCGG
>CBFGZZ010000274.1:0-12339 GCA_965653385.1 uncultured Streptomyces sp. | reverse complement strand
GGGTTTGGGGGGGGGGGGGCGTGTGGCTGTGCGCGGGGCCCGGGGCTATGGCCCACACTTGAACCCATGGCCATTCACGAAAACCTCCTCGGGGGCCCGCCCCCGACCCACCTCCCCGACGACCCGGAGCCGCGCGAGCTCCTCGCCGGCGGCACGGCCCCCGCGGACGTCGCCGCGAAGTACCCCACCTCCTCCCTGGCCTGGGCCCAGCTGGCCGACGAGGCGTTCGAGCGGGGCAGCGTCGTGGAGTCGTACGCATACGCCCGCACGGGCTACCACCGCGGCCTGGACACCCTGCGCCGCAGCGGCTGGAAGGGCCACGGCCCGGTCCCCTGGGAGCACGAGCCGAACCGCGGCTTCCTGCGCGCCCTGCACGCCCTCGCCCGCGCCGCCGGCTCCATCGGCGAGCAGGAGGAGTACGAGCGCTGCACGCAGTTCCTGAAGGACTCCTCGCCGACGGCGGCCCAGACCCTGGGCTAGGGCGCGACAGCCCCACGTGAGGCCCGCCATGTGACCCGGGCGGGCCTTGCGATGCGGGGGGAGATACCTGAGGATGCCGGGTGGGGACCGGGGCCCCTTTGTCGATAACGGCAGGGCGGACCGCTACCCGGAGTTACACAGGAGACAGCAATGTCCCACCCTCAGGAGATCGAGACTCCCAATCTCGACTTCGCCGGCACGACGCCGTACGAGGACTACGTCAAGGCGGACGTGCTCACCCACCTCCAGCACACCCTCTCCGACGACCCCGGAGAGATGGTCTTCCTGGTCACGACCCAGGTGATGGAGCTGTGGTTCACGGTCATCGTCCATGAATGGGAGACCGCGGCGCGGGCGCTGCGCGAGGATCGGCCCGGCGTGGCGATCGACGCCCTGAAGCGTTCCGTACGGGAACTGGACGCCCTGAACGCCTCCTGGAAGCCCCTCGGCCAGCTCACGCCGGCCCAGTTCAACGCGTACCGCAACGCCCTCGGCGAGGGCTCCGGCTTCCAGTCCGCGATGTACCGCCGGATGGAGTTCCTGCTCGCCGAGAAGTCCGCGTCCATGCTGGTCCCGCACCGCGGCGCCCCGCGTGTCCACGCGGAACTGGAGAAGGCCCTGCACGAGCCCAGCCTCTACGACGAGGTGCTGCGCTTCCTCGCCCGGCGCGGCTGCCCGATCCCGCAGAGCGTGCTGACGCGCGACGTGTCCCAGCGGTACGAGCCGTCTGACGCGGTCGAGGCCGTGTGGACGGACATCTACTCCGGTGACCAGAACTCCGAACTGACCCGCCTCGGCGAGGCGTTGACCGACGTGGCCGAACTGGTCTGGCGCTGGCGCAACGACCACCTGGTCGCCACCCGGCGCGCGATGGGCGCCAAGTCCGGCACGGGCGGCTCGGCCGGGGTGGCCTGGCTGGAGAAGCGGGCTCGGAAGAACGTCTTCCCGGAGCTGTGGACGGCGAGGTCCCATGTCTGAGCAGGCTGAACTCGCCACGATGACCGAACTCGTCCTGAAGGCCGAGAAGCTGGACGGGGCCGACGAACTCGCCGCCCAGCGCGCCCAGTTCGTGCTCGACGAAGTCGTCTACCTCGACGGCAACTCGCTCGGCGCCCTGCCGGTGAACGTGCCGGGGCGGGTCGAGGACGTCGTGCTGCGGCAGTGGGGCCGGCTGCGCATCCGCTCCTGGGACGAGAGCGGCTGGTGGACCGCGCCCGAGCGGATCGGCGACCGGATCGCCCCGCTGGTCGGCGCGGCGCCGGGCCAGATCGTGGTCGGGGACTCGACAAGTGTCAATGTTTTCAAGGCACTTGTGGCGGCCGTCCGGATGGCCGAATCCGTGGAGTCCTCCGGTCCCGGCCGGGACGAGATCCTCGTCGACGCGACCACCTTCCCCACGGACGGGTACATCGCAGAGTCGGCGGCGCGCATGACCGGCCGCACGCTGCGCCCCGTGACGCCCGCGGAGGTGCCGGCCGCGCTGAGCGACCGTACGGCCGCCGTCCTGCTGAACCACGTCGACTACCGCACCGGCCGGCTGCACGACCTGCCCTCTCTGACGGCCGCCGTGCACGCGGCGGGGGCGTACGCCGTCTGGGATCTCTGCCACAGCGCGGGCGCGCTGCCGGTCGGCCTGGACGAGCACGGGGTCGACCTGGCGGTCGGCTGCACGTACAAGTACCTGAACGGCGGGCCGGGTTCACCGGCGTACCTGTACGTACGCAGGGACCTCCAGGACCGCTTCGACTCCCCGCTGCCCGGCTGGAACTCCCACGCCGACCCCTTCGGCATGCGCGGCGACTTCACCCCGGCGGACGGCGCGCTGCGCGGTCGCGTCGGCACGCCGGACATCCTCTCCATGCTGGCCCTGGAGGCCGCGCTGGATGTCTGGGACGGCGTGTCCGTCGAGGCGGTGCGGGCCAAGTCGCTCGCGCTGACGGACTTCTTCCTGGAGTGCGTCGCGTCCTATGTCCCCGAGGGGGGCGTGGAGTCGGTGACTCCGGTGCCCCACGAGGAGCGCGGCAGCCAGGTGGCGCTGCGGTGCGAGGGCGCCGGGGACGTGATGAAGGCGCTCGTCGAACGGGGCGTGGTCGGCGACTTCCGCCACCCTGACGTGCTGCGCTTCGGTTTCACGCCGCTGTACGTCGGGTTCGCGGACGTGGAGCGGGCGGCGCGGGTGCTGGCGCAAGTACTGGCCCAGGTGCCGTAGCCCTGATGCCGCCGCCGTGGCGACGGGCGCCGCGTCAACCGACGTACACCCCCGCCACGGCAGCCGCGTGCGCGGCCCGCGCGGCGCGCTCCGCGGCGGGGGCGTCGGGGACCACTCCGGTCGTCAGCAACTGGTAGTAGAGGGGGGCCGACACCGCCCGTACGACCTCCTCGGCGTCCGTCCCGACGGGCAACTCGCCCCGCGCGACGCCCTGTTCGACGCACGGCGCCCATTCCGCCACCCGCACCTCGTAGAACCGGCGGAGCGTCTGCGCGGTACGTTCGTCGCAGGTCGCCGCGGCGATGACGGCGCGGAACAGGGCGCCCTGGCGGGGGTCCGCCAGCGTCCGTCGCACCAGTGCGGCGTTGGCCCGCAGGTCCCCCAGGACGGACCCGGTCTCCTCGCGCGGCAGCGACTGTTCGGCCATGTCGGCGAGCAGGTCGGCGACCAGCCCGGTCACCGAGCCCCAGCGCCGGTACACGGTCGTCTTGCCGACCTCGGCGCGGCGGGCGACTTCGGCGAGGTCGAGGCCGTCGAAACCCTGTTCCACCAGGATGTCCCCGGCTGTCCGCAGCACGGCCGCACGGACACGCGCGGTACGCCCTCCGGGACGTACGGTGCCGGGTTCGGCGGACATATCGGCCTCCTTGGTGCGGGACGGGCTGCGGGGCGTGCCGCGCTGCCAGCGTAACGAAACAGTAGAACCGTTTGTCCCTCACCCAGCGTGACATCCGCGTGTCCACGCACGTCACCCGCCTGATACCGTCCCCGCCAACGGCCGAATTCCCACCTGGTCCGCCACCCCCGCTTCCGTCCAAAACCGTTTCGTCGCTGAGAGGTTGGAGCATGCCGGACGACGTCGCAGCAGCCCGGGCCGCCGCCGAGGAGGAGTCCGTCTTCTCGCACCCGCCCGTCGACCCCGACGCCATCGTCACCTACGGTGACCACCCCGACCAGGTGATCGACTTCTACGCCCCGCGCGGCGAGGCCGTTCCCGGTGTCCCGGCCCCGCTGGTCGTCGTCCTGCACGGCGGGGCTTGGCGGGCGCCCTACGACCGGCGGCATGTCACGCCGTTCGCGGACTTCCTCGCGCGGCGGGGGTTCGCGGTGGCCAACGTGGAGTACCGGCGGGGGGCGGAGGCCGGGGACGGCGCGGGTGGTGTCGACGGCGGGCCGGTCGCCGGGCGCTGGCCGGACACCTTCGACGACGTCGCCGCCGCGCTGGATGCGCTGCCCGCGCTCGTACGGGAGGCGCTCCCGCAGACCGACCCGCGCCGCACCGTCCTCACCGGCCACTCCGCCGGCGGCCACCTGGCCCTCTGGGCCGCGGCCCGCCATGTCCTGCCCGCCGACTCCTCCTGGCGCACCGACCGCCCCGCGCCACTGCGCGGCGTGGTGGCCCTGGCCCCGATCGCCGACTTCACGGTCGCCGACAAGCTGGACGTCTGCGGGGGAGCGGCGCGTCAACTACTGGGCGGGGTGGTGGAGTTCGCCGAGCGACAGCCCTACGCCGACCCGGCGCTCCTGCTCCCGACCGGCATCGCGACGACCCTCGTCCAGGGCCGCACGGACAACGTCGTCCCGCAGGCGGTCGCCGAGTCCTACGCGGACGCGGCGGCGAAGGCGGGGGAGGTCGTCGGACTGACACTGCTGGAGGACGTCGGCCACTTCCCGCTGATCGATCCGGCGGCGGACGCGTGCGCGGTGGTGGTGGAGGAGATCGCGCAGCTGGCGTGGTGAGAGGGTGGGTGCGGGGCGACGGTGGGTGTGACGGCGGCGGTCGGTGCGAGGCGGCGGTGGGTGTGGGGGCCGTCCCGCAGCACGGGGCCACCCGGAAGGCGCAGGCCCCTTCATACCCGTAATACCTGAGAGCTACGTCGCAGGTGAGCTCCTTGGCGTGACGCGGACGACCGAGGCTGATCCGTAACTTCCCATCCAGACAAGCCCGATGGCCGGGCGGACTGGGAGGGAAGTCGACCATGGGGCGCACTGCGGAAGCGGCCGAGGCGAAGGCGTCGGACAAGGGCCGCCGCACCCACAGACTGCGGCGGGCCATCCTCGCCACCCTGATCACCGGTGCCGTGGTCGTCCCGTTGTCCGGTGCCACGCGTCCCGAGATACCCGCCCCGGCCCCGGCCGCCCTGGTCACCCCGGTGACGGCGGCGACGCTGGACGAGACGTACGCCGCCAACCGCGCCAACGCCGCCGAGGCGTCCCGTATGGCCGCGGCCCACGGTGACCGTGAACGCGCCGCCGCGGACCGTGCGATGGCCGACCCGGCCCGGCACTTCCTCTCCTTCGACGGCCGTGGCGCCGGCCTGGCGACGGAGGTCTTCGGCGACCTGGCGCGGGCCGACCGTGTCGCGGTGCTGGTTCCGGGCTCCGACACCTCCATCGACACGTACGACCGTTTCCGCGACGCCGCCCGCGCCCTGTACGAGCGGCTCACCCGGCAGGCCCCGGAGGGCACGCGCACCGCGGTGGTGGCCTGGCTCGGCTACGAGACACCGGCCACGGTCAGCACCACGGTCACGACACCGGGCCGAGCCGAGGAAGCGGCCCCGAAGCTCCGTGAGTTCGTACGGCAGCTGCGTGCCGTCACGGCCGGCGAGGGGGCGCGCATCTCCCTCCTGTGCCACTCCTACGGCTCGGTGGTCTGCGGGCGCGCCGCCTCCCACCTCGCCGTGGACGACATCGCCCTGGTCGGCAGCCCCGGCACCGGCGCCGACACCGCCGCGGCCCTGCACACCCCGGCCCGCGTCTGGGCGGCTCGCGGCAGTGACGACTGGGTGGCGGAGGTCCCGCACATCAGGCTCGACCTGCTCGGCACGACGGTCGGATTCGGCACCGACCCGGTCTCCCCGTCCTTCGGCGCCCGCGTCTTCGCGGCGGGCGCGGGCGGTCACAGCGACTACTTCAGGCCGGGTTCGACATCGCTGGCCAACCTGACCCGCATCGTCCTCGGCGAAACCCCGGAGGCACCCCATGACTGAGTCCACAGCGTCCCTGTCGTCCCTGTGGACGGGCGTTCGGCAGGGAGCCGCGCGCGTCGACGCCGCCACTCCCGCCGGACGGGACCGGGCCGTCGACGCCCTGCGTGCCTTCGCCATCCTCGGCGTGGTCCTCGGCCACTGGCTGGTCACGGCGCTGGTGGCGGACGGTGACGGAACCGGCCTGCACACCGCGAGCCCACTGCGGCACATGCCCTGGCTGGCCCCGATCTCCTGGGTCTTCCAGACGCTCGCCGTGTTCTTCCTGGTCGGCGGCCATGTCGCGACCCGCGGATACACCTCGGCCCGGGCGCGTGGGACGACGTACGCGCAGTGGCTGAGAGCCCGGCTGTCCCGCCTGTTCAAACCGGCGGCTGCCGTCCTCACCCTGTGGACAGCGGCGTCGGCTCTGCTGCTCCTGTCGGGCACGGACGTCGACACGATCCACACCCTGGCCGAACTGGCCCTGTCCCCCCTGTGGTTCCTGCTGGTCTTCGCGGCGCTGACGGCGGCGACGCCCCTCCTGCTCAGGCTCAACCCTCTGTGGCCCCTGGCAGTCGTCCTCCATGTGGACCTCCTGCGTTTCGCACTGGGCGCCCCCGCCTGGCTCGGCTGGGTGAACCTGGCGGCCGGCTGGCTGGTGCCGTACACCCTGGGCGCGGCCTGGACCCGGGGCGAGCTGGAGCGGCGTCGCGCGGGCTGGATCCTGCTGACGGGCGGCGCGGCGGCGACCGCCGCCCTGGTCGCCTGGGCGGGCTATCCGGCGTCGATGGTCGGCGTCCCCGGCGCGGTCCTCTCCAACCTCAACCCGCCGACACTGGCCGCCGTGGCCTTCGGCGTGGCCCAGTGCGGCCTCGCCCTGCTGCTGCGCGAACCCCTGCGCCGTGCGATGAGCCGTCCCCTGGCCTGGGCGGCGGTGGCCCTGCTCAACCTCTCCGCGATGACGATCTTCCTCTGGCACCAGACGGCCCTGATGGCCACCACGGCCACGCTCCTGCCGACGGGCCACCTCCCCGGCCTGCACACCGCCCCCGACAACCTGGGCTGGGTGGCGGCCCGGCTGGCCTGGCTGCCGCTGTTCACCCTGGTCCTGGCCCTGTGCTGGGCGGCGTTCCGGGTCCACGAACAGGGTCCTCGCCGTTCGACCGGCCGCCGGTCCAGGATCGTCCGGTCCCGGCCGTCCGCTCGCGGCAGTGACATGAAGGAACACCACCATGCCTAGGGTTGGCCATGTGACGGAGACGGGGACCCAGCGCTCGTTCGCGAGCCGAGTGCGCCACTGGCTGCGCGTACTGCGCGACGACCTGTGGACCCGCAGGGCGGACCCGCTGCCCCGCTCCGAGCGGTTGCGGTGGCTGCCGCACGCCGTGCTGTGCCTGGCCGCGCTCGGCATCACCATCGGCGACACGGGACAGCTCCAGGACAACGGGCGGCTGGCCTTCGGACTGGCCTTCCCGATCGCGATCGCGCAGGGCGGAGCGGTGGTGCTCGCCCTGCGGCGGCCGATCCCGGCCTGGTGGCTGTCGCTCGCGGCCACCGTGGTCACGGCCCTCGTGGTGCGTCCACGGCTGCTGTCCGGTGACGCGCAGGACTTCACCTGGCCGTGGACGGCGGCCGGGCTCATCGCGCACCTGGTCGTGCTGCTGCTGCTCGCGCTCCGGGTGCCCGCCCGGGTGGCCGCCGAGGCGCTGGCCCTGTCCCTGCTGGCCACCTACGTCCTCCAGGGCCTGCTGGGCGCGCCGGGCAATGTGCGCACCGGGGTGCTCGCCTTCTGGCTGTTCACGATCGCCGTGGTGCTCGGCATGGCGCTGCGCGGTCGTAGGGAAGCCAAGGCCGAACTCGGCCGGCAGGCCACGATCACCGCCGAGGAGCGGGCCCGGCGCACCCTGCTGGAGGAGCGCGCCAACATCGCCCGCGAACTGCACGACGTGGTCGCCCACCACATGTCGGTGATCTCCATCCAGGCCCAGGTGGCCCCGCATCTGGTGGAGAACCCCTCCGAGGAGCTGAAGGAGAACCTCGCGGGCATCCGGCAGAACGCCCTGGACGCGCTCACCGAACTGCGCCATGTGCTGGGCGTCCTGCGCTCCGAGAGCCGCGAGGACCCCTACGGCCTCGGCCAGCCCGGCACCGGAGCCGCCCCCGACGCCCCCCAGCCCATGCTCGACCGGCTCGACGCCCTCATCGAGAACACCCGTGCCGCCGGACTGGACGTCGTCACCGACGTCAGCGGCGAGGCTCCCCCCTACCCCACGGGAGTGGAGCTGTCCGCGTACCGGATCGTCCAGGAGGCGCTCAGCAACGCCCTGCGGCACGCACCGGGATCGGAAGTGCGCGTCGAGATCTCCCACGACTTCCACGGGCTGCGGCTGGGCGTCGTCAACTCCCGTCCACAACGGACCGTGCCGCCCTCCCCCGGTGCGGGACACGGTCTGCTGGGCATGCGCGAGCGAGCGACGATGCTGGGTGGCCGGCTCACCGCGGCCCCCACCGAGCAGGGCGGCTTCGCGGTCTCGGCCTTCCTCCCGCGGGGCGACACCCCGCCGACCGTCCACCCCTGACAGGAGAACCGACCCCATGACGAGCAGCCCCATCCGCGTACTCATCGCCGACGACCAGCAGATGGTCCGGCAGGGATTCACCGTGCTGCTCAACACCAAGCCCGACATCGACGTGGTCGGCCAGGCGGTCGACGGCCTGGACGCGGTCGAGAAGGTCGCCGAGCTCGCCCCCGACGTCGTGCTGATGGACATCCGCATGCCCGAGCTCGGCGGCATCGAGGCCACCCGCCGCATCACCACGGCGACACCGCAGATCAAGGTGCTGGTGCTGACCACCTTCGACCTCGACGAGTACGTGTACGAGGCGCTGCGGGCGGGCGCCTCGGGGTTTCTCCTGAAGGACGCCTCCGCCGACCAGCTGGCCGAGGCGGTCCGTGTCGTGGCGGCCGGCGACGCCCTCCTCGCGCCGGGCATCACCCGCCGCCTGATCACCGAGTTCTCCCGCCTGGACAAGCGGCCCCAGGCCCCGCTGAAGCAGCGGGTCGGTGAGCTGACCGAACGCGAGACTGAGGTGCTCGCGCTGATCGCGCAGGGCCTGTCGAACGCGGAGATCGCCGAGCGCCTGGTCGTGGCCGAGCAGACCGTGAAGACCCATGTGGGCCGGATCCTGGTGAAGCTGGGGCTGCGCGACCGGACGCAGGCGGCGGTGTTCGCGTTCGAGTCAGGTCTGGTGCGGCCCTCGGGACGCTGAGCGCGGGCACCGCCGTCCGGTTCCGGCCGTCACATCCGGTGCCACCTGGGGCGATACCCGTAGTACCTGAGATGGACCTGTGGGAACCCTCTCACTGGGGACGACCGCGACACCGCCTTGCGCCTACCGTTCTGTACGTGACCGAGACGACTCACATGCAGACACCGCCACCGGGGGACGGGGCCAAGCCACGCAGCCCGGAGTTCCGGCTGGCCGCGGACGCCCTGCAAGGGCTGCGGCAGGACCTGTTCCACGACGCCTTCGCCTACCGTCCGCTGCAGCGGATGCGGGTGGACGGCCCGCTGACCCACCGGTTGCCCGGCCGTCTGCGCGAGTACGCGGCCTGGACACCGCACGCCCTGATCGCCACGGCGGCCCTGTTCACCCTGTTCATCGGCAGTGTCGACACCAACGGGCCGACCCTGCTCGTGGGCCCGCTCTGCGCGATCCCGATCCTGCTGACCATGGCGCGGCCCGTCGGAGCGTTCTGGCTGTCCATGGCCGCCACCCCGATCGTCGCGGTGATCGGCGGCGCGGGCGAATGGCCGTGGATGCCGGGCAGCCTCGCCTGCCATCTGACCGTGCTGACCGTCGTGGCCATTCGCACCAGGCCCCGCACGGCGGCGTGGATGTGGGGGGTGACGGGGGCGTACGGCCTCCTGGTGGACGCCGGCGTCGGCAGTGGCTACTACGGCACGAACACCGGCCCCATGATGGTCATCTCCACGATGGTCCTCCTCGTCGTCGCCCTCTGGCACATACGCCGCGACGCCCGGCACGAGGTCACCGCCCAGCTGACGCAGGAGCGCTCCAAGCGCACCCTGCTGGAGGAGCGCACGACGATCGCGCGGGAGCTGCACGACGTGGTCGCCCACCACATGTCGGTCGTCGCCATCCAGGCGGAGGCCGCCCCCTACCGGGTGGAGAACCCGCCGCCGGAGCTGGAGCGGGCCTTCGTCACCATCCGGGAGAACGCGGTGGCGGCCCTCACCGAACTGCGCCGCATCCTGGGCGTCGTCCGCGCCGAGGACTACGAGGCGCCGGACGCCCCGCAGCCCACCCTCGCCGACCTGGACGCGCTGCTGGCGAACGTGCGGGACGCGGGACTGAGCGTCGAGAAGACGACGACCGGCGCGGTCCGCGAGCTGCCGCCGGGCGTGGAGCTGTCGGCGTACCGGATCGTGCAGGAGGCACTCAGCAACAGCCTGCGGCACGCGCCCGGCGCGAGCGCCCGGGTGGAGATCGGGTACGTGCTCGGCGGCCTCGGACTGCGCATAGTCAACGGCCCGCCGCCCGCGCCGGCCCTGGTGAAGCCCTCACCCGGTGCGGGGCACGGCATCACCGGGATGCGCGAGCGCGTCACCATGCTGGCCGGCGAGATGACGGCGGGCCGGACGGAGGACGGCGGCTACGAGGTGGCCGCGTTCCTGCCGGTCGTCACGGCGACAGAGGACGGCTCATGACCATCCGCGTGCTGATCGCGGACGATCAGATGATGGTGCGCGAGGGCTTCTCGGTCCTGCTGAACGCGATGCCGGACATCGAGGTCGTCGGCGAGGCGGTCAACGGCCGGGAGGCGGTGGACCGGGTCCGTGAGCTCTCCCCCGACATCGTGCTGATGGACATCCGCATGCCGGAGCTGAACGGCATCGAGGCGACCCGCGAGATCGTCGCGGCCGACAGCACGTCCAAGGTGCTGGTGCTGACCACCTTCGACCTCGACGAGTACGTCTACCAGGCGCTGCGCGCGGGTGCCTCGGGCTTCCTGCTGAAGGACGCCTCGGCCCGCCAGCTCGCCGACGGCGTAAGGGTGGTGGCGGCCGGCGAGGCCCTGCTCGCCCCCTCCGTCACCCGGCGGCTGATCACGGAGTTCTCCAAGCTGTCCGACTCCCCGCGTCTGATGTCCTCCGCGCACGCGGCGTACGGGGATCTGACCGAGCGGGAGACCGAGGTGCTGGTGCTGATCGCACAGGGCCTGTCGAACTCGGAGATAGCCGAGCGGCTGGTGGTCGCCGAGTCGACGATCAAGACCCACGTCAGCCGGATCCTGGTGAAGCTGGGCCTGCGGGACCGTACACAGGCGGCGGTGTTCGCCTACGAGGCACGGTTGGTCACACCGGGCTGAGCGGACACCCGCCCGCCGACCGACCCCCCTGGTCAGGCAGGGGGAGCCCGGGCTAACGTCCGGACATGGCAGCTCCTTCCGCCCTCGCCTTCGACCCGTGGGACCCGGCGTTCCTGGCCGACCCGTACCCCGCCTACGCAGAACTGCGTGCCCGGGGCCGGGCGCACTACTACGAGCCCACGAACCAGTGGCTGGTCCCGCACCACGCGGACGTCTCGGCGCTGCTGCGCGACCGCCGCCTGGGCCGGACGTACCAGCACCGTTTCAGCCACGAGGACTTCGGACGGACCGCACCTCCGCCGGAGCACGAGCCGTTCCACGTCCTCAACGACCACGGGATGCTCGACCTGGAGCCGCCGGACCACACCAGGATCCGCCGGCTGGTGTCGAAGGCGTTCACGCCGCGCACGGTGGAGCGGCTGAAACCGTATGTGCGGCAGCTGGCGGGCGAGCTGGTGGCCGGGCTGGTCGAGGCGGGCGGCGGTGACCTGCTGACGGATGTGGCCGAGCCCCTGCCGGTCTCGGTGATCGCCGAGATGCTGGGCATCCCCGAGTCGGACCGGGCGCAGCTGCGGCCCTGGTCGGCGGACATCTGCGGGATGTACGAGCTGAACCCGTCGCAGGAGACGGCGACGAAGGCGGTCCGGGCCTCGGTCGAGTTCTCGGAGTACCTCCGTGAGCTGATCGCGGCCCGCCGCAAGGAGCCGGGCGACGACCTGATCTCGGGCCTGATCGAGGCGCACGACGAGGGCGACCGCCTCACCGAGCAGGAGATGATCTCCACGGCCGTCCTCCTCCTGAACGCCGGTCACGAGGCCACGGTGAACGCCACGGTCAACGGCTGGTGGGCCCTGTTCCGCAACCCCGGCCAACTGGCCGCCCTGCGCGCCGACCACTCCCTGATCCCCTCGGCGATCGAGGAGCTGATGCGCTACGACACGCCGCTGCAGCTCTTCGAGCGGTGGGTGCTGGACGAGATCGAGATCGACGGAACGGTGATCCCGCGCGGCGCGGAGATCGCGATGCTGTTCGGCTCCGCCAACCATGACCCGGAGGTCTTCGAGGCCCCGGACCAGCTGGACCTCACCCGCAAGGAGAACCCGCACATCTCCTTCAGCGCCGGCATCCACTACTGCATCGGGGCGCCGCTGGCCCGGATCGAGCTGGCGGCGTCGATGACGGCGTTGCTGGAACAGGCGCCGACGCTGCGACTTGCCGCGGAGCCGGCGCGGAAGCCGCACTTTGTGATTCGGGGGTTGGAGGGGTTGCGCGTCGAGGTGGGG
>CBFGZZ010000273.1:0-12430 GCA_965653385.1 uncultured Streptomyces sp. | reverse complement strand
ACGGGGTTGTGCTTGTGCGGCATGGACGACGACCCGCCGCCCCCCCCCACCCACCGGGCCCCCCGGGCCGCCCCGGCGCTTTCCCCGCCCGCCCCCCCCCCCCGGGGGGCGGGCCGCCGCCGTCCCGGAAGATGAACCCCGTGCAGGCAACCACGACAGCCCAGCGGCCCCGCGTCGGCGAGCGGGTCATGGCCGCCATCAACCGCGACCCCCTGACCGCCCCGCACCGCACCCGCAACGACGCGCTGCTGGCCGTCGCGTGGGCCGTCCTCGCCACGGTCCTCGCCCTGCTCGGCGACAAGGGGATGCGGCCCGACGCGCTCGGCTGGACCCTGCTGCTCGCCGCCCATGTGCCGCTCGTGTGGCGGCGCAGCCGTCCGCTGCCGGTGCTGTTCGCCGTGATGCTCTGCATCGCCCCGTACCACGCCCTGGAGAACAACCACGCCGCGCCGATCTTCGCGACCATGGTGGTGCTGTACACGGTCGCGGCGACCGGCACGGTGCGCCGCACGCTGCTCACCGGCGCCGCCGTCCTCGGCGTGACACTGCTCCTCAACGCCCTCACCAATCCCGACGGGACGATGGAGCTCCTGCGGATCTCCGGCTGGGTCTTCGCGTTCCTCTTCTGCGGCATCGACGTCCGCTACTACCGCCAGTACGTGGCCTCCATCGTCGAACGCGCCGAACGCGCCGAACGCACCCGCGAGGAGGAGGCCCGCCGCCGTGTCGCCGAGGAGCGCCTGCGCATCGCCCGCGACCTGCACGACCTGCTGGCCCACAGCATCACCCTCATCGGTGTGCAGACGTCGGTGGCCGCACACGTCCTCGCGGCGGACCCGGAGCGGCTGGACCGCCGGTCGATCGCCAAGTCCCTCGACGACATCGCCGAGACCTGCCGCACGGCCCGCGGTGAACTCCGTACGACGCTGGAGGTGCTGCGCGAACAGGGCGCCGCGGGCGAGACACGCGGTCCCCTGCCCGGCCTCGACGGGGTGCCGGACCTGGTGGCGGCGGCACGGCTGGCGGGGGCGCGGGTCGAGTCGACGGTACGGGTGCGTCAGGCGCCGCCCGCCGTGGGAGCGGCCGCGTACCGGATCGTGCAGGAGGCGCTGACGAACGTCGTCCGGCACGGGGGACCCGAACCGGCCGTACGGGTCGAGCTGTACGAGGAGCGCGGTGCCCTGCATCTGTCCGTCACCGACGACGGCCCCTGCCCCGTCCCCGGCGCACAGGGCACCGGCTACGGTCTCGTCGGTATGCGCGAGCGGGCGCGCAGCGTCGGTGGCACACTCGACGCCGGACCGCGTGACAAGGGGGGTTTCGAGGTGAACGCCGTGCTGCCGGTCGCAGCCGACCTGGTCGCCGACGGGGGAGGAGACCGATGATCCGCGTCCTGCTCGCGGACGACCAGACGCTCGTACGGGAGGCGTTCGCCATGCTGGTCGAGTCGGCCCCGGACATGGCGGTCGTCGGCCAGGCGGCCACCGGCCGTCAGGCCGCGGCCCTGGCCCGCAGCGTCCGCGCCGACCTCGTCGTCATGGACATCCGCATGCCCGACCTCGACGGCATCGAGGCGACCCGGCTGATCGCGGCGGACGAGGACCTGGCCGGGGTGCGGGTCCTGGTCCTCACCACCTACGACACCGACGAGAACATCGTGGACGCGCTGCGCGCCGGCGCCTCCGGGTTCCTCGTCAAGGACACCCGCCCGGCCGAACTCCTCGACGCCATCCGCACGGTGGCCGCGGGGGATGCGCTGCTGTCGCCCGGCCCGACCGCACGGCTGATCGAGCGGTTCCTGCGCAGCCCCTCCGCCCCCACGGCGGCCGGACCCGAATGCCTCTCCGAACGCGAGCGCGAGGTGCTGACCCTGGTCGCGCGCGGCCTCAACAACACCGAGGTCGCCGAGGCGTTGGGGCTCAGCCCGCTCACGGCGAAGACACACGTCAGCCGCATCATGGGCAAGCTCGGGGCACGGGACCGGGCACAGCTGGTCATCGTGGCGTACGAGTCGGGGATGGTGACACCGGGAAGCCTGTGACGGACAGGTCGATGCTGACACCCCGTCAAGGGAACTCGAGGGAACTCGATGACCATCCTGAGCCGCACACTCGGTCGTACATACCTAGTCACCGCGGTCCTCCTGACCACCCCGCTCACCACGACCGGCACCGCCTCGGCGGACACCGGCTGCACGTCCTCCGTCCCGTACGTCTCGGGCGAGGGCGACCACGACACGTACCGCATCCCGGCGATCCTCACGACCCCGCGCGGCACGGTCCTGGCCTTCGCCGAGGGCCGGCACGACGGCGCGGGCGACACCGGTGACATCGATGTCGTCCTCAGACGCTCCCTCGACGGCGGCTGCACCTGGGGCCCGGTGACGGTGGTCGCCGCCGGAGAGGGGGACACGCGGGGCAACCCGGCGCCGGTCGTCGATCCGGCCACCGGCGCGGTCGTGCTGGTCACGTCCTACAACAGCGGGGACGTGACGGAGGCGCAGATAATGCGGGGCGAGGTGACGGCGGAGCAGAGCCGTCGGGTGTTCGTGCAGCGGAGCGCGGACGACGGGCGGCACTTCACGCCGCCGCGCGACATCACGCGGCAGGTGAAGCCGGCGAACTGGCGCTGGTACGCGACCGGCCCCGGCCACGCGGTCGCGCTCACCCGCGGCAGGCACGCGGGACGGCTGGTCGTCCCGTCGAACCACTCGGTGGCCCCGGCGAACGGGTCCCCCGACACGGGACAGGAGGCCAAGTACTACGGCGCACACGCGATCTACAGCGACGACGGCGGACGCACCTGGCGGACCGGCTTCGTGGACGACACCTACGACGGCTACACCAACGCCAACGAATCCACCGCCGCCGAACTCCCCGACGGCAGGCTGTACTTCAACTCCCGCGACCAGCACGGCACCAGCACCGGGAACCGTCTCGACAGCCTCTCCGGCGACGGCGGACAGACCCTGGACCGCCCGTACACCGTCCAGTCCTCGCTGAACGACGTGCCCGTGGTGGAGGGAAGCGTCCTCCAACTCCCCGGCCCCGGCGGCCCGTTGCTGTTCTCGGGTCCGTCCGTGCCCACCGCCCGTCAGTCGATGGCCGTGTGGCGCAGCACGGACGGCGGAGCGAGCTTCACGAAGGCGCTGACGCTGTCCGGGCAGCGGGCGGCGTACTCGGACCTGGTGCCGCTCGGCCGGCGGACGGTCGGGATCCTGTACGAGACCGGGGTGGCGGGGCCCTACGAGTCGATCGAGTTCCGGCGGCTGCCGGTCGACGGGCTTCAGGGGGCCGTCACGGGGCCGACCGGATGACGAAGACCTGACTGTCCTTCGGACGGCACGGTTCCACCACGGCCTCGGCTCCCTCGGCGGTGTCCGCGTCCCTGATGGCCACGCAGCCCCGGCCGTCGACGCGCAGCGAGTACCGCCGGCTGCCGTCGGGCCCGGCCGGCTCGATACGGAACGGGGTGGTCCGCCCGCAGTCGTCCCACGGCTCCAGCAGCCCGGCGCCCGGCCCCTCGGCCAGGGCGGTCAGGCAGCCGGGGCCGTGGTCGGGGTGGTACCAGCGGATCCGGAAGGTGTTCCCGCCGAGCGGCACCAGCGTCGTCTCCTGGGGCGCTACCTCGTCGCACGGCCGCTGCACGGCGACCAGCGACTCGTACCGGCTGCCGAAACCGTCCGTCAGACACAGGCCGTCCGCCAGGGCCGGACGGATCTGCGCACGGCCCCGGGGCAGCTCGGACCGCGTGTCCGTCGCGGCGGGGCTCCCGTCCCCGGAACCCTTCGTGCCGCCGGCGCCCCCGGAGGGGACCAGGACCCAGGCGGCGGCGCCCAGCAGCGCCACGAGGACCACCGACGCCGGCAGCACGGGAACCCCGAACACCCGCGCACCGAGGCGTCCGCCCCGCACGGGAGGCACGCTGCCCTCCTCGGCGCCCTTGCCCCGGGCCAGCTCGTCCCGGGCCGTCAGCCACTGCGCGGACCGCTCACCGTCCCCGCAGGCCCGCACGAAGGCGGCCAGCAGTTCCGGCCGCGGCAGGGTCCGGCCGCGCAGCACGTCGGCCAGGGTGCTGCGCGGCAACACCTCGCCCTGCTCGGCGGCACGCTCCTCCAACTGGCGGTACGTCAGCCCCGACCGGTCCTTGAGCTCCCGCAGGGCTGCGACGAACTCGGCGGTGTCACGCGCCTGTTGCGGATCCGTGTCCCCCCTGGTCTCCATGACGCACATGGTCGGCCCTGCCCGAACGGTCGCACAATCCCGTTTCCCGCCAGCGTCACCCGGCTCCGGACAGAGACCCGGACAAGGCGCTGACCAGGCCGGACAGCGAGCGGGCTGTCCGGGACAGCGATGCCCCTTGTTCCGGTCCGGCCCGCCCCGGCAGGCTCGGTGCTGCCCCGGCCGGAGCATCCGTCCACCGACTTCTCGATCCCAGGGGGATACGTCATGCCCATGCGTCAGCGCATCGCCGCGACCGCCGTCTCGGCCCTGCTCGCGGGCGGCGCCATCGGCCTCGCCCCGGCGGCCCAGGCACGCGACATCGCGCCGGCTTCCTGCTACGGCAGCGCGAACGGCTACCTCAAGCCGGCCGGCACGTACTGGCTCCCGGCGGGCGATGTGTTCAGCACCTCCAGCGCCTGCGCCGACATCAACATCAAGCCCAACACCAACCGGTACGTGAAGGTCTGCTTCGAGACCAACGGCCGCCTGGAGTGCCAGGCGAACTACAAGCTCGCCCGCGCCGGCCAGTGGAACGTGATCGCGACGAACGTGCGGGACGGCGCCCTGTTCGCCTTCGAGTTCCGCTCGGACGCGAAGTCCACCGGCAGCTGGGCCGCCTGACGGGGGAACGGGGGAACGGGGGACGCGGGGGCCGGGCCGGCTACAGCAGCCCGGCCCCCGCGAGGTACTTCCCCACGCGCTCCACCTCCGCCGCCGACAGCGGCACCTGGGGCTCCGCCGTCGCCGGGCAGTCGATGACGCCCCGCAGGTGCAGCGCCGCCTTGAACGCGCCCAGCGCCGCCGAACTGCCGCCCATCCGGCCGGGATCCCCGACCCTCACCATGCCGAACAGCCCGCACAGCCGCTCCTGTTCGGCCCGGGCCGACTCCAGGTCGCCGGACCGGCACAGGCGGTCGAGGCGGACGTATCCGTGCGGGTCGACGTTGGCCAGCCCCGGCACCGCCCCGTCCGCGCCCACCTCCAGTGCCGCGTCGACGATGAGCTCGGAGCCGGTCAGCACGCTGAAGTCCTTGATGTCGGGACGGCCGCGGGCGCCGACGACGACCTCACGGAAGCCGGCGAGGTCGCCGCTGGAGTCCTTCAGGCCCGCCAGGGCGCCCTCGGCTGCCAGGTCGAGGACGACTTCGGCGGGGAGCTTGGTGTGGACGGCGGACGGGATGTCGTACGCGACCACCGGCACCGGGGAGGCGGCCGCGATCAGGCGGTAGTGGCGGGCGATCTCGGCGGGGTGGGTGCGGGCGTAGAAGGGGGCTGTCGCGACCACGGCGTCGGCACCCGCGTCCGTGACGTCCCGTACACGGTCCAGGACCCTCGGGGTCGTCATGTCGATCACACCGGCCAGGACGGGCAGCCGACCGGCCACATGCCCGGTCACCGACTCCACCACCAACTTGCGCTGGCGGTCCGTCAGATACGCCACCTCCGACGTCGAGCCCAGCACGAACAGGCCCTGCACCCCGCCCTGCACCAGGTGGTCGACCAGCCTGAGCAGGGACGGGACGTCCACCTCGCGGTCCGGTGTCAGGGGAGTGCAGACGGGCGGGACGACACCGGTGAGCGGGGTGGGGAACGTCATCAGGGCTCCTTGGCAAGGTTGCTCTGTCGTACGAGGTCGCGGGTGGCCTCGTCCTCCTCCACCGGATGGTGGCACCTGAAACGGTGCTCCGGGCTCGACGCGGCCGTGAAGTCCGGCATCTCCCGCGCACACACCTCGTCCGCCTTCCAGCAGCGCGTCCGGAAGGGGCACCCGCTCGGCGGCCGGGTCGCCGACGGGACCGGGCCGACCAGCGGGATCGGGTCGATCGGGTCCAGCAGGCCGGGGGTCGCGGAGAACAGGGCACGGGTGTACGGGTGCCGGGAGCCGTCGGTGACACCGTCCGCCGGGGCCTCCTCGACGATCCGGCCCAGGTACATCGTGATCACCCGGTCACTCATCCGGCGTACCGTCTGGATGTCGTGCGAGACGAACACCAGGGCCAGGCCCAGCCGTTCCTTCAGGTCGAGGAGGAGGTTCAGGATCTGGGCGCGCACCGACACGTCCAGCGCGCTCGTCGGCTCGTCCGCCACCACCAGATCGGGGTCCAGGGCCAGCGCCCGGGCGATGGCGACGCGCTGGCGCTGACCGCCCGACAGCTGACCGGGCAACGCGTCGGTGAGGGCGCGGGGCAGGCCGACCAGGGCCATCAACTCCCGTACCCGCTCCTCGCGCTGGGCTCGCGTCCCGCGGTCGTGCACGTCCAGCGGGTCCCGCATGATCTGCCGGATCGTCAGGCGGCGGTTCAGCGCGGTCGCCGGGTCCTGGAAGATCATCCCGGTTCCGGCGCCGACCGCCGTCCTGCGTTCGGCCGGGCTCATCGCCCACAGGTCCCGGCCCCGCAGGGACACCGTTCCGGCCGTCGGCCGCTCCACCCCCACCAGCACCTTCGCCAGCGTCGACTTGCCGCACCCCGACTCGCCGACCACGCCCACCGTCTCGCCGGCCGCGATGGTGAGATCGGCGCCGGTCAGGGCGTACACCTTGTCCCGGGTGAACAGCCCGCCGCTGCGGGCCTTGTGCACGACGTGCGCGTCGGACAGCTCCACGAGCGCGTTCACTGGACGACCCCGCTTTCGGAGCGATCCGTCGGCGCCAGGGCGATCGCCGGGTGGTGGCAGGCCGCCGTGTGGGTCGGCGGGCCGGTAAGAACGGGGGCCGTCGTGCGGCACACCTCGCTCGCCAGCGGGCAGCGGTCGGCGAAGCGGCAGCCCGCCGGGAAGTCCGCGGGGGAGGGGACGACGCCCTTGATCTGCGTCATCCGTTCCTGGGCCGACTCCAGGGACAGCACGCTGCCCAGCAGGCCGCGCGTGTAGTGGTGCGCCGGGGACTCCACCAGGTCCGCGGTCACGCCCGTCTCCACGATCTGCCCGCCGTACATCACGATCACCCGGTCGGTGACGTCCGCGACCAGCGCGAGGTCGTGCGAGACGAGGATCAGGGCGAAGCCCAGCTCCTCCCGCAGCCTCAGCAGCAGCTCTATGATCTGCGCCTGCACGGTGACGTCCAGCGCGGTCGTCGGCTCGTCGGCCACGATCAGCTTGGGGTCGCGGGACAGGGCCATGGCGATGAGGACGCGCTGGCGCTGGCCGCCGGAGAGTTCGTGCGGGTAGCTGCGCAGGGTGCGGTCGGGGTCCAGGCCGACCATCGTCAGGAGCTCGTGCGGGGTACGGCGGCCTCCTCGGCGTACGACCTGCCCCAGCTGGGAGCGGATCGTCATCGCCGGGTTCAGGGACGACAGGGCGTCCTGGTAGATCATCGCCATCTCGTGGCCCAGCAGCTTGCGGCGCACGCGCATCGGCTCGCCCACCAACTGCCGCTGGTCGAAGCGGACATGGCCGCGCACCCGGGCACCCTTCGGTTCCAGACCCATCACCGCGAGCGCGGTCAGCGACTTCCCGCAGCCCGACTCGCCGACCAGCCCCAGTACCTCACCGGGCCGCACCTCGAAGCTGATCCCGTCGACGATGTCCACGCCGCCATGGCGGCCCTCGAACCCGATCGCCAGGTTCTCGACCGCGAGCACCGGCAGCCGCCCCCGCGGCAGGGGCCGGGCCCGGGACCGCAGCCGCGCCGCCGCCTCCGGCAGCCCCGGCAGCCGCAGCACCTCACCGCTGCCCGGCTCCGGCGCCTCCAGCCGGTCCGCTGAGTCCCGTACGTCGACCTCGCGCGCCGAGGGCGCCGCCCACGCGTCCGACACCCCCTCGGAGAGGATGTTCAGCGAGAGCACCGTCACCAGCATCAGCAGGCCGGGGAAGACGGTCGCCCACCAGCCGCCGGTCAGCACCATGTTCTTGCCGTCGGCGATGACACTGCCCCACGACGGGTCCGGCGGCCGTACGCCCGCGCCGATGAAGGACAGCGACGCCTCGAAGACGATCGCCTCCGCCACCTGGACCGTGCAGAACACCAGCACGGGCGCGGCGCAGTTGATCGCCACGTGTTTGATGACGATGTGGGGCGTGCGGGCGCCGATGACCCGTTCCGCCGTGACGTAGTCCTCGCCGTACTGGTCGAGGACGTTCGCCCGGACGACCCTCGCCACGGGCGGTGTGAAGAGGAAGGCGATGGCGCAGATCAGGACGGTGATCCCACCGCCGAACACGGCCACGAGCACCGCGGCCAGCGCGATGCCCGGGAACGCCATCACCACGTCCAGGCAGCGCATCAGCGTCTCGTCGACCGCCTTGCGGGAGGTCGCCGCGACGGCCCCGATCAGCGCGCCCACGACCAGTGCGAGCCCGGTCGCGCCGAGCCCGATCGCCAGCGACCAGCGGGCGCCGTACATCAGCCGGCTGAGGATGTCCCGGCCGAGGCTGTCCTGGCCCATCCAGTGGTCGGCGGACGGATGCCCGGTGCCGCCGACGGGCGGCTGCTGGTCCAGCGGGTCGTGCGGAGCGAGGAGCGGGGCGAACAGCGCCAGCAGGACCACGACCGTCAGGAAGCAGACGGCCACCTTCGACAGCAGCGGCAGCCGGCGCCGGCCGCGCAGCCGGATGCCGGGCCGGGACAGGGCGTCGGCCAGACGCCTCCGGTTGAACGTCATGTCGCCTCCCGCAGGCGCGGGTTGACCAGCAGATACAGAATGTCGATGACGAGGTTGACGACGACGAAGCCGGTCGCCGTGGTGAGCACGACGCCCTGGACGACCGCGGGGTCACCGTTCTTCACCGCGTCGATCATCAGCTTCCCCATCCCGGGCAGGGAGAAGATCGTCTCGATGACCACGGCGCCGCCCAGCAGATAGCCGACGCGCAGCCCGAGGACGGTGAGCGGGTTGATGAGGGCGTTCCGCAGGACGTTGCGGCCGACGACCACGCGCGGCGGCAGCCCGCTGCCGATCGCCGTGCGGACGTAGTCCTTGTCGAGCTCCTCCACCACCGCCGTCCGCACGATCCTGGTCAGCTGTGCCGCCACCGGCAGGGACAGCGCGAGGGCGGGCAGGGTCATGGTCTTCAGCCAGCCGGTGAAGGAGTCCGCCGGGTTGATGTAGCCGCCGGTCGGGAACCAGCCGAGGTCGACGGCCAGGTACTGGATCATCAGCAGCGCCAGCCAGAAGCCGGGGGCGGCGACCCCGGTCAGGGAGACGACGCGGATGACCTGGTCGGGCAGACGGTCGCGGTAGATGGCCGCCGTCACGCCGCCCAGCAGCGACAGTACGACCGCGATGCCGAGGCCCAGGAAGGTGAGCTGGAGCGTCAGCGGCAGCGCGGTCATGACCTGGTCGACGACCGGTGCCCGGGTCAGGGCGCTGATGCCCATGTCGCCGTGGAGCAGGTCGCCGATGAAGGCGACGTAGCGGACGGGGAGGGGATCCAGCAGACCGTTCTCCTCGCGGAAGTCGTGCAGCTGCTGGGGGGTGGGGTTGGCGCCCTGGAAGAACGCGGACGCCGGGTCGACGTCCGAGAAGCGCATGACCAGGAACACGAACAGCACGATGCCGAGCATCAGCGGCACGAGCAGGGCGACACGGCGGGCCAGGATCCTGACGACGGCGATCACGGACCGGCTCCTAGGCCCACTTGGCCTGGAGGAGGTTGATACCGGGATACGGCTGTGCCCTTATCCCGCTGAGCTGCTTGGGGTTCCAGGCCGTCATCAGCTCGTTGTGGACGACCGGGTAGAGCACCGCCTGCTCGGCGACGATGTCGATGTAGTCCTGGACCATCGTCTTCTTCTTCTCGGCGTCCGGCTCCCGTGTCGCCCGGTCCATGTCCTTGAACAGTGCCTTGGCGACGGAGTCGTCGGCCCAGCGCGTGTACTGCATCCACAGGTTCTCGGGGCCGTAGTTGTAGTGCATGATCAGGTCGGCGTCGAGGCCGAACTGGTTGGGGTTCGAGGCGGCGGCGACGACCTGGTAGTCCTGCTTCTGGTCCATCTTGGTGAAGACGGCGGTCGTCTCCTGCGGGGACAGGGTCGTCCTGACCCCGACGGCGTCCCAGGACGCCTTGACGGTCGGCAGACAGTCCACGATCCAGCTCACGTTCACGGCCAGGATCTCGATCTCGAGACCGCTGACCCCGGCCGCCTTCAGCAGCGCCTTCGCCTTGTCGGGGTCGTAGTCGTAGACCGTCTTCGCGCGCCGGTAGCTGGGGTTGCCCTCGTTGAGGAAGGAGCTCGACGCCTTCCCATGCCCCTTGAGAGCCACCTCGATCATCTTGCCGGTGTCGATGGCGTAGTGCAGGGCCTGACGGACACGGACGTCGTCGAACGGCTTGTGGTTGGTGTTGAACATCAGGAACAGGTTGTTCATCCCGGCACCGCCGGCGACGGTGAGCCCGCCGCTCTCCAGCTGCTGGATGTTGGCGTACGGGATGTTGTCGGCGATCTCCGCACCCGCACTCGCCCCGGAGATCCGGGCCACGCGCGGCGCCGCGTCCACGATCGTCAGCCAGTTCATCTTCCTGAAGGCGGGCTTGCGCGGGCCGTTGTAGTCGGCGAACGCCTCGAAAGTCGTGTTGGACTTCGGATGGTGCGCGGTCTGCCGGTACGGCCCCGAGCCGATCGCCCTGCCTTTGATGGCGTCCTCCCAGGCACCCGGCTGGGAGAACACGTGCTTCGGCATGATCTTGGCGAGGGTGAGCCGTGAAAGCCCGTCCGGGAAGGGGAACTTGAGCACCAGCTCGACGTTCTGCGCGTCGACCTTGCGTACTTCCTTCAGCCAGCTGGCGAAGAACCCCTTGGCGAGGGTCTGGGTGTCCGGGTCGAGGATCCGGTCGAAGACGAAGACCACGTCATCGGCGGTGACGGGCTTCCCGTCGTGGAACTTCGCCCCCGCGCGCAGGGTGAACTTCCAGGTGGTGGCGTTCGGGTCGGCCGGCACCTGGGTGGCGAGGGCGGCGTACGGCTCCCGGGAGATCGGGTCGGTGTCCAGCAGCCCCTCGTAGATGTGGTTGTTGGCGGCCATGCAGAACGCGGACGCCGTCTGGGTGGGGTCCCAGCTGCCGTCGTTGCCGTAGCCGATCACCGCGGTCAGCGTCCTGTCCCGGCCACCGCCCTCGCCGGTCTCGTTCGTGGACTGAGGCCCCGACGAACAGGCCGACAACGACGCGGAGACGGCGGCGGCCGCGCCCAGCGCGCCGGTGTACTTCAGGAACGACCGGCGGTGCAGCGCCGGCACGTCGTGGGTCACGTCGCGCACGGGTCCTCCAGCGAGGGATACGAGGGATGCGTTGGATGCGTCGTGCCCCGGTGAGGAGATACGACGTCCTACGTCCTCCCGGTCAGCGCGACCATAGGTGGGGTGATGGGGGCGGTCAAGGGATCTCACACGAATGGCGCATCTGCCACAGGTCGGACCAATGGTGCTGTGAAATGGCGCGAGTTGACCCCCTGTCAGGTCGGCGAACCGCGGACATGGGACGTGGGACGTCCAGGTGCGCGTACGATGCGCCGCATGCCCGGGCAGCCCAGGAACAGTCGTACGTCCGAGGAGCCGGAGTCCAGGAACAGCCGGATCCAGCGCCAGGTCATGCAGCTGATCATCGACCGCCGGCTCCAGGCGGGCGCGCTGCTGCCCACCGAGGCCGAGCTCATGGACGACCTCGGCGTCAGCCGCAACTCCGTCCGCGAGGCGCTCAAGGCCCTCCAGGCCCTCGACATCGTGGAGATCCGGCACGGTTACGGGACGTATGTCGGCCAGGCCTCCCTCACGCCGCTGATCGACGGGCTGACCTTTCGCACGCTGGTCCGGCACGACCGCGACGACTCGGGGGCGCTGGCCGAGATCCTTCAGGTGCGGGAGGTGCTGGAGGAGGGGCTGATCCGGCGGGTGGCGGCGACCGTGACAGAGGTCGAGCTGGATCGGCTGGAGGCGGTGGTGTCGCGGATGGAGGTCGCGGGGCGTGCGGGGCGGCCCTTTCCCGACCTGGACCGTGAGTTCCATGAGCTGCTGTACGCCTCGCTCGGGAACGATCTCGTGCCGCAGCTGCTGGCCGCGTTCTGGACGGTGTTCCGGCGGGTCAACGGCGCCCGGGGGCGCCCCGAGGATCCGTCTCCCGCGCTGACCGCCCGTTGGCACCGTGACATCGTGACCGCGTTGCGTGCGCGGGACGTGCAGGGGGCGCAGCGGGCGATGACCGTACATTTCCACGGCATCGCAACCCGCACGGCGACCCCCGACTGACGTTCCTTCGCCCCCGCCGCCCCTACC
>CBFGZZ010000272.1:0-12457 GCA_965653385.1 uncultured Streptomyces sp. | reverse complement strand
CGCAGCGCCTGCGGCGAGCGACGCCCGTCATATGTACAGACGAACCATATGTACAGATGAACCGAACTGGGTTATACGACGGTCTCGCGTATTGTTGCGTCATATGCCCGTAGTGCTGCAGGGCGGCTCTCGTGACGTCGGGGGCAGGTGTGTTCACAGTTGATGGGGGATCAGGACGTGACGGCATTTCTCGCACTGGTGGCTGTCGTCGCGTTCATGGCGAAGGCAGGACTGCCGTGGTGGGTGGTCGCGGCGGTGACCCTGCTGATGGCGGGGTTCGTCGCGGGGATGTCCTGGAGCCCCGGGAGGTGCGCCAGGAGCACTTCGGCGTCCGCCCCGCCGGTTCAGCCCGTCTGGGCCTCCGCCGACAGGAGTTCGACCGTCCGGCCGGTCTCGACGCACGTCCGGGTGACGTGCCCGGAGGATTACACCCACAACGTGCCCAGCGAGCCCTCGCCGATGGTGCGGAACAGGTGAGGGACCGGCGAAGGGATGTACGCCGGCGAACAGGGCGACACGGTGTCCGGGCGTCCGGCGTTCAGGCGGCGCCCGTCGCCTCCCGTATCCGCCGGGCGATCAGGGCGTAGACCTCGCGGGCCTTGCCGTCGTCCTGCCCGTCGTACCCGTGGTCGGCGCCGCGCACCTCATGGTGGTCGACCAGTGCCCCCGCGCCCCGGAGCCGCTCGGCGTACCGCTCGCCCTCGGCCCGCAGCAGGTCGAACTCGGCGGTGACCACCAGGGCGGGCGCGATGCCCTTCAGGTCCGCGGTGTCCGAAGGGTGCGCGGGGGAGACGAGCCGGTCAACGCGCCGGCGCGCGTCCGGGACGTACGACGTGTCGAAGACGTCGGCCATCCAGGGGCGCAGCATCGGCCTGGCGATGGCGGCCCGCTTGTCCCGGGCGTGGGTCGCCAGGTCGAGCGGCGGATAGTGCAGCACCTGGAGTGCGACGGCGGGCTCGCCCTCCTCAAGGGCCTGTCGCGCCACGGCCGCCGCCAGTCCGCCCCCGGCGCTCTGCCCGCCCACGGTGAGCCGCCCGCCGTCCCAGCCCTCCTCGGAGCCGTGCTCCGCGACCCACCGGACGACGTCGTACGCCTGTCGGGGCGGCGCCGGGAACGGATGCTGCGGGGCGACGACATAGTCCACGTTGACCACGACCACGCCGGCCTCGGCGGCCAGGAAGCGGCACAGCGGGTCGTCCAGCTCGGTCAGCGCCATGACGTAGCCGCCGCCGTGGAAGTTGACGTGCACCGGGGGAGCGGGCTCGTCGTTCGCGGGCAGATACACGGTGGCCCGGGCCGGGGCGATCGACGTGGGAATCGTCAACTCCCGCACCTTTCGCGGGAATTCCGGGAACCGGGCGTGTGAAGCGGCGGCGGAGCCCCGGCCGCCGGTCCGCCGGTCCGCCATGGCGGTCGCACGTTGCATCGCCTTGGCGATGAAGGCCGCCACCGCGGGCCGGGCCAGGAGGGTCATGTGGCTCCGATCGGTTCGCGGGCCGTGGGCTTCCCCCCGGCGTCCCGCCACGAGATCTGATTGAGTTCCGCAATTGTAGGCGTCGACAACTATGAGTCAAGGGGTCGCGGCGGTCGAGGCGGGGTGTGTATGCGGTAGGGTTGACCTGCGTGATCACGCGGTTCGCCGTGGGATGCGCGCCGGGACGTGGCGCAGCTTGGTAGCGCACTTGACTGGGGGTCAAGGGGTCGCAGGTTCAAATCCTGTCGTCCCGACAGTTCGATGGACTGTCTGTCCGGATCGGGGCCTCGTCTCACACCGCGTGAGACGAGGCCCTTGGTCGTTTCCTGCTGCTTCCGACCGTCGCCCCCCGGGGTTCCCGGGACCCCTCCCGTGGGTGGAGGCGCATCATGCGGGTACCGCCCGACGAGCCCACGCCCCGAGGAGATCCGCGATGACCCTCTCCGCCAGCCTCGCGCGTGGTGTCGCGCCCACCACGCCCGGGACCCTGCACGCCCGGACGGTCACCGGGGAACTCAGCGCGCCGCCCCGCCCGGGGCTCACGGTCCGCTTCGGGCGCGGCGAGAAACCGGACGTTGACCTGGGAGTCGGCGTGGACGACCTGCGGGTGAGCCGACGGCACGGTGAGTTGACGTACCGTCAAGGGCTGTGGTGGCTACGGAACACCGGGCAGCAGCTCGTCCGGCTGCCGCGCGGCCGGATGATGCACCTCAGCACCGAGCCGATGCCGCTCGACACCGGCTACACCCCGCTGTTCGTGAAGGGGTCCGGCTACCGCGAGCACCTGGTGGAGCTGTACGTGGCGGGCCACGACGACCAGGGACCCCTCTCGCGGCGGCGCGCCGAGACCATCCGGCCGGAGACCTGGGCGCTCAACGACGACGAACGGCTGCTGCTGGTCGTCCTCGGCCAGCGCTACCTGCTGTACGAGGAGGACCCGCGCCCCCTGTCGTACGCCACGGCAGCCAAGCAGCTCGCCTACCTCCGTCCGGACGCGAAGTGGACGGAGCGCAGGATCGAGCACCGCATCGAGGCCGTACGCCACCGGCTGGACCGCACCGGCTTCCGGTACCCGCTGATCCACGACAAGTCGCAGGGCCGCCCCGGTGACAACAGCCTGCTGCACAACCTGATCAAGGGCCTGGTGGAGTCCACGACGCTCGTACCGCCGGACCTCGACCTGATGGAGGACGACGCGGCCTGGCCCGACTCCGCGCCCTGAGTCCTCAGCCGCCCAGTCTGCCGGCGGCGGAGGCCGCGAGGTCCCTGACCATCCCGCAGAGCTTGTCCGTGGGCTGCTGCCCACCGACCTCCAGACGCACCATCTCGACGGCGGTCTCGGCGTCCTGGCCGCTGTACCTGCGGTACTCCACGAACGCCGAGCAGGTGTCCGCGTCGTCGCCCTTCTCGATCACGGTGCGATGTCCGCTGAGACTGAGGGCCGTGCCCTCCTCGGCCGACTTGGGCTGGTCGCGGAAGAAGCTCACCTCCGCGTCCAGTTCGTCGACGTCGCTCGACCACTCGCAGCTCCAGTCCGCGATGCCGACCTCCGGCACGTCGACCTCGATCCCGGGCACGGCGGACAGCGCCTTGGCGTCGAGCAGTTCGCAGGCGTTCCGCCAGGCCAGCGAGGTGCGCGGGTAGGCGGGCGAACGCCGCTGGAGCGGGCCCCGGTCGAGGACCTGGGCCGCACCCCGGGCGGCCTTGTCCGCGACCGCGCACAGGGCCGCGGTGCCGCCGAACAGGGAGCCCTTGCCCATGTTGACGCGGACCCCGACCAGGGTGTCACCGTTGCCGCCGTCGGCCGTCAGCAGCAGCTTGCACTCGTCGTTCTCGGCCTGCTCCTCGCGGATGCCGATCCGTCCGACGGTACTGGAGGGCTTCGAGCCCTCGGGCGCCGAGCCCTTGCGCAGGCTCACCGACACGTCGATACGGGTCTTGTCGTCGACACCCACGAGCACGTCGCAGCGGTCGAAGTTCCCGTAGTCGACGTCCACCCGGATCTCCCCGTCGCCGAACTGCTCGAAGGCGGCGGGGTCGGCCAGGGCGCACACGTCGGCCGTGTGCGGGTCGCCGATCAGGGCCCGCGTCCCACCGTCCGGGGCGTTCCCGCCGAGCCGGCTCCGGCTCGGTCCTGGCTGCGGAGCGGCCTTGCCGTCGTCGTCGCCGTCCGGCAGGGCGACGAGCCCCAGGGCCAGTGCGGCGCTCACGCCGAGTGCCGCGGCGACCAGCTGCGGCCGGCGGCGCCATCGCCGGCGCCCGCTGACGGGGCTGGTGGTGCCCGGGTCCCGTGAGGGCGCCGGCCCGGACCCGGCGACCTCCTCCAGGAGCCGCTTGACCTCGGCGGCCTCGGGGCGTTGCCGGGGATCGCGGCGCAGCATGGAGGTGAGCACCGGGTACAGCGGGCCGACGGAGGCGGCGTCCAGCTCGACGACACCCTGCTCGGCCTTCCAGTACCGCAGACGCTCGGCCTCCTCCTCGGTCCCCGTCCCGGCCGGGGCGGCGTCGTCCACGGGGGCGCCACCGCGCGGCGGCGCGCCGGTGACCAGCGCACAGAGGGTGGCCGCCAGACAGAACACGTCGGAGGCGGGCCGCGGGACGTTGCCCCGGGCCAACTCGGGGGCGGCGTAGTCGGGGGTGAAGCTGAACGGGCCGTTGACGGTGACGGTCTCGGTGCCGCCGACCCGGTAGGCGGCACCGAAGTCCAGTAACTTCGCGGTCCCGTGCCGGGTGAGCCCGATGTTGGCGGGCTTGACGTCGCAGTGGACGATGCCCGCCTCGTGCAGGGCGGCCAGCGCGTCGGCGAGCTCGGCCCCGATCCGGGCCGCCCGCACGGGAGAGACCGTCGGCTGCCGGTCCAGGCCGCCGCCGGGGACGTACTCCATGACGAACCAGTACGTCTTTGGGCCGTCGCCCTCCTCGGACGCCGGGATGACGTCGAACAGGGTCACGACGTGCGGATGGTCGCGGAACTTGGCCATGGCGCGCGGCTCGCCCAGCAGCCGGCGCACGGCGGTCTCGCCCTCGCCGTCCGTCCGTTCGGGTTTGAGGGCGACGTCCTGGCCCACCACCGTGTCGTGGGCCAGCCACACATCGCCGCCCCGGTTCGCGCCGATGACCTCCTTGAGGACATAGCGGTCGGCGAACTCGTCCCCGGAACGCACGGATCTTCCCCCTCGGTCGATTCCCGGACGCACACGGCCCGGAGCCGCACGCGTGGATCGCATCGAACCTAACGCGTGGGGCGGACCGTACGCAGTGTCTACCCAGAGCCTTCATCAGTCGCACGCATGCGCAGGCATCCCGTATGTGCGGATGCGGTGAGACCACCGGTGCCGGGAGGGGGTCCCACGATTTCCGGGAGGGGTCCCGGCGATCGCGCGTACCGTACGCGCGGCCCGAACCACGCAGGACTTTTCAAGCACCCCCAGGCGCCCCCGACAGGAAGGCACTTCTCCATGCCCAGCACCCGGACCCTCGTGTTGGCCGGTCTGACCGCGGCCGTCTCGACCGCCACGCTCACCCTGTCCACACACGCCGGCGCGCAGACCCCGCAGCGGGCCGCCGCCCGGTGCGCCCACCCCGCCGACGTCCTCGATCTGACGAACTGGAAGCTGACGCTGCCCACCGGCGAGGACGAGGACCCCACCGAGATCACCCAGCCCGAGCTGGCGACCTTTTCCGCCGCCCCCTGGTTCCGGGCGGAGGCCGGCTGTGACGCGGTGCGGTTCCGGGCCGCCGTCAACGGCGTGACGACCGGAGGTTCCAGCTATCCGCGCGCCGAACTGCGGGAGATGACCGACGACGGCGCGGACGAGGCCGAGTGGTCCACCACCGACGGCACCCACACCCTCGTGGTCCGCGAGGCGTTCACGGCCCTGCCCGAGGAACGGCCGTACCTGGTCGGCGCGCAGGTCCACGGCGGGGACGACGACGTCACCGTCTTCCGGCTCGAAGGCAGCAGCCTCTACATCACCGACGGCGACGACCGGCACGCCCACCTCGTCACCGACGACTACGAACTCGGCACCGAGTTCGAAGCCCGGTTCGTGGCCCGGGACGGGGAGATCGACGCCTACTACAACGGCCGCCTGGAGACCACGGTCTCCCACGACGGCGACACCAACTACTTCAAGGCGGGCGCCTACACGCAGGCCAACTGCGACAACTCCGAGCCGTGCACCGACGACAACCACGGCGAGGTCCGCATCTCCCGCATCAAGGTCACCCACTCCTGACCGGCCGACGGCGTCCGGGAGGGGTCCCGGGCGGTGCGTGGCACGGTGAGGTGACCTCAGGGGACGGAAGGGGCGGTGGATGACGGGGGACACGACGGGCGCGGGGAGGGCACTGCTGACCCGTGGGCAGCGGATCAACTCCGCACTCGTCGTGGACCGCAGGCTCGGCGAGGGCGCCTTCGCCGAGGTGTACCGGGTACGGCACCACATCCTCGGCTGGCAGGCGCTGAAGCTCTTCAAACACGTGGCCTCGCTGGCCGCGACCTCCCGGATGTTCGACGAGGCCCGCATCCTCTCCACCCTGGGGCACCCCAACATCATCCGGGTCTTCGACGCGGGCACCGTGCAGACCTCCGAGGGGGTGCGCGGCTACATCACCATGGAGTACGTGGCCGGCGGCAGCCTGGAGCGGCTGATCGCCTCGCACTCGGGCGCCGTACCGGTCGGTGAGGCCACGGCCGTGCTGCGGCAGGCCGCCGATGGACTCGCCGTCGCCCACGAGCGGCAGCACCCCATCGTGCACCGCGATCTGTCGCTGGCGAACGTGCTCATCACCTACGACGAGTCAGGACTGCGGGTGAAGGTCAGCGACTTCGGGCTGGCCAAGGAGACCGACCCGGGGACCAGGGCGGCCAGCGCTCAGGGGACGGTCGCCTACATGCCGCCGGAGGTGCTGCGCCGGGGCACGGGCTACTCGTGCGCCGGAGACGTCTGGGCGCTCGGCACCATCGCGTATTTCCTGCTCACCGACCACTTCCCGTACGACGGCGGCGACCCGGTGCAGTCCTTCTCGCTGGAGCGGTTCAGCCGTCCGCTGCCGCCGCCGAGCTCCTTCAACGACGAGGTCGGGCCCGCCCTGGACACGCTCGTCCTGGACATGCTGCGCACCGACCCGACGGACCGGCCCGCCACGGCCCGGGCGGTAGCCGAACGCGCGCAGACCCTGCGGCCCTCACAGGGGCAGCGGTCGCCCCGGCAGGGGCCCGCGGTGGTGGAGCGGTCCGTCGAGGAACTGGTGCGGGCGGCCATCGCGCTCTCCCGGATGCCGGGCCGGCTGTCCGATGCCGCCAACCAGCTGGAAGAGGCCCTCAGCCGCCACCCCCGGCTGAGGGAGCGGCACCTGGCGCGGCTGATGACGTGGCGCCGGGGGGTGGTCATGTGAGGGGCCCGGCGCACGAGGTGCGGCCGCACCAGCGGCGGACGTACGGGCAGCGGACGTATGGACAGCGGACGTATGGAGAGGCGATGGACAAGACGACAACGGGCGGCCGGGCGGGTGCACCGTCCGCCGCTCGGAGCGGCACCGGCAGCCTGTCCCGCTGCACCGACCTGGCCGGGGTGCGGCTGTACCGCGACAACGCCTTCGCCGTCACGGGTCTCCCGGCGAACGCGCGAGGACGGGCCGTACGGCAGCACCGACAGCGGCTGGAGGCGCGGCTCGCGGTGCGGGACACGCTGCCCCCGGACCCGGACTCGCCGCTCGTGGGCGGCCCCCGCAAGGAGGAGGTCCGGGCCGCGTTCGAGGAGTTCCAGGACCCGCGGCGACGGCTGGTGGACGAGTTGCTGTGGCGGTGGGGCGACGCCGACCTGAAGTGCGGCTGCCCCCGCGCCCTGCACGAGGAGCACGACGACGCGGTGCGCTTCCACGCCATGGCGCTGGAGGCGGAGGCCGGCCGCGGCAGCGTCACCGCGGAGGGGCGGGACACCCTGTGGCGGGGCGCGGCCGGCGGCTGGGGACTGCTGCTGGGACGCCCGGAGTTCCGGCAGCACATCGCCCACCGGATCGAGGACCTGGACGATCCCCGGCTGGGCGAGCACACCGCGGACGACTTCCTCGCCGCGCTGCCCCCTCTGCTCGTCTCCCCGCTCAGGGAACTCGCCGCCGACGCGGACTTCCGGCCCCGGCTCGCGGGAGTCTGCGCGGCCTGGTCCGAACACGAGGTGTTCGCGGGGCTCTTCACCCCACTGTTCGAGGAGACCGTGGAGGACACGGTCGAGCAGATCACCGAAGGTCTGCTGTCCGCCAAGCGTCAACAGGAAGCCGGACGGTACGGCGACGCCGCCCTGACCCTGCGCGAGCAGGTCCTGCCCACGTTCGAACGCCTCGGGGAGTTCCGGGCGTTCGTCTCGGAGTGGCGGTACGAGGAGGTCGCGCACGTCGTCGCCGTGGGCCTGAACAACCTCGCGGTGGCCCTCGCGGACCACCACCTGCACAGGAGGCCGACCGCCGAGCAGCGGCAGACCATGGTCGAGCTCACGGAGGCGGCGTACGAGATCGCCCCGGACCGCGACATCCAGGGAATCGAGGCGAACTGGGACGCCATTCACTCCCAGTTCGGGCAGCACGCCCGGACCGTCGAGGCCGGGGGCTCCGGCGATGTGTGGGGCGGCCTGCGGCTGGGCTGTCTGCTCGTCCTGCTCCTCATGGTGCTTCCCGCCCTGATCGCCTATCTGGTCAACAGCTGAGTCACCGGTGCCATGAGGACGGCACAGAAGGAGGAACCCATGCATCGCCCGGTGGCTCCCCAAGTGCGGGACCTCCTGCGCCAGTTGCGGCATCCCCCGCAGTTCCGCATCCCCCGCCCGCCGCTGGACCCCGCCCAGGCCGAGTGGGTCGCCGCGGTGCTCGACGAGGTGGCGGCGGCCGAGGCCCTCGCGGAGCAGGCCCGCACCCCGCGGGGCGCCGGAACCGACGCGCTGCTCGGGGCCGCCGTCGGTATCTGGCGCGCCCTGCGCAAGCTCGACCGGCAGACCGGCTCCCTCTCGGCGGCCGACCTGCGACAGGTGCGCCGCCAGGTCCACGCGAGCCGCCAGGCGCTCGCCGACGACGGACTGGAGATCCAGGAGCACGACGGCATGCCCTTCGACTCCGGTCAGTCCCTGGAGGCACTGGTGTTCCAGGACGAGCCGGGACTGGACCGCGAGGTCGTGCTGGAGACCGTACGACCGTCGGTCTACTTCCGCGGTGAACGCATCCAGATGGGCCAGGTCATCGTCGGCAGGCCCGCACCCGAACACACACCGGCCGCCGAACCCGAGCCGGCCACCCAACGGACCCAGGCCCCCGAGCAGCCCCCGGCCCTCGGCACCTGAACGACCAAGGAGACCGACCCATGCGCGAGACCATCGACTTCGGCATCGACCTCGGCACCACCAACAGCGCCATCGCGGTGGCGGAGGACGACGGTGTCCGGGTCGTCAAGAACAACGACGGCTGGGAGTTCACACCCTCCGCCGTGTGGATCCCCAAGGAGGGGGTGATCCACGTGGGCAGGCGGGCCCGCGAGCGCACGGAGAGCGATCCCGACAACGCGTACGCCGAGTTCAAACTGGAGATGGGAGCGGCCGGCGCGCACCGGCTCTTCCACCGCACGGGCGCGTCGCTGACACCCGAGGAACTCTCCGCCGAGGTGCTCAAGTCCCTGCGGCAGGACGCCGCGCACGAGTACGGGTACCAGCCGGAGGCGGCCGTGATCACCGTCCCGGCCTCCTTCGCCCTGAACCAGAACAACGCCACCAGCTCGGCCGCGGCCCTCGCCGGGCTCGGTGAGCAGTGTCCGCTGGTGCAGGAGCCGACGGCCGCCGCGATCGCGTACGGCGTGCAGGACGCCTCCGAATCCGCCCACTGGATGGTGTTCGACCTGGGCGGCGGCACCTTCGACGCGGCACTGATGAGCAAGCGCGACGGCGAGCTGCAGCTGATCCAGCACGCGGGCGACCCGTACCTCGGTGGCAAGCTCATCGACTGGGCCCTCGTCGACGACCTCCTGGCCCCCGCCGTCCACGGCGACCTGGGCCTGGCCGACTTCGCCCGCAACAACCCGCGCTGGCGCAAGAACTTCGCCAAGCTCAAGCTGGAGGCGGAGAACGCCAAGATCGCCCTGTCCCGCACGGACTCCGTCGAGATCTCCGTCGACCTGGACGACGGCAGTGGCGGCATCGAGCCCTTCGAGTACGTCCTGACCCGCGGCGCCCTCGACGACCTGGCTCTTCCCTTCTACACCCGAGCCGTCCGGCTCTGCCGCGACGCCCTCGCCCAGAGCGCGCTGCGCCCCGACCACATCGACCGGCTGCTCCTGGTCGGCGGCGCGACCCTCAGCCCGGGCCTGCGCGAACTGCTCGCCGACCCCGTCGAAGGACCCGGCATCCCCCTCGACCACAGCCAGGACCCCACCACCGTGGTCGCGCGCGGAGCCGCCGTGTTCGCCCGCACCGTCCGGCTGCCGAGGAAGCCGCAGAAGGCGGCACAGGGCGAGTTCGCGATCGAACTCCACTATCCGGCGCAGTCCGTCGACACCACCGGCATCCCCGTCTCCGGCAAGGTGAGCAGCGGCAGCGCGGTCGACTGGACCAGGTTCGCCGTCACCCTCAGCAATCCCGACGGCCGGCCGCCGTTCCGCGGTCCGCTCACCGAGATCGGCGCCGACGGCACCTTCTACACCGAGGTGGCCATCGACGCCGACACCCGCTCCCGCTTCACCGTGGAGCTCACCGACACCTCCGGCACCCGGCGGAAGCTGGCCGGCGACACCTTCTCCATCACCCACGCGGCCGTCGTCCCCGGCGACGCGGTGCTCACCGGCACCCTCGGCATCGGCAAGGCCGACGGCTCCTTCGACCCACTGCTGCGCAAGGGCACCACCCTGCCGGCCCAGATCACCAAGCCCTACCGGACGACCATCCCGCTGCGCCGCGCCCAGCCCGACGCCGTCATCCGCATCCCGCTGCTGGAGGGGGAGCGCAGGCGGGCCGACCGCAACACCCGCGTCGGCCTCATCGAGATCCGCCCGCGCGACATCCGCATCGACCTGCCCGCCCAGAGCGAGGTCGAGGTGACCTTCGAGATCCAGGCGAGCAACCGGGAGGTCCTCGTCACCGCCGACATCCCCCTGCTGGAGCAGCAGTTCGAGGCGACGATCAACCGCTCCGAGCTGCTGGCGCCGGAACACGACGAGCTGGTGGACCGCCTGCACGACCTGGAACAGCGGGTACGTCTCCTGCAGGACCAGGCCGAGGAGGTGTACTCCGACCAGGCGCGGGAGCAACTGGCCGACCTCGCCGAGCAGAAGACCATCCCCCAGCTCCGCAAGGAGGTCGACGCGGCCGCCGTCGACACCGGTGCCGCCGTCACCAGCGAGCGGCGCATCCGTGATGTGGAGGCCCAGCTCGACGACATCGAGCAGGCCATCGAGATCCCCGGGCTGCAACGCGAGCTGTGGGATCTGCTCAGCTCCTGCGAGGACGTCATGGAACAGACCGGCGGCGGCCCCTCGGACCGTCGGGAACTGCAGAACATGCGCGACCGGGCCGGCTCGCTCGGCGACGACGCCACTCCGGCGGACCTGCGGCGGCTCATCAAACGGGCCGGCGAGTTCCACGTCGAGCTCCTGCGCCGCACCGACCAGTGGGAGTACGTGGTCTTCCACGCGCTGGTGGAGATGCGGGACGACATGTTCTCCCGGGCCCAGGCGGACGCCGCGATCCTGGAGGGCCGCCGGGCCGTCGCCGCGGGGAACCGCCGGGCCCTCGCCGGGGTCAACGAGCGGTTGCGCCGACTGCTGCCGCCGGGGGCCGCCGAGGAGGCCGAGCGGATGTCCGGTGGCGTCAACTAGCCGGTCGGAGCAGAGGAGTTGACGGTGCCCACATCACCCACCCCGGTCCGGCACACCGACGAGTTCAGGGTCGTCCTGCTCGTCTCGCGCGCACGGGCGGCCGCCCGCTCCGGTGACCTGGACGGCGCGCTGCGGCTGCTGAACGAGGCCGACGAGCCCGCCCTGGCAGGCAATCACGACGTACTCGACCTGCTCGCCCGCGTACACGCCCAACGGGGCGAGGCGGCCCGGGCGGCGGAGTACTGGCGAAGGGTCCAGGAGCAACGGCCGCAGGACCCCGCCGCGTCGGCGGGACTGGCGAGGCTCGACCGGCTCGGCCGACGCGGCCCACGCGCGGCGCTCGCCCGGCACCGCACCCGTACCGCACTGGCCGCAGCGGTCTGCGCGGTGGCCGCCATCACGGCCTGCACGGTCGTCCTCACCGACGACACGAGCGGACGACCGGAGCGGCCGGCCCCCTCGCAGGCCGACCGCGCGGAACAACTCGCCCGGCGCCTCGAAGCCGAACACCGGGCGCGGCAGGAACAGGAGCGCGCCCGCGCTTCGGCCCGCCGCGCGGACGTGGTGGCGGCGCTGGCCCGCGAACTGCGCGCACCGGGCGTCGACGCCGCCGCGCACGCGGACTCGGTGGAAGTCACCTTCACCGACGGGCTCTTCTCCGAGGCCGACCGGCTCACCCCGGTCGGCGCCGACCGGCTGGCCGTCCTCGGTGGCCGCCTCGCGGGACGGCGGGCCGACGTCGAGATCCTCGGCCACACCGCCACCGTCCCCGGTGCCCCGGACAGCGGCGGCTCCGTCCTCGCCCTGTGGCGGGCGCTCGTCGCCGCACGGGAGTTGAGCGCCGCCAGTGGCAGGCCCCTGACGGCGTTCACGACGGCGAGCGCGGATCAGCGGGACGCGCCGTACGCGGGCGTCGCGCGGAACCGGACGGTCACGGTGCTGATCACGCCCGGCTGACCGGACGGTGATGCGGCGGCAGGCACCGCACGCTCAGCGGGTGACAAGCAGCCCCCGGCCCCGCAGTACCCTGCGCTCCAGCGGGCTGAAGATCAGCAGGTCGATGGCGATGCCGACGAGCAGGATCAGGAAGATGGCGAGGAACACCTGGGACATGCTGCTGTTGGTGCGGCCTT
>CBFGZZ010000271.1:0-12473 GCA_965653385.1 uncultured Streptomyces sp. | reverse complement strand
CGTCTCGACGTTCTTTTCCTTCAAGGGGATCCCTTGACTATTGACGTCTAGAACCGACTCGAAAAGAAATTCTGTCTGGTAGCAGGCAGCTGTTCGGCGGCTATTCGTGCCGATGTAATCTCGGACGAGTTGTGGGAGTTCGCTCCAGCACCGCTCGGCGTGATCGGACCGCGGGTCTTCAGCCGCAACCAGCGGCCCCCTCGTACTCTCCGTCCAGGCCCCCACCGCCGCCGACGGGGCGGCCGAGGCGAAGCTGGTCACCGCCCTCCTCAAGCAGGCCGTGCGATGACGTCGAGGTCGCGTGGCCGCTGGTCGAGGGCGCCTGCCACGTATCCCTTGGCGCGCTGCTGGCCGGGAGCCGCCCCCCGAGAGGCGGTGCCCGGCCCTGATCCATCGTCAGGACTGCGTGTGGGCCCCGTGATCACCCTTATGAGGAACCTGCCGTGCCGAACCTCTCGTTCGAACCGCTCAGGGGCAGCCCGGCCAGCAGTGCGCGCCGGCTGGCTCTGACGTGCTCACGCATCACGTGCTCGGCGCTGTCGCCGTCCTTCTCCAGGATCAGCTCCAGGACGAGGTGGTGTTCACGGTCCGACTGCAGGGCGCGGCCCGGCTGGCTCAGCGACGTGTTCACCAGCCGGGAGTAGGCCAACTGGTTCATCAGCATCCGGTAGTGGGCCTCCAACTTGCTGTTGTCGGCACCCGAGATGAGCAGGTCGTGGAACTCCTGGACCAACTCCGCGTACCGCTCCCGGTCGTCCCGCGCCACCGCCTCGTCGGCCTCGCGCAGATTCCGCTCCAGCAGATCGATCTCCGCGACGCGGCCGCGCCGGGCGAGCAGACGGGCGGCCGCGCCCTCCAGGAGTTCCTTCATCTCGAAGAGTTCCGTGATCTCACGGCGGGAGGGGGTGGTGACGAACGTCCCGACGCGGGGCCGGATCTCGACCAGCCCCTCGGTCTGGAGCTGCTTGAGGGCTTCGCGGACCGGCGTACGACTGACCCCGAACTCCTCCGCGAGGGCGAGCTCGGAGAGCGGAGCCCCGGGCTCGATGTCGCCCTTGATGATCCGCCGACGCATTTCGGCGATCACCCTGGCCTGCATCGACCCTCCCCCGGCCGCCGGCCGGGGGGACCCCCACTTCGGTTCGCTCTTCGCGCCACTCACCGAACTCTCCTCCGTCTCCCGAGCCACCCGCCGGTCATCCCAGCGGTGCCAGCGCGCCGCCGTCGAAGAACTTACCCGCGCTGTAGACCATCGGATGACGCTCGGACACGACGGCGTGCACCACCCGGCAGATGAACACGGTGTGGGTGCTGGCCTGCAGCCGCTCGCGGATCTCGACCTCCATCTGCGCGCTGCTCCGAGCGATCAGCGGACTGCCGAACGGGCCGCTCTCCCACGCCACTTTCTCAAACTTGTCCGTTGCCTTGCTCGCGAACGTACCGACGACGTCCAGCTGGTCCGTGGACAGGATGTTGATCGCGAGGTGGCTCGCGCTGAACAGACAGTCGTGGGTGGACGAGGTGCGCTGGACGCACACCATCACGGTGGCGGGGTCGAGCGAGATGCTCGAGAACGCGTTGACGGCCAATCCCCTGGGGGTCTCCCCGTCCATCGCGGTCACGACCGTGACGCCGGTGACGAACTGCCGGTTGACCTGCTTCATCAGGTCGAGGTCGGGCTTCGAGGCGAGCGGGGTCATGGAGGAGCTCCTTGTCATCTTGATCGTCAGTCCTGTCCCACCCGGATGACGCCCAGCGCCGCGAGCAGCGCCCGGGGATCCCACGTCACGTGCTCCTCGACGATCCTGTCGCTCTCGAAGCGGGCGAAGGTGGCGCCGCTGACCTCGACCCGCCGTTTGGTGGCGGGGACGCCCAGGAGCGAGTTCCGGTGGGTTCCGGTGCTGTGCCAGCGGATCGCGGCCCGGTCTCCCTCGATCACGATGTCGTCGATGGTCGTCACCAGGTCCGGGAAGGCGGACCTGGTCGAGACGATCGAGGCCTTGAATGCCTCCAGGTCCTGCGGGTGCGGGTCCTGGCTGCGTCGGAGGTAGGCCGGGCTCAGCAGCTCGTCGAGGGCGTCGACGTCTCCCTCGCCCCAGGCCGCGGCCCACGTCTTCTCGATGAGTCCACGACGGGCGTCAGCGTTCGACACCGGTCTTCTCCTTTCTGTCTGCGTTCAGCTCCTTCCAGAAGGACACCGCCAGACCGGCGATGATCACGAGGAAGGGCAACGACGTCACGATGACGGTGTTCTGAAGGGCGTTCAGTCCGCCGGCAAGCATGAGGACGACGGCGGTGACACCGGTGAGGACGCCCCACAGGACGAGAACCGAGCGGCGCGGCGTGAGCGATCCGTCCGAGGTCATCATGGACAGCACATAGGTGTTGGCGTCCGCGCCGGAGACGAAGAACATCACGACCAGGATGATGGCGATCACCGAGGTGACCGCGGCGAGCGGATAGTGGTCGAGGGTCGCGAAGAACGCGCTGTTGATGTCGGCGGCGGTCTGCTTGGCGATGTCGCCCTTCTCGAACATGTCGATGTGGATCGCTGTGCCGCCGAAGACCGTGAACCAGGTGAAGAACACGACGCTGGGGACGACCAGGACGCCCATGATGAAGCCGCGGATGGTGCGGCCACGCGAGATCCGGGCCAGGAAGACACCGACGAAGGCGCCCCAGGAGACCCACCAGGCCATCATGAAGTAGGTCCACCACTGCATCCACTCAAGGCCGCCGAACGCGGTGCCCTGCAGGCTCATCCGGAAGAAGTCGGTGGCCCACTGGCCCACGGCCTCGATGTACAGGTTCGCGATGAACACGGTCGGCCCGACGACGAGCATGAAGACGAACAGCGCGATCGCCAGCACCGTGCTGCCCTGGCTGAGGAACTTGATGCCCTTGCTGACCCCGGTCACCGCCGAGAGCGTGAAGATCGAGGTGACGGCCGCGATGATGAGCACCTGGCTCACGTTGTTGACCGGCATCCCCCACAGCCTGCCGAGGCCGTTGTTGACCTGGAGGGCTCCCAGGCCGAGGGAGGTCGTGGTGCCGAAGAGCGTCGCGAAGACGGCGAGCACGTCGATCGTCTTGCCGATCGGCCCGTCCACGCGGTCGCCGAGCAGCGGCCGGAACATCTGGCTCACCAGGGTCCGCCTGCCCTTGCGGTGGGTCGAGTACGCGATCGCCAGGCCGAAGACGGCGAAGATCGCCCACGCCTGCAGGCCCCAGTCGAAGTAGGAGTACTGCAGGGCGCGCACCGCCGCCGCCGGCGTGTTCGGCTCGGCGAGGCCGTGCGGTGGCGTCGCCAGGTGGGAGATCGGCTCGGCGACGCCGTAGGAGACAAGTCCGATCCCCATCACCGCGCTGAGGATCATGGCGAACCAGGTCGGCGTCGAGAACTCGGGGCGGTCGCCGTCCTTGCCCAGGCGGATGTCGCCGGCAGGGCTGAAGGCCAGGAACACCAGGAAGATCAGGATGCCGAGCGTGACCACCAGGTAGGACCAACCGAACGTGGCCGTCACCCAGTTCAGCGACTTGTTGGTGACTTTGTTCAGGTTGTCCGTGAAGAGCACCGCCCACGCTACGAAGACGGTGGAGATACCGAGCGCGGTCCAGAAAACGGAACCGAGCCGCCCGCCGCTGTCACGGCCGGCGTCGGTGCCGTCCGTGGTGCTCTCCCCACCGCTCCCCGACGACGTCGCGGGCGTCGTTTCCTCGCCCGTTCCAAGGTGACTGGACATGAAACTCCTTGGGTCCGGGGCCCGATGGCCATCCGGTCTGGCATACAAGCAGCAGTAAGGCACGTCACAGATGGAGCGTCAAGGGTTTGGGGCGCGGAATCACGTCCTGGCTTTACGGGTCGCTAATAACCGCAGGTAAAAAGACGATCAGCCGTCCGGACCGGAGGGGCGGCGCCCCTTGGAGGAACCCTTCCTCTCACCCACTTGACCGACCAAAGAGGCGACACCTATCGTCCTGTGCCATGCAAGAGCGCATGGATCACTTCGACGCGAGCATCGGTCTCCGCAAGCTCGTGGTCTACCGCGACGTCGTCCTGACCGAGGCGGGCGAGGCACCCGCGCAGCCCGCGCGGCGAGCCAGCGTCGCCGCGGTCATACGGAATCCGTGGACGGGCAGCGGCCCCTCGGCCGATCTGTCCAGGGAGCAGGTTCGCGTCGGCCCGGTGCTCGCCAGGTTGCTGACCGATCGGCTCATCGCTTCCCTGGGCGGTGTGGGGGAGATCGAGTCGTTCGGCAAGGCGGCCATCGTCGGTACGGCGGGCGAGATCGAGCACGCCGGGGCCCTCATCCACACCCCGTACTTCGGCAATCTGGTGCGGGAGTTCCTCGACGGCGAGTCGATCATCTGCTTCGCCGACACGCGCGCCGAAGCGGGGGAGACGCTGGTCGTCCCGCTCTGGCACAAGACAAAGGCCTCGACGCGCAGCCATTACCAGACCGTCAGTGCACGCGTCTCCGACGCCCCGCGCCCGGACGAGATCGTCGTCATCGCGGCCGCGTCGACGGGCCCGCGCCCGCACCCCCGTATCGGCGACCGACTGACCGATCCCGTCGTCACCACCGAAACCCTGGAGGTTGTCGCCTCATGAGCGTCCGCAAGATCGTGACCGTCGTCGAGGAGATCCGCACCGAGGGCGGCCGCGCGCTCGCCCGTCCCGCCCGCGTCGCCGTCGTCGCAGCGGTGATCGAGAACCCCTGGTCCGGTCAGGGCTTCGTGGAAGACCTCCATCCCGGCATCGAGGCGAACGCCTCCGACCTCGGCGCGCTGCTGGCCCCGGCGGTCCTCGACGCCCTGGAGGCACCCGCCGAGGCGTACGGCAAGGCGGCCATCGTCGGCCTGGACGGCGAGATCGAGCACGGCTCGGCGCTGATCCACACGCTCAGGTTCGGCGACCACTTCCGCAAGGCCGCCAACGCCACCACCCTGCTGCCCGCGGTCGAGAAGCGCGGGCCCGCCGGTGTGGTCTTCGACATCCCGCTGAAGCACATCACCGACGCCACGATCCGTTCGCACCACCAGACCGTGGAGGTCCGGATCAGCGACGCCCCCCACCCGAACGAGATCGTCATCGCGCTCGCCGCGGCCGCCCAGGGGCGCCCGCAGCAGCGTCTGGCGCCGCTCTCGACCGAGCAGTAGGTGCTCATGTGCAAGCCCACCGTGGTGCTGCTGCACGGCGTGGGGCTCGACCACACCATGTGGGAGCCCACCGCCGCGCTCCTGTCCGACCGCTTCACCGTGATCACGCCTGACCTGCCGGGCCACGGCTCCCGCCCGCCAGTGAGCGACGGGGTGACGCTCGCGGATCTGGCCGCCGGGGTGGTCGGTGAGATTCCGGCTGGTTCGCACCTGGTCGGATTCTCGCTGGGCGCGCTGGTCGCCCAGCACGTGGCGCTGCACCACCCCGAGCTGGTGGCCACACTGGTCTCGGTCAGTTCCGTGTGCGAGCGCACGGCCGAGGAGCGGGCGTCCGTACTCGACCGGCTGCGCACGGCGGAGGCCGACTTCGCTGCGAGTGCGGCCGCGTCCTTGAAGCGTTGGTATGCCGGCACCGACGTCGGCCCGGCCCTGGTGGCCCGCACCGAGGCCACCCTCCTCGCCAACGACGTCGGGTCCTTCCTCGACTGCTATCGCGTGTTCGCGATGGCGGACGCCGACATCGCGCCGCACCTGCCAGCCATCGACGTTCCCGCACTGGCCGTGACGGGCGAGAACGATCCCGGCTCCACCCCCGAGATGACCCACCGGCTCGCCGCGGCGCTCGGCGACTGCCGTGCGGTGGTCATCCCCCAGGCACGTCACATGCTGCCCGTCCAGTGCCCTGAGGCGTTCGCCGACTGCCTCACCACCTTCATCGGAGAGCGCGCACATGTCTGAACTCACCACGTTGGAGCACTTCATCGGCGGGGCATGGGTCGAGCCCGCGTCGGGCGAGTACTTCGAGAGCACCAACCCGGCCACCCGCGAGGTCCTCTACCGGGCCGCACGGGGCAACGCCACCGACATCGACCGAGCCGTGGCCGCCGCGAGGAAGGCCTTCGAGGACCCGCGCTGGCGCGACCTCAGCCAGACGCGGCGCGGACATCTGCTGCGCCGCCTCGGGGACCTCATCGCGGAGAACGCCGATGACCTGGCCCGCATGGAGACGCAGGACAACGGCAAGCTGCTGCGCGAGATGCGCGGTCAGCTGGCGACCCTGCCGGAGTACTACCACTACTACGCCGGACTGGCCGACAAGATCCACGGCGACTTCATCCCCACCTCCGACCGCCAGGTGCTGAACTACACGGCCCGGGAGCCCCTCGGTGTGGTCGGCGCGATCACGCCCTGGAACTCTCCGCTGACGCTGACCAGCAGCAAACTGGCGCCCGCGCTCTGCGCCGGCAACACCGTCGTGATCAAGCCCTCGGAGTACACCTCGGCCACCGTGCTCAGGCTCGCCGAGCTGGCCATCGAGGCGGGGTTCCCGCCGGGTGCCGTCAACGTCGTCACCGGGTTCGGCGCCGAGGCCGGGCAGGCACTGGTCGATCACCGCGACCTCGCGAAGATCTCCTTCACCGGCAGCACCGCGACCGGGGCGCGTATCGCCGCCGCGACCGCGAGCCGGTTCATCGGCTCCACGCTCGAACTCGGCGGCAAGTCTCCCAACATCGTGTTCGAGGACGCGAACATCGCGAACGCCGCGATGGGCGTCGTCGCCGGCATCTTCGCCGCCGCCGGACAGACCTGCATCGCCGGCAGCCGGGTGTTCGCGCACCGGTCCGTCTATGACGAGCTGCTGGAGCGCGTCTGCGAACGCGCCCGGACCATCGTCATCGGCGACCCCTTGGACGAGAAGACCGAGCTGGGCCCGCTGGCATTCGAGGACCAGCGCGACAAGGTAGCCGGGTACGTCGACCTCGGACGCGGCGAAGGCGCCCGGGTACTGACCGGCGGGCGGGCCTCCGATGGTGGCCTCGGCGGCTACTTCTACGAGCCCACGGTCCTCGTGGACGTCCACAACGACATGCGGGTCGTACGCGAGGAGATCTTCGGCCCTGTGCTGGCGGTCATGCCGTTCGACACCGAGGAGGAGGTCGTACGGCTGGCGAACGACACCGAGTACGGTCTCGCGGCCGGTGTCTGGACGCAGAACCTCGCGCGGGCGCACCGGATGGCGGCGCGCCTGGACGCCGGGACCGTATGGGTCAACACCTACCGGGCCATGTCCCCGATGTCGCCGCGTCAGGGCTTCAAGACCAGCGGCGTGGGCGTCGAACACGGCACCGAGACGATCAAGGAGTACACACGCCTGAAGAGCGTCTGGATCAACACGAGCGAGGAGCCCGTGGCCGACCCGTTCACGATGCGGAGCTGAGCCGGCATGCCACACGTCGCCATCACCCTCGCCGAGGGCCGTAGCCCGAAGCAGATCCGGGACCTGATCCACGAAGTGCACGCCGCGGTCCTGCGCACCGTGGACACCCGGCCCGAGTACATCCGCGTCGTCGTCCACGAGGTCCCCAGGACGCACTGGGCCACCGGTGACGTCACCCTCACCGAAATGGACGCCGCACCAGCAGACAGGGAGCAGTCATGAGGTTTTCGTTGTTCGTGCACATGGAGCGCTGGGACGAGGAGGTCAGCCACCGCCAGCTCTTCGAGAACCTCTCCGAGCTGACTGTGATGGCCGAGGCCGGCGGGTTCGGCACCGTGTGGATCGGCGAACACCACGCGATGGAGTACACGATCTCCCCCAGCCCCATGCCGCTCCTCGCCCACCTCGCCGCGCAGACCTCGACCATCCGCCTGGGCGCGGGGACCATCATCGCCCCGTTCTGGAGCCCGCTCAGGGTCGCCGGTGAATGCGCACTGCTGGACGTGATCAGCAACGGCCGGATGGAGGTCGGACTCGCCCGGGGCGCCTACCAGTTCGAGTTCGACCGACTGGGGGGCGGGCTGCCGGCCGCCGACGGCGGAAAGCACCTGCGCGAACTCGTACCGGCCGTCCGGGCGCTCTGGCAGGGCGACTACGCCCACGACGGCGAGATCTGGCAGTTCCCGACCTCGACCAGTGTGCCCAAGCCGGTGCAACAGCCCACCCCGCCCATGTGGATCGCCGCCCGGGACCCCGCCTCCCACGACTTCGCCGTGGCCCAGGGCTGCAACGTCATGGTCACCCCGCTGATGAAGGGCGACGAGGAAGTCATCGACCTCAAGGGGAAGTTCGACACCGCCGTGGCGAACCACCCGGAGGTACCGCGCCCCGCCCTGATGGTGCTCCGGCACACCCACATCCACTCCCCCGACGACCCCGACGGCTGGCGCCCGGCCGCCGAGGCGATCAACCGCTTCTACCGGACCTTCGACGCCTGGTTCGGCAACAAGACCACTCCGACGAACGGTTTCCTGGAGCCCAGCCCGGAGTCGAAGTTCGAGGACCGGCCGGAATTCCGACCGGAGTCCCTGCACAGGACCGCGATGATCGGGACCCCGGCCGAAGTCATCGAGCGCCTGCGCACCTATGAGGAACTCGGCGTCGACGAGTACAGCTTCTGGATCGACAACAGCCTGCCGCACGAGGAGAAGCGCAAGTCCCTGGAGCTGTTCATCAAGGAAGTCGTACCCGCGTTCCAGTGACCCGAGGCAGTCCGGCCAAGCCGTTGCCCAGCACGAACCGCATCTCGGGGAACGTGATGCCGGTGACGTCAGGTCATCGAGCGCGGCGTGGCCGGCTCATGCGAAGAGGCGAGCTCGCCCGGCGCTTGGTGTCCCGTCCGTTGAAACTGGTTGTCACGTCGGGCTCCCCGTCGCCTCCTGCGCGGCACCGGCCTCGCGCAGCCGGTCCGGGAAGTGCGGCAGTTCGGTGTCGGTGTGGGTGTCGCCCCAGCCGATGCCGCCGGCGTCACCCTCGGCCGCGGCTGGGCGGACGTCTCGGAGCCGGCCTTGGTCGGAGTCGGAGAGCGAGGTGCGGCCGACCGCGACCTGGAGGTTCTTCGCGTCCGCGTCCTCGACGGGGGTGGGCAGCGGTCATGACGGCGTCTGCCGCGATCAGGCCGCCGCCGCATCCCCAGTACTGGCGGCCGGTGGCGAGGTCCTTTTCCTTGTTGAGCAGGGCGACCATGAAGGGGTCGTCGTTGGGCGCGTCGGTAGGAGCGAGTCGACGCAAACGGGCAGAGACATGGAGTCGACCTTCGAAGCGCCGCCGGATCAGGTAGGAAGCCGGCCCTTGCTGCGCATGGCGGCGCGAACACGTTCCTCGGCCAAACCGCGGCCCGCGATGTGCGGAGTGGTGGCGCGGCGCTGGGCTTCTTCGAGAACGGTGACGGCGTTGGCGCGCAGCCGATTGGAGATCGTCTCGAAGATGGTGGGGGTTTCGGGCCGGAAGCCGGAGTAGCGGGCGTCCATGGCGAAGGCGGCGGCGACGACGCCGCCGGCGTTGGCGACGAAGTCGGGCAGCACGGCGATTCCGCGTTCCGCGAGGATGGACTGTGCCAGGGGCGAGGTGGGCAGGTTCGCGCCTTCCACCACCAGCTTGGCCTTGATCCGGTGTGCGGTGGTGTCGTCGATGACGTCCTGCAGCGCCGCCGGGACGAGGATGTCGCAGTCGACGGTGAGTTCCCGGCCAGGCGGGATGACGGCGCCCTGGTGGTGGCGGGTGACGAAGTCGTCGCCGTGCTCCTTCCTCGCCGCCTGCAGGCCATGCACGTCCAGTCCGGCGGGGTCGTGGAGGGCTCCCCTCGCGGTGGACACGGCGACGACGGTGGCACCGAGTTCGGCGAACCGCGAGGCGGCCGCGAGGCCGACGGCTCCGCATCCCTGGATGGCGACCCTGGCGCCGTTCAGGGGCAGTTGGAGGTACTGGGCGGCCGCGTCGGCGGCCTCGGCGACTCCGAAACCGGTGACACCGAGCTTGTCGTAGGCGACTCCGCCGAGGTGCTCCGGGGTGCCGACGGCCGCCCCACGGTCGCCGAGTTCGTCCTGGACGATGGCCGCGTCGTTCTCGGTCAGGCCCATGTCTAGGCCCATGACGTACTCGCGGGGCACCTCGTTGGACAGCGCGCGGGCGAAGGCGCGCAGGATCGCCTCCTTGTCGGGCGAGGCCGGGTCCGCGACGATGCCGGCCTTCGCGCCGCCGTAGAAGAGGTCGACGCCGGCCCACTTCCAGGTCATGACGCGGGCCAGCCGGGCCACTTCGCCGACGGAGACCGTGGGGCTCATCCGGGTGCCGCCCTTGCCGACGCCACGGGCCGTGTTGTCGATGACCAGGACGCCCTTCATGCCGGTGCGCCGGTGGGAGACGACGACGATCTTCTCGGGACCCCAGTCGTCGACGAGCGAGAGTGCGTCAGTCACGGATGTGTTCCTCCGGTAGAGCGCGGGCGATGAGTTGGGCGAGGTGGGTGCCGCCGCGGTCGGTCCGCTGGCTGATCTGGGTGCGGCAGCTGAAGCCGTCGGCCAGGACGACCGTCTCCGGTGTGGCGGCGCGTACGGCGGGCAGCAGAGTCTCCTCGCCTGCCGCGACGGACACGTCGTAGTGACCACGTTCAAAGCCGAAGTTCCCCGCCAGGCCGCAGCAGCCGGAATCCAGCACGCTGTTGTCGACCCCCATGGCCGCCAGCAGCGAACTGTCGGCGGTGAAGCCGCTCGTGGCGTGCTGGTGGCAGTGCGTCTGGCTGAGGGAGCGGGTCCCGTCGATCCGCGGTGGTTGCCAGCCGGGCGTGTGGCGGACGAGGAGTTCGGCGAGGGTGAGGGTGGATGCGGCGAGGGCACGTGCGTCGGTGTCGCCGTCCAGGAGTTCGGGCAGATCGGTCTTCAACGCGGCGGTACAGCTCGGTTCCAGGCCTACGACCGGAACGCCGGCGCGGGTGGCCGAGGCGAGCGTTCTGGTGGTGCGGCGTGCGATACGCCGGGCGACGCCGAGCTGTCCGGTGGTGATCCAGGTGAGGCCGCAGCACTGGGTGCCGTCCGGGACCTGGACCCGGTATCCGGCATGTTCCAGAACCGTCACGCCGGCCTTGAGGACGTCGGGCGTGAAGTGGTTGTTGAAGGAGTCCACCCACAGCACGACCGGGCCGCGGTGTCCGTCGCCCTGCGCAGTACGCGCGCGGAACCAGGTCAGGAAGGTTTCGTCGGCGAAGCGGGGGACGTCGCGTTCGGCGGCGATGCCTCCCAGTCGCTTGATCATCGGTGCGAGGCGGGACGCCGTGAGCGCGTTGACCAGCCGAGGCGTACGGGCGGCGAGCCAGGACAGCAGGGGCAGCCAGCCCATGGAGTAGTGGGAGGCGGGCCTGAGGCGTCCCTTGTAATGGTGGTGCAGGAACTCCGACTTGTACGTCGCCACGTCCACGCCGACCGGGCAGTCGGCGCTGCACCCCTTGCACGACAGGCACAGATCGAGCGCGTCCCGCACCTCGGTCGACCGCCAGCCGTCGGTGACGACCTCGCCCTGCGTCATCTCGTACAGCAGCCGGGCGCGGCCGCGGGTGGAGTCCTTCTCGTCCTGGGTGACGCGGTAGCTGGGGCACATGACGCCGCCGCGCGGGGTGGCCGTACGGCATTTGCCGACGCCGACGCAGCGGCGGGTGGCCTTGGCGAAGTCGCCGTCGTCGGCGTGGAAGGGGAAGACGGTGACAAGGGGAAGGGGGGTCCGGTGGGCGCTGATCCGCAGGTTGTCGTCGAGGGCCAGCGGGTCGACGATCATCCCGGGGTTCAGGCCGTTGTCGGGATCCCAGGCGCTCTTGAACCGCTCGAACAGGGCGATGACGTCGGGACCGTACATCAGGGGCAGCAGCTCGGAACGGGCCTGTCCGTCGCCGTGCTCGCCGGAGAGGGAGCCATCGTGGGCCGCGACGAGTTCGGCGGCTTCGGTCAGGAAGGCGCGGAATACGGCGGTGCCGTGTTCGGTGGTGAAGTCGAAGTCGATGCGGACATGGAGGCAGCCCGCGCCGAAGTGGCCGTATACGGCGCCCTGAAGCCGGTGGCGGGCGAGCAGGTCGGTGAACTGCCTCAGGTAGGAGCCGAGTCGGTCCGGCGGGACGGCCGCGTCCTCCCAACCGGGCCATGCCTCGGAGCCATCGGGCGTGCGGGTCGCCAGACCGGCCCCGTCCTCCCGGATCCGCCACAGCTGCCGGGCCCGTACGGGATCGGTGACGATCTCGTGGCCGCCGCACCCCGCTGCCGCCACGAGTTCCTCGGCCAGCCGGGGCAGTTCGTGCTCCTGCCCGCCGAGTTCGGCGAACAGCCACGCCTGGGTGCGGGGCAGGGTGTCGATCGTGCGACGGGTCTCCGGCCGGGTGACGATGTCGGTCAGGGACCGGTCGAGCCCTTCCAGTGCCAGCGGTTGGTGCTTGAGGAGGGCGGGGACGGCGTCGGCGGCGGCGATGGCGTCGGGGTAGCCGAGCACGACCAGGGCCCGCGCGGGCGGAGGTGCCACGAGCCGGACGGTGGCGGAGAGGATGACGGCGAGGGTC
>CBFGZZ010000270.1:0-12508 GCA_965653385.1 uncultured Streptomyces sp. | reverse complement strand
CGAAGGGGCGGAGCCCCTGGGGATGGGACGGGTAGGGGCGGCGGGGGCGAGGAAAGCCGGGGCCGGAGGACGCGTGAGGCCCGCCACACACCACCCCGCACCGCTCCACCCCCACCCCCGGCATAACCCCAGTTCGCACCCTTGGCCGATTGCAACCCCTCCCCCCAGCCACAAAGCCATCGGTTCCCCCGCTCCCACCCCCGCCCCGTACGCTGTCCCCGTGGCAGAACCAGTGGTGCGCATCCCGGATGCGAAGGTCGCCCTGTCGACGGCCTCGGTCTATCCGGAGTCGACGGCGACGGCCTTCGAGATCGCGGCGCGCCTCGGGTACGACGGCGTCGAGGTCATGGTGTGGACCGACCCGGTCAGCCAGGACATGGAGGCCCTGCGGAGGCTCAGCGACTACCACCGCATCCCGATCCTCGCCGTCCACGCCCCATGCCTGCTGATCACCCAGCGCGTGTGGTCCACCGACCCCTGGACCAAGCTCCAGCGCGCCCAGGCGGCCGCCGAGAAGCTGGGGGCCGGCACCGTCGTCGTACACCCCCCGTTCCGCTGGCAGCGCCAGTACGCCCGCGACTTCGTCGAGGGAATCTGGCGGATGGCGAACGAGACGGATGTGCGGTTCGCCGTCGAGAACATGTACCCCTGGCGCTACCGCGACCGCGAGATGCTCGCGTACGCCCCCGACTGGGACGTCACGAACGACGACTACCGGCACTTCACGATCGACCTCAGCCACACCGCCACCGCCCGCAGCGACGCGCTCCAGATGGTCGACCGCATGGGCGACCGGCTCGGGCACGTCCACCTCGCCGACGGCAGGGGGTCGGCCAAGGACGAGCATCTCGTTCCCGGCCGCGGCACCCAGCCCTGCGCCGAGGTGCTGGAGCGGCTCGCCCTGACCGGGTTCGACGGGCACGTCGTCATCGAGGTCAACACCCGCCGCGCGATGTCCAGCGCCGAACGTGAGGCCGACCTCGCCGAGGCCCTCGCCTTCACGCGGCTGCACCTGGCCTCCGCGGTGAAGGTTCCCCGGCCGTGACCGACACCACCTCCGGACCGGGCGGGGTGAGCTCCCGACGCCGCGGCCGACCCCCGCGTACGGAATCCGCCGACACCCGCGACCGCATCCTGGCCGCGGCCCGCGAGGAGTTCTCCGAGCGGGGCTACGAGAAGACGTCCGTGCGGGGGATCGCCAAGGCGGCCGGGGTGGACTCGGCGCTCGTGCACCACTATTTCGGCACCAAGGAGCAGGTCTTCGAGGCATCGGTGGAGGTCGCCTTCGCGCCCGCCCTGAAGGTGCGGGACGTCGTGCTGGAAGGACCCCTCGATGATGTCGGGGAACGTATGACCCGCGTCATCTTCGGGCTCTGGGAGAACCCCGTCACGCGAAAGCCGCTGCTGGCGATCGTGCGGTCCGCGGTCAACAACGACGCCGCGGCCGCCGTCTTCCGACGCCTCGTCTCCGCTCAGCTGCTCCGCCGTATCGCCGGCGAGATCGACGCCCCGGACGCGGATCTGCGCGCCGAGCTGGCGGCCGCGCAGCTGGTGGGTATCGCGATGATGCGGTACGTCATCAAGATCGAGCCGATCGCCTCGGTGGACGTGGAGCAGATCATCGGGCGGGTGGCGCCGGTGGTGCAGGGGCATCTCACCGGGCGGTGACGGCGCGGCAGGCCGGTCTCGCTCTGCGCTGCCCGGGGAATTCCGGCGGTCGGCCGACCCCGGATGGCTGCTCCGCGAGACATTCGTCCCGTATTACGGACACCTCGTCCCGCCCTCTGGATGACCGGCGTACGCTCGTTAGCAGTCAGAAGTCTCTGACCGCAGTCTCTGCAGTCCCTAAGGAGCGAGCGACGATGCCCGAGCTGAGGTCCCGCACAGTCACCCACGGCCGCAACATGGCGGGCGCCCGCGCCCTTATGCGCGCCTCCGGTGTACCCGGTGCGGACATCGGCCGGAAGCCGATCATCGCGGTGGCGAACTCGTTCACCGAGTTCGTGCCCGGCCACACCCACCTCCAGCCCGTCGGGCGGATCGTCAGCGAGGCGATCAGGGAGGCCGGCGGCATCCCGCGCGAGTTCAACACCATCGCCGTCGACGACGGCATCGCCATGGGGCACGGCGGCATGCTCTACTCCCTGCCGTCCCGCGATCTCATCGCCGACAGCGTGGAGTACATGGTCGAGGCCCACTGCGCCGACGCCCTGATCTGCATCTCCAACTGCGACAAGATCACCCCGGGCATGCTGAACGCCGCCCTGCGGCTCAACATCCCCACCGTCTTCGTCTCGGGCGGCCCGATGGAGTCCGGCCGCGCCACGCTGGTCGACGGCACGGTCCGTACGCTCGACCTGGTCGACGCGATCTCCGACGCCGTGAACGACAAGATCTCGGACGAGGACATCCTCCGTATCGAGGAGAACGCCTGTCCGACCTGCGGCTCCTGTTCCGGCATGTTCACCGCCAACTCGATGAACTGCCTGACCGAGGCCATCGGTCTCTCCCTGCCCGGCAACGGCTCGGTCCTCGCCACGCACACGGCCCGCAAGGCCCTGTACGAGGACGCCGCCCGCACGGTCATGGACATCACCCGCCGCTACTACGAGCAGGACGACGACACCGTCCTCCCGCGCAACGTCGCCACCTTCGCGGCCTTCGAGAACGCCATGGCCCTCGACATCGCGATGGGCGGCTCCACCAACACGATCCTGCACCTGCTGGCCGCGGCCCAGGAGGCGGGCGTCCCCTTCGGGCTGAACGAGATCGACGCGGTCTCGCGCCGGGTCCCCTGCCTGGCCAAGGTCGCTCCGAACGTCGCCAAGGACCGCACGTACTACATGGAGGACGTGCACCGAGCCGGCGGCATCCCCGCCCTGCTGGGCGAGCTGCAGCGCGCCGGGCTGCTGAACGAGGACGTCCACGCCGTCCACAGCCCCTCCCTGGCGGACTGGCTGAAGACCTGGGACGTGCGCGGCGGCTCGCCCTCGCCGGAGGCCGTCGAGCTGTGGCACGCCGCCCCCGGCTGTGTCCGGTCGGCGGAGGCCTTCTCGCAGTCCGAGCGCTGGGCGGCCCTCGACGAGGACGCCGAGGGCGGCTGCATCCGCAGCGCCGAGCACGCGTACTCCAAGGACGGCGGCCTCGCGGTCCTCAAGGGCAACCTCGCCGTCGACGGCTGCGTGGTGAAGACGGCGGGCGTCGACGAGTCCATCTGGACCTTCGAGGGCCCGGCGGTCGTCTGCGAGTCGCAGGAAGAGGCCGTCGAGAAGATCCTCAACAAGCAGGTGACCGACGGGGATGTCGTGGTCATCCGTTACGAGGGCCCCAAGGGCGGCCCCGGTATGCAGGAGATGCTCTACCCGACGTCCTTCCTCAAGGGCCGCGGCCTCGGCAAGACCTGCGCCCTGATCACCGACGGCCGCTTCTCCGGCGGCACCTCCGGCCTGTCCATCGGTCACGCCTCCCCGGAGGCCGCGTCCGGCGGCACGATCGCCCTCGTCGAGGACGGCGACCGTATCCGCATCGACATCCCGAATCGCTCGATCGAGTTGCTGGTCGAGGACGCGGAACTCGCCCGCCGTGAGCAGGCGTTGAACGGGGCGTACGCCCCGAAGGGCCGCGAGCGTAAGGTGTCCGCGGCGCTGCGGGCCTACGCCGCGATGGCGACCAGTGCGGACAAGGGCGCGGTCCGGGATGTGACCAAGCTGGGCTGATGACCTGGCTGGGCTGACGTACGCGCACGTATCGCAGGGGCCGTCTCCTCAGGGGACGGCCCCTGCGTCTGTCACCAGGCCGACGGGTCCTCGGTGTCGGCGGCGAACACGGTGCCGTCGGGGGCGGTCGCGTAGACGTGGCCGTCGTCGAGCACAGGTTCGGGCAGATCGGCCGCCACCCGGTCCGAGCTCGCACCGAGCCGCGGGGGCGTCTGGCCCACGAGCCGACCGTCGTCGGCGTCCACGGCGAGCAGCCGGCCGTCAGGGGCACTGACGTACACATGACGGCCGTCACTGACGGGCGACGACGTACGCAGCACGGACGTCTCCAGACTCCACAGCTGCTTGCCCGCCTCCATGTCGACGGCGCTCACCTTCCCGTCGCCGCCCACGAGGTAGACGACGTCCCCGCGCACGGTGCCGTGCACACGCGAGAGCGGCAGGGGCAGCGGCACCCGTCGCGAGGTCCGGTCGGCGGGGGAGTAGCGGACCAGGGCCCGCGCATCGCTGTAGACGCCCTCGATGGAGACGAAGAAGACCGAGCCGTCCGACGTGCCGACGGGCTCCAGCGTCCCCTCCAGCCGGGCGTCCCAACGCACGTCACCCGTGGCCGGATCGACCGCGACGACCCGCGTGCCCGAACCGTCGATGGACGCGCTCGTCGCGTACGCCAGAGAGTCTCCGGCGAACGAAACGAAGTTCGGCGCCTGGAGACCCGGTACGCGTCGGCTCCACTTGGTCTCCCCCGACCCGGCGGCCACGCCGGTGACCGTGCCGTCGGCGCCGGTGAGCAGCAGCATGCCTGCGACGGCCACCGAATCGCCGTGCGCGGGCACGTCCCGCTGCCAACGCGCCTTGCCCGTCGCCGGATCGAGCGCCTCCAGCCGCCGCCCCTGCCCGGACCACGGGTGGACGAGGCCGCCCGCCACGGCCGGCGCTCCGCCCACCTGTGACGTGTCGACGGGGTGCCGCCACAGCAGCCGGCCGTCCAGCGGGTCGAGCGCGAAGACGAGCCCGTCCTGCGCGCACACCAGCTTGCCCGCCCCGTGGGAGCACAGCGGCGTGTCCTTCTCGGGCCCCGGCGTCGCCCACCCGCCGAAAGCGGCCGTGGTCCGCGAGCTTCTGGGCTCCGGCGTCGGCTCCAGACCGTCGAGCAACTGTACGGAGACCAGCGCGGCGACCGAGGCGAGCGCGACGCTCCCGGCCGCGAGGGCCAGCAGCCTTCTCCGGCGGCGGCGTTCGCCGGGCAGCCGCCCGGCCTGCCCCTCGACACGCGGCTTCCGCTCGGCCTTCACCCCGGCCCTCGGTTCGGCCCTCGACTCGAACTCCGACACGGCCCCCGGTTCGATGCCCGGTTCGACGCCCGGCACGGGTTGCTCCTCGGTGCCCCGCTGCGCCGGTATGAACGCCTGGGTGTCGTACGACGCCGCAACCGACCGCAGTTCCCGCATCAACTCGTCGGGCGTGGGCCGGTCCTCGGGCTCCTTGGCCAGACAACGCGCGATGAGCGGGGCGAGATTCGCCGGTACGTCGGTCAGATCCGGCTCGTCATGGACGACCTGGTAGGCGACGACATACGGACTGTCCGAGTCGAACGGCCCCCGCCCCGTCGCCGCGTGCACCATCACGGACCCGAGCGCGAAGACATCGGCTGCGGGCCCGACCTCACGCGGCCGCCGGAACTGCTCGGGCGCCATGAACGGCGGCGTACCGATCAGCTTCCCGGTCTCGGTGCGCAGTTCGCTGTCCTTTGGCCGAGAGATGCCGAAGTCGATGACCTTCGGCCCGTCGTCGGCGAGCAGCACATTGCTGGGCTTCAGGTCCCGATGCACGACGCCGACGCGGTGGATGTCACGCAGCGCCTCCGCCAGTCCGGCCATCAACCGCCGCAACTGCGCGGGCTCCATCGGCCCGTTCCGCTTCACATGGTCGGAGAGCGTCGGACCGGGGATGAACAGCGTGGCCATCCAGGGCCGTGCGTCCTCGGGGTCGGCGTCCACGACCGGCGCGGTGAAGGCCCCGCTGACCCGGCGCGCCGCCCCCACCTCCTGCCGGAACCGCCCCCTGAACTCGGGATCCCTGGCGAACTCGGCATGCACGACCTTCACCGCGAGCTGCATGCCCGAAGTGCTCCGGGCCAGATGGACGATGCCCATGCCGCCGGACCCCAGGCGTGACTCCAGGCGGTAGTGACCGGCGTACTCGGGAAGTTCCGCTTCCGCGCCCGCTCCGGCGTTCTGCTGTGGCGCCATGGGACCACCCCCGTGCTGTTCGTCCGCTCGCGCGACGCACGGAGCCTAGTCGATGACTCGTACGAGACAGAGGCGACTTGCTAGCCTCCGTGTTCCCAACACGCACATGTGTGCGTGGCGTGATTTAGGGGAATCAACGGGACCCCATGGCAGCCATGGGGATCAACGGGGGAGGTTTTGCCATGTCCGCAGATCGCGTCGAAGGTGTCGAAAGAGCCGAAGATGTCGGGGGCGCAGACACCGAGGAGGCCGTGGCGACGATGACGGCCACCGCGAGCGCCTCGGAGCTGCGCTACTACTCGGTCGCCCCGGGCGTCCGCCTGAACGTCCGCAGGGGCCCCGGCACCAACTACTCCGTCGTCCGCGTCCTGCCCGAGGGCGCCCAGATCCAGATCTTCTGCCAGACACCGGGCACCAACGTGACCGGTCCGTACGGCACCTCGAACATCTGGGACAACATCGACGACGGCGAGTTCGTGTCGGACGCCTACGTGCACACGGGCAGCGACGGCTACGTCCGCCCGCGCTGCTCCTTCTGATCGCCGGACCGCGTAGCAAACACGTACGCATCCCGAAAGGAGCCCGCGGACACGCCGGAGCCATAATCGACGCGTGAGCGAGAAGAACGGCACCCCGGCCACCCCCGCGGGCTCCAGCGGCCCCAGCCCCGAGCCCCTCCGCTTCTTCGGCACGACCTGGGTCGACCACGACAACGGCTACACCGCCCGCCGCATCGCGGTGTCCGTCGGATCGCTGATCACCGCCGCCGTCTCCTGCCTGGTGCTGCGCCTCGCCTACGACGGGCTCCAGCTCTCCGACATCGGCGGCTTCGTCACCGTCCTGATGGTCGTGATGTTCGCGGTCTGCAGCGCGCTCGCCTACCGCCACACCTGGGACGGCTTCAGCAAGCGCCCCGACCCCGACCGCCAGGCCTCCCTCCGCGGCCTGCTGGCCGTCGGCTTCGTCGGCTCCCTCCTCGCCTACTTCTTCCGCTCCCTCACCGAGGCCCCCGGCGAGAACCTCCACCGCGCGGAATACGAGGCAGCACGCAAGCAACACGAGAACCGCACCACCCGCCGCACAGGCAACCCCTCGAAGAAGCGCCGCCGCAGCTAGGGGTGTCTCGAAAGTCCCGCACAGCACCCACGGCGCCCGGCACGCTCCCCCAGAGGGGGCACCCCCACTCGCCGCACCGGCCAAAGGCCCAAGTACGTCCAGCACGAGGGCCTTCGTGCGGCGCGCCGAGGGCACGCACCGGCTGTGGCATCAGCCGCTGCCGCGGCGGGCGCGGGCACCGCGCGGGACTTTCGAAACACCCCCTAGCGCCGACGACCCGACCTCTCCTCATCCCCTGAGCTCCCGCCGCCTCCCGCCCAGTCGCGCCCTCCCCTTGCTCTCGGGCAAGAGCACCCCGCGCCCAACCCTCACCCCCCACACACACCGCCGCGCCCCCTCCGACCCCCTCCCGGCAAACTCGGTGCACGTCGCACCGACCAGGGTCACCATGGCCCTATGACGGCCCCCTCCCACACCGACCGCGCCCACTCCTTCAACGCTGCCGCAGCCCAGTACGCGGCGAACCGCCCCTCCTACCCGTCCGCCCTCTTCGACGCCATCGAGGAACTGGCCGGCCGCTCACTCACCGGCGCACGCGTCGTCGACGTCGGCGCGGGCACCGGCATCGGCACGGCCCTCCTGCGCGGGCGCGGCGCCGACGTACTCGCCGTGGAGCCCGGCGACGGCATGGCAGCCCAGTTCCGCCTCAACCACCCCGACATACCGATCGTCCGCGGCAACGGCAACGCCCTCCCCCTGGCCACCGCCTCCGCCGACTTCGTCACCTACGCCCAGGCCTGGCACTGGACCGACCCGACCCGCTCGACGCCGGAGGCCCTGCGCGTCCTACGCCCCGGCGGCGCACTGGCCCTGTGGTGGAACACCACCCCGCTCGACATCCCCTGGCACATCGCGCAGGCCCAGCGCATCGAGCGTCGCTTCGGCAACCATCCCGTCGTCGAACAGAACGGCAGCGGCGCCCGAGCCGCCCTGGCCGACCCCACCGGCCGCCTCGACTTCACCCGCCGCAAGGTCCGCTGGAGCCGCCGCGTCCCCATAGACATGCACCTCGCGAACCTCGGCAGCCACTCGATCTTCCTGGTCCACGGCACCGAGGCGAGCACCGCCTTCCTCACCGAGGAGAAGCAACACCTCCTCGGCGCCTTCCCCGACGGAATCATCGAAGAGACCTACGACGTCGACCTCCTGGTCGCCACCACCTCCTGACCCTCTCGACCAGCGACACCGGCCCTCGCCGCTCTCTTCTCGCCTCCGCCCGCCCCGCCACGACCCGGCGACGGCGGGCGAGCCATGTCTCGCCATACCTCGGCCCCCAGCCCATGCCCGCCGCTTGACGCCGCCCACCCATCGGAGGATTATTCATCGCATGATGAATTACTCTGCCGTCCGATCCGACCCTCCCGACGAGGCCGCCATCCGAGCCGAAACCCTGAACGTCGTACGCGGAACCCGCCAGGTCCTCCGCGACCTCGACTTCACCGTCCCCCGCGGCCAGATCACCGGCCTCCTCGGCCCGTCGGGCTGCGGCAAGACGACTCTCATGCGGGCCATCGTCGGCACCCAGGCCAAGGTCACCGGCACCCTCGACGTACTCGGCCGCCCCGCCGGCCACCCCACCCTGCGCACCCGCATCGGCTACGTCACCCAAGCCCCCTCCGTCTACGACGACCTGACGATCCGCCAGAACCTCGCCTACTTCGCCGCGATCCTCGACCCCGGCCGCGCGGCAGGCGACCGCCGCCACGAAAACGTCACCCGCGCCATCGACGACGTCGACCTCACCAGCCACGCCGACGCCCTGGCCGGCAACCTCTCCGGCGGCCAGCGCAGCCGTGTCTCCCTCGCCGTCGCCCTACTCGGCACCCCCGAACTCCTCGTCCTCGACGAACCGACAGTCGGCCTGGACCCCGTCCTGCGCCGCGACCTCTGGAACCTCTTCCACGACATCGCCGCCTCCCGCAGCGCCACCCTCCTCATCTCCTCCCACGTCATGGACGAGGCCGAGCGCTGCCACCGCCTCCTTCTCATGCGCGAGGGCCGGATCCTCGCCGACGACACCCCGGACGCCCTCCGCACCCGTACGAACTCCGAGACGGTCGAAGCGGCCTTCCTACACCTGGTCGACGAGGCCACCGCGGCCGCCGGCGCGAAGGAGACCACGCGATGACCACGACGACGAGCCCGACCACCACACTCCGGCCCGCCCCCACCGGCGCGCTGAACCCGGCCCGCACCGCCGCCACCGCCGCCCGGGTCCTCCGCCAGCTCCGCCACGACCCGCGCACCATCGCGCTGATGCTCCTCGTCCCCTGCGTGATGCTGTTCCTGCTGCGCTACGTCTTCGACGGCAGCCCGCGCACCTTCGACAACATCGGTGCCTCCCTCCTCGGGATCTTCCCGCTGATCACGATGTTCCTGGTCACCTCCATCGCCACCCTGCGCGAACGCACCTCCGGCACCCTCGAACGCCTCCTCGCCATGCCCCTGGGCAAGGGCGACCTGATCGCCGGCTACGCCCTGGCCTTCGGCACTCTCGCGATCATCCAGTCCGCCCTGGCAACCGGACTCGCTCTCTGGCTCCTCGGCCTGGACGTCACCGGCAGTCCCTGGCTGCTCCTGCTCGTGGCCCTGCTCGACGCACTGCTCGGCACCGCGCTCGGTCTCTTCGTCTCGGCGTTCGCGGCCTCCGAATTCCAGGCCGTCCAGTTCATGCCGGCCGTGATCTTCCCCCAGCTCCTCCTCTGCGGCCTCTTCACACCCCGCGACAACATGCACCCCGCCCTGGAAGCCATCTCCAACGTCCTCCCCATGTCCTACGCGGTCGACGGCATGAACGAAGTCCTCAAGCACACCGACATGACCGCCGCCTTCGTCCGCGACGTCCTGATCGTGGCCGGCTGCGCCCTGCTGGTCCTCGGGCTCGGCGCGGCGACCCTGAGGCGCAGGACGTCATGACCGCTCCGGTGGCGTGCTCGTCCCGCCCAGCGGACACGCCCCCTCCGAAGCCGCCCCCGGTGCGAGGATGAACCCGGACGACGCAACCCCCGGAGGGCACCCCAGCCATGACCCAGAAAGTCGCAGTCCTCGGCACCGGCAAGATCGGCGAAGCCCTGCTCAGCGGAATGATCCGCGGCGGCTGGGCCCCGGCCGACCTCCTGGTCACGGCCCGCCGCGCGGAACGAGCCGAAGAACTCCGCACCCGCTACGGAGTCACCCCGGTCACCAACGCGGAAGCCGCCAAGACCGCCGACACCCTGATCCTCACGGTCAAGCCGCAGGACATGGGCACCCTCCTCGACGAACTCGCCCCGCACGTCCCCGCCGACCGCCTGGTCATCAGCGGAGCCGCAGGCATCCCCACCTCCTTCTTCGAGTCCCGCCTCGCCGCCGGCACCCCGGTCGTCCGCGTCATGACGAACACCCCCGCCCTCGTCGACGAGGCCATGTCCGTCATCTCCGCCGGCAGCCACGCCAGCGAAGCCGACCTCGCCCACGCCGAGGAGATCTTCGGCGCCGTGGGCAAGACACTCCGAGTCCCCGAGGGACAGCAGGACGCCTGCACCGCTCTCTCCGGCTCCGGCCCGGCGTACTTCTTCTACCTGGTCGAAGCCATGACCGACGCCGGCATCCTGCTCGGCCTGCCCCGCGACAAGGCCCACGACCTGATCGTCCAGTCCGCGATCGGCGCCGCGACGATGCTCCGCGACAGCGGCGAACACCCCGTCAAGCTCCGCGAGAACGTGACGTCCCCCGCCGGCACCACCATCAACGCCATCCGCGAACTCGAGAACCACGGCGTACGAGCCGCCCTCATCGCCGCCCTCGAAGCCGCCCGCGACCGCAGCCGCGAACTGGCCGCCGGCAGCAACACGAAGTAACGCCCAGGGCCGCCCCAGCCCAGGGGCGGCCCAAGCACACCCCTAGACGGTCATCTCGATATCGGCAGCCGCAGTCGCAGCCGCCCCCGTATCGGCTGCTGCCGCCGGCAGCAAACCGATCGCCCGATACGCGGCATCCACGGTCGGCCGGGCCATCGCCCGAGCTCGCTCCGCACCATCCCGCAGCACCCCCTCCACATAGCCAGGATCCGCGCACAGCTCCCTGTGCCTCTCCTGCACGGGCCTGAGAACCTCGACCACGGCCTCCGCGGTGGCCGACTTCAAAGAGCCGTACGACTCATATACACCGCTCAGCTCCGATGGGTTCCCACCCGTACAGGCAGCCAGGATCTCCAGCAGATTGGCCACCCCAGGCTGCGCGGCCCGGTCGTACACGACCTCCCGCCCGCTGTCGGTCACCGCCCGCATGACCTTCTTCCGCACCACATCCGGCTCATCGAGCAGATAGACGATCCCGGGCCCGGAGTCATCGCTCTTACCCATCTTCGACGCCGGATCCTGCAGATTCATCACCCGAGCCGCGACCTGCGGAGGCGTCGCCCGAGGCACCACGAACGCATGCCCGTACCGCTGGTTGAACCGCACCGCCAGATCCCGCGCGAGCTCCACATGCTGCGTCTGATCGTCCCCGACCGGCACCTCATCAGTCCCGTACGCCAGGATGTCCGCCGCCATCAGCACGGGATACGTCAGCAGCGACAGCCGCACACTCCCCCCGCGCTCCCGCTCCCGCACGGCCTTCTCCTTGTACTGGATCATCCGCCGCATCTCACCGTCCGTGGCCACGCACTCCAGCACGTACGACAGCCGCGCGTGCTCATCCACATGACTCTGTACGAACACCGTGCACAGCTCCGGATCCAGCCCCGACGCAAGCAACAACGTCGCCGCCTGCCGACTGAGCCTGCGCACCCGTGCCGGATCGTGGTCCACGGTCAGCGCGTGCAGATCGACGATGCAGAACAGCGCGTCGGCCTGGTGCTGATCGACGGTCGCCCACCGCCGCATGGCCCCCAGGTAGTTCCCCAGCGTCAGATGCCCGGTCGGCTTGACCCCACTGAAAACCCGCTTCATATCTCTCCACCTCCTGGTCGAGGCCGCCGACCCCGGCCGGCCGACCCTCAGAACCTCTGGAGGGAGAAACGAGAACGGCCGCCGAGGCGGCGGCCGTTGAGTGCATACGTGACTACGGCCGCCGTCAGGCGGCCCACCACAGCTGGGTGCACGTACGCGTCGTCATGCGTCCCAGAGTACGCCCCGAGGGTGCCGCCCGGCGTGAAGTTGACACGCCCTGACCCGGTCCGTAGTGTTCTCCGAGTTGTCCGACGTGAGCGCCGACTTCGGTCGGTCCCCGGACAGCCACTCCGCAAGTACCAACCACCATTCGACGACAGTCGATCAGTCTGCCGTCGTTTCATTGGTATGCGTATTTACGGAATGAGGAATCCGCGTTCGACAGAACGCCGCCCCCGATTAGCTCGGGAGCAGGGAATCCGCTAAAGTCTCACTCGTCGGAACGGCCCAACGGCCGCGAAGACAAGCCCCGCTGACTGGGGGTCAGGCC
>CBFGZZ010000269.1:0-12515 GCA_965653385.1 uncultured Streptomyces sp. | reverse complement strand
GTTCCCCGCGCCCCTGCGGGGCGCTGTGGTGCCGTGGCCCGGTCGGCTGGAGTCGGGCTCGCGTGCGGCCCGACCTTGGCGGCGGGCGGGCCCGTTCGGTGCCCGCCCGCCGTCTGCGACGACTTTTTCCGGTCAGTACGGCCAGATCGGGGGGTCGCAGACGAAGTGGCCGCCCAGGTAGGCGTGCGCGATGTTGTCCGGGTCCAGCTCGCCCTGCTCGGCGACGAGCTTCTCGGCGTACGGCTCGGAGTCGTCCTGGGGGTCGTAGCCGAGGGAGCGGGCGGTGGTCAGGTCCCACCACAGGCGGGTGTTCGCGGAGGAGCCGTAGACGACCGTGTGCTCGACGTTCTCGGCGGTCAGGGCCGCGTGGAAGAGGCGGGCGCCGTCGGCCGGGCTCATCCACACCGAGAGCATGCGCACGCTGGTCGGCTCGGGGAAGCAGGAGCCGATGCGCACGGACACCGTCTCCAGGCCGTGCTTGTCCCAGTAGAACTGTGCGAGGTCCTCGCCGAAGGACTTGGACAGGCCGTAGAAGGTGTCCGGGCGGCGCGGTGCGTCGATGGGGATCAGGGGGTCGTCGCCCTGGGGGCGGGGCGTGAAGCCGACCGCGTGGTTGGAGGAGGCGAAGACGACGCGTCCGACGCCCTCCTCGCGGGCGGCCTCGTACAGGTTGTAGGTGCCCTCGATGTTGGCGCGCAGGATCTTCTCGAACGGGGCTTCCAGCGAGATGCCGGCGAGGTGGATGATCGCGTCGACGCCCCGTACGGCCTCGCGCACCGCCTCCCGGTCGCCGAGGTCGGCGACGACGGCGTCCGGCTCGCCCTCGACGGGGCGCAGGTCGAGCAGCCGCAGCTCGTAGCCGTACGCCGGGAGCAGCTCCCGCATCAGGGTGCCGAGGCCGCCGGCGGCGCCGGTGAGCAGAACGGTGCGGGGCGCTGGCATCCTCGGTTCTCCTTGAGTCATCGGCCTCATGCGTGCACGGTATTCACATTCATGGACTAGTTAAGGATCACCGTCCCCTTTCGTCAAGGGTGGCGTAAGGGGCGTTCATAAATGTAAACTTTGATCAGAATCCTGCACTCGCCCGTTCTCTTCCAGGGAGAGCCCGTGACGCCTGCCCCCCTCGCCGCACGCCTCAGCGTCCCCGGCGGGCCGCTGTTCTTCCCCGTCACCGCCTACGGCCCCGACGGCACGGTCGACCTCGACACCTACCGCACCCATGTGCGCCGGGGCGTCGAGGCGGGCGCCGCCGCCGTGTTCGCCTGCTGCGGAACCGGGGAGTTCCACGCGCTGACGCCCGAGGAGTACGAGGCGTGCGTCCGGGCGGCCGTCGAGGCGGCGGACGGACGGGTACCGGTCGTCGCGGGCGCCGGGTACGGCACCGCGCTCGCAGTGCGGTACGCGCGGCTGGCCGAGGGGGCCGGGGCGGACGGGCTGCTCGCCATGCCGCCGTATCTCGTCCTCGCCGGGCAGGAGGGCCTGCTGCGGCACTACCGGGAGGTCGCGGCGGCCACCGCGCTCCCCGTGATCGTCTACCAGCGCGACAACGCCGTGTTCACCCCGGCCACCGTCGTCGAGCTGGCCCGCACGGACGGTGTCATCGGTCTCAAGGACGGCCTCGGCGACCTGGACCTCATGCAGCGGATCGTCAGCGCCGTACGCTCCGAGGTCCCCGGCGACTTCCTCTACTTCAACGGCCTGCCGACCGCCGAACAGACCCAGCTCGCCTACCGCGCGATCGGCGTCACCCTCTACTCCTCCGCCGTCTTCTGCTTCGCCCCGGAGATCGCCCTCGCCTTCTACCGGGCGCTGGAGGCGGGCGACCACATGACCGTCACCCGCCTCCTGGACGGCTTCTACCGTCCGTTCGTCGAACTGCGCGCCCAGGGCCGCGGATACGCCGTAGCCCTGGTCAAGGCCGGCGTACGGATGCGCGGCCTGGACGTGGGGGAGGTCCGCCCGCCGCTGCACGAGCCGGGCGAGGATCATGTGAAGCAGCTCGCCGAGGTGATCGAGCGCGGATACGCGCTGCTGGAGAAGGAGCCGGAGGACACCAAGTGAAGGCGTCGACATTCGTCTACCCGTGGGACGTCAACGGGGATCCGGAGGCACCCGGGAGGATCGCCGCCCTCGGCGTGCGACAGGTGACGCTCGCCGCCGCCTACCACTCCACCCGGGCCCTCACCCCCCGCCACCCCCGCCACCGCATCGTCACCGCCGAACACGCGGCCGTGCTGTATCCGACGGACGACCGGTGGCAGGGCCGCGCGCTGCGCCCGTACCCGGCCGGTGACTGGGCGCCAGGCGACGCCTTCGGCGAGGCGGCCGCCGCGCTCACGGCCGCCGGTCTGGAGGTGCACACGTGGGTGGTCCTCGCCCACAACTCCCGCCTGGGCGCCGAGCACCCGGACACCTCGGTGGTCAACGCCTACGGTGACCGCTATCCCTGGGCCCCGTGCATCGCGCAGCCCGCCACGCGCGCGTACCTCGTCGAACTGGCCGCCGAGGCCGCCGTACGCCCCGGAGCGCACGGCACGGAACTGGAGTCCCTCGGCTGGTACGGCCTGCAGCATCTGCACGCGCACGACAAGACCGGCGGGGTGCCGCTCGGCGACGCCGGGATGTACCTGATGGCGCTCTGCTTCTGCCCGACCTGCGAGGAGGGCTACGGCGCACAGGGCCTGGACGCCGACGAGCTGGCGGCCGCCGTACGCGCGGCCCTCGACCCGCTGTGGCAGGGCACCGTCGCCGACGAGGGCTGGGCCGGGGTCGAGAAGCTGCTCGGCGAGTCGATCGCGGCGGCCACGCGCGCGTGGCGCGACGAAACCGCCCGCACGCTCCAGGAGACCGCGGTCCGCGCGGTACGCCAGGCCGCCCCCGACGGCTTCCAGGTCCTGCTGCACGCCGACCCGGTGACCCACCACGTCGGCGCCAACCCAGGCGTCGACCCCGAGCACATCCTCTCCGTCGCCGACGGCGTGGTCGTACCCTGCGCCGGCGGCCCCGCCCTGCTCACCCCCTTCGCCGAACAGGGCCGCCAGAGCGCGGTCATCGCAGCCAACCTCGGTGTGGTCTCCGGCATGGGCGGCAGCCCCGGCACCCTCGCGTCGGACGCGGCACGCGCGCGTGAGCTGGGGGCCACCGAGATCCGGCTCTATCACGCGGGGTTGGCGTCCGACGGGGACCTGGTGGCGGTACGGGAGGGACTCGCCGCCCTCTGACGCAGCAGCGGTGCGGCGGCAAGCAGCCACGCCGGGCCCAGGACGCTCAACAGCAGCCGTACGTCGAGCAGTTCGACCAGCGCCGCTCCCGCCGCCAGCCCGATGACGTTCGGCGTGAAGACGAGCGTGTTGGCCGTGGCCGCCGTGCGGCCGAGGAGGCCGTCCGGGGTCTCGCGCTGCACGGCGGTGAGCGCGGCGATCAGCACGCAGGGCAGCCCCGCGCCGATCGCCGCGCTGCATGCCAGGGCCACCGCATCAAACGGGACGGCCCGCAGACCGGCCGCGAGGGCCGCGAGGGCGATGCCGTACGCGGCGAACCGGCGTTCGCCGAGCCGGCGCAGCGCCGGGCCGGAGAGCAGCCCGATCGCCACCGAACCGGCGCCCTGGACGGCGTACAGCACACCGGCGTACGCGGGGGCGTGCCCGAGGCCGTCGATGACGGCGTAGATCAACGCGCCGTTGAGACCGGCGCAGAGCATGGTGGCGCCGCCGGCCAGGACGAGGGGACGCAGCCGGGGGTGCGACCAGAGGAAGCGAGCTCCCTCGGCGGCCCGCTCCCGCCGGCCGGCCCTCGGCGGCTCGGGACTGCTCTCGCGCACGCGGAGGCAGGCGTACAGGCCGCTCGCGACCACGAACGTCACCGCGTCGAGCAGGGCGACGCTCGCGCCGCCGTACCCCGCGTAGACGGCGGCGCCGGCCGGTGGGGCGAGGAGTTTCATGCCCTCGGTGGCCGTCATGCGCAGCCCGTTGAAGTCGCCCAGCAGGGGCCTCGGCACGGCGGCGGTGACGAGGGCGGACTCGGCGGCGTCGTGGACGACTCCCGCGGCGCCGTAGACGAACAGGACCGCGAAGAGGAGCCACAGACGGTCCGGGGAGTCGACGGTGAAGAGGGTGAGCAGGAGGACGGCCAGCAGGAGGTTCGCGCCGATCAGCAGCGGTTTGCGGCGGGTGCGGTCGGCGAGCGCGCCGAGGAGCGGACCGGCCAGGGTGGGCGCCCACATGGCGAGCAGGCACAGCGCGGCCAGGCCGTCGGAACCGGTGAGGTCCTTGACCCAGACGCCGGACACCAGCCACAACGCCGAGGTGCCGAAGCCGGAGACCACGACTCCGGTGAGATAGAGGGCGGCGTTGCGGTCGCGCAGGACGCGGGGGAGGGGCGTCGTCATGCCACGCCATCGTGCGGCTAAGGCGGGGGCGCAGGGATGGGGGAAGTGCCTTAGATATGGTGAACAGTGCGCCAATTCCCTGTGGGCGACCTTGATTTGCTCGTGACTCGGGGATGGAAGAGGGCGTGGAGTTCGAAGAGTCGACGATCGCGGAGACGTCGCCCACCATGCGGCGGAGCCGGTCTGCTGACGTCCGGCCGGGAGTACGGTGACGGTCCGTCGGATTCCAGGCGGGCCGTTTTGGTTTCCCGGAAGGTGAATCGATGAGGACTCTGCACTTCGGTCTCCGAGTGACCGACCTCGAACGGTCGCTCGCCTTCTACAGGGCCGTGGGTTACGAATTGATCGGAAGCGTCCCGGAGACACCCTTCGGCAGCCTGACGATGCTCAAGCTGCCGGGCGACGACTTCGTCGCCATCGAACTCGTCCATGATCCCGCAGGGAAACACGGGGGCGCCCCCGGTGGCGGTGGTGCCCTCAACCACTTCGTCATCAAGGTGGAGTCGATGGAGACCACTCTCACCGAACTCGCCGCGTGCGGTGTCGAGGCCGAGGCGCCAGTGTCGCCGGACGGTTCCGACGACTTCCTGACATCTTGGCTCACCGATCCCGACGGCAACCGGATCGAATTGGTGCAATGGCCCGCGGGACATCCCGATGGGATCACCGGCGCGGACTGGACGGACTGAGGTGTCGGCGGCCCGGCGGGAATCCGTCGGAGGCTGTCGGGCGGCTGGGAGTTCGCATTCACCGCACTGGTCACCTACGTGGCGTATCGCGGCCTGGACTCCTGGACCTTCATCGGCATCGGCTGGCTGCTGCACACCGCCTGGGACATCGTCCACCACATCGAAGGCAACCCGATCATCCCCTTCCTCCACACCTCGTCCCTGGGCTGCGCGATCTGCGACCCGGTGATCGCGCTGTCGTGTTTCGCGGGCGGGAAGACGCGGAGGGAGTCGATGGGGTGGGTGCGGGGTGTCCGGGGGCGGAGGGACGGGGCGGGGGGCGTGGCTCGGGGAGACGTGGCTCGGGCGGGGGCCCGGTGACAGAAGGCCGGGCCGGCCGATGAGTTTCGCCGGCGCCGTCGGTCCACCCTTCAGGAACAGACCCGTGAGGAGCCGGACCATGACCGACACGAGCACCCTCGACCTCGGACCGCAGACGCGTGTCATCGCCCGTCTCGCCGACGGCGTCGCCGATGACCAGCTGTCGGGGCCGACGCCCTGTCCGGAGCTGGCGGTGCGGAATCTGCTGGGGCACCTGCTCGGACTGACCGTGGCCTTCCGCGATGCCGCCCGCAAGGACCTCGGCGTCACGACCGACACCAGCCCCGACTCCGCCGTACCGGACATCGGGCCGGGGTGGCGCGAGGAGCTGCCCAAGGTGCTGGACGAGCTGGCCGAGGCGTGGCGGGCACCCGGCGCCCGGAGCGGGATGACCCGCGCGGGCGGACTGGACCTGCCGGGCGAGGTGGCTGCCGCCGTGGCCGTGGACGAGCTGGTGATCCACGGCTGGGACCTGGCCCGCGCGACCGGCCAGGACTACGCCCCCGACCCTGCCGCCTTGCAGGCCTCGCACGACTTCCTCCTCGCCGCCGTCGACGACCCCGACCGGGGCCAGATCTTCGGACCCGTGGTGCCGGTCCCCGCCGACGCGCCCCTGCTCGACCGGGCGATCGGGCTGAGCGGACGGGACCCCGGCTGGGGGCCGCAGGGACGCTGAGCCAGGGCCTGTCGTTCGGATCACGCCGGCGTCGCGGGGCCAAACGACAGGCCCTAGCCGACCTGATGCTCCACCCGGTGCCGCAGATACTCGTCGGGGTGCGTACGCGCGATGTGCACCGCCTGCGCGACCAGGTCGTGGAGCTCGGCGGGGTAGTGGCGCGGGTTCAGGGGCAGTCCGGGGAGGATGCAGCGGCGGACGTCGAGGTCGTCGTTGGCCACGAACTCACGGAGTGTGGCCTCGTGCCAGGTGGCGCGGAGGTCGGCCACGGCGTCGGACTCGGCTTTGCTCTCGGGCGTCGGCACCCGCGTCTGCCCGCCGCGGAACCTCAGCGGTGCCTGCGCCCAGTACCAGGCGCGGGCCGCTCCGGCGCGCTCGGCGTCGGTTCCCGACCGCACATACTCGATCAACGCGGACTGCACCCGTCGGCGCCCGAACACGGTTACCGCGGCCTCCACGAACAGCCGGTTGTGGCTGGGGTCGGGATCGAGGACGGCCGTGCGCAGCAGCGGCTCGAAGAGCTGGTCGGGGAGGGCGCCGACATCGCGAAGGGCCCGCCGGAACGCCGTCCGTGCCTGGCCCTGCCAATCCCGGTCGTACGGCACCCCGGCGGGCAGGCCGACACCCATCCGCCGGGCCAGCTCGGCCAGTTGCAGACGGAACGCCGATGTCCGGTCCTGCGGTCGACCGGGAAGCGGTGCGAACGTCATCGGGTGTGTCCTCCCTGAAGGGATCCGTCGCGGCAGCGTACGCCCGCGGCCCCAACTTCCTTTGTCAGAAGCATTGACGAACCCTGCGCTCCCTCCTACCTTCATCGCGTCGTACTTCGTACGTCATATATGAGACGCGATACGTGAGATCCCATACGCGAGAGCCATCCCGCGAAGATCCGAGAGGCGCGCATGACCTCTGTGCCCACGCCGATCCCCTCGCGCACGCAGTACGTGCTGGAGGAGATCAAACGACGCATCCTCACCGGGCAGTTGACGCCCGGTCAGGCCCTGGTCGAGACCGAGCTAGCCGCGCAGTTCGGGGTGTCCAAGACCCCGGTCCGCGAGGCGCTCAAGACGCTGGCCGGGACCGGTCTTGTCGTGATGAGCCAGTACAAGGGCGTCACGGTGCGCATGGTGGACGCGGACATGGCGCGCGAGGTCTACGACGTGCGGCTGCTCCTCGAACCCGAGGCGCTCAAGCGGGCCGTGAAACGGGGCGCGTCCCTCGCCGCCGCCCGTGACGCGCTGACCCGCGCCGACGCGGCCGGCGACACCGCCGAACGCTCCCTCGCCAACCGGGAGTTCCACCGCGCCCTCTATCTGCCGTGCGGCAACCCGCTGCTCGGCCGGATGCTCGACGAGGTACGCGACCAGGCCGCCCTGGTCTCGGCCGTCGCCTGGGCCGCCTCGCCCTCCTGGGAACGGGAGGCCGGCGAGCACCGGGAGATCCTGCGGCTCGCGCTGGAGGGCGACGCGGACGGCGCCGCGCGCGCCCTGCACGCCCACATCGCGTCGTTCGTGCAACGGGCCTTCCCCGACGCGGAGGTCGAGGCCCAGGGAGAGGACGGTCCGGCATGACCACGACGTTCGAGACCCAGCGGACGGCCCTGGCCGACGTGGTGGCGATTCCGGTGACCCCGTTCACCGAGGACGGCCGCGTGGACCAGGACGCCCACCGGGCCCTGCTGCGTCGACTGCTCGACGGCGGCATCACCACGCTCACCCCCAACGGCAACACCGGCGAGTTCTACGCCCTCAGCCCCGAAGAGCGCCGCCTGGTCACCGAGCTGACCGTCGAGGAGACCCGCGGCCGTGACGCCGTCCTCCTGGTCGGCGTCGGCCACGACGTGCCCACCGCCATCGCCTCCGCCCGGCACGCCCGCGAGCTCGGCGCCCAGATGGTGATGGTCCACCAGCCCGTCCACCCCTACGTCTCCCAGAACGGCTGGGTCGACTACCACCGCGCCATCGCCGAAGCCGTGCCCGAGCTCGGCGTCGTCCCGTACATCCGCAACTCCCAGCTCGGCGGCGCCCGCCTCGCCGAACTCGCCGACGACTGCCCGAACGTCATCGGAGTGAAGTACGCCGTCCCGGACGCCGCCAGGTTCGCCGCCTTCGCACGGGACGCGGGCCTGGAACGCTTCGTGTGGGTCGCCGGACTCGCCGAGCCCTACGCCCCCTCCTACTTCTCCGCGGGCGCCACCGGCTTCACCTCCGGACTCGTGAACGTCGCCCCGTCCGTCTCGCTGAACATGATCGAAGCGCTTCGATCCGGCGACTACCCGGCCGCCATGAAGGTCTGGGAGCAGATCCGCCGCTTCGAGGAACTGCGTGCCGCGAACGGCTCCGCCAACAACGTCACCGTCGTCAAGGAGGCCCTGGCCTCGCTGGGGCTGTGCCGCCGGGACGTGCGCCCGCCCAGCCGGGAACTGCCCGAGGGCGAGCGCGCCGAGGTCGCCGCCATCGCCGCCGGGTGGTCGATATGAGCGACAGAGAGCGCTTGAGCCCGGAGGAACTGCGCAGCCACCAGTGGTACGGCACCGAGGGCCAGCTGCGCACCTGGTCGCACAACGCCCGTATGCGCCAGCTCGGCTACGAGGCGGAGGAGTACCGGGGCCGCCCGGTGATCGCCGTCCTCAACACCTGGTCCGACATCAACCCCTGCCACGTGCATCTGCGCGAGCGGGCCGAGGCGGTCAAGCGGGGGGTGTGGCAGGCCGGGGGCTTCCCGCTCGAGTTCCCGGTCGCCACGCTCTCGGAGACGTACCAGAAGCCGACCCCGATGCTCTATCGCAACCTGCTCGCGATGGAGACGGAGGAGTTGCTGCGGTCGTATCCGATCGACGCGGCGGTCCTGCTCGGCGGCTGCGACAAGTCGACGCCGGCGCTGCTCATGGGCGCCGCCTCGGCCGACGTACCGTCGATCTTCGCTCCCGCGGGGCCGATGCTGCCCGGCCACTGGCGCGGTGAGACCCTCGGGTCCGGCACCGACATGTGGAAGTACTGGGACGAGCACCGCGCGGGCAACCTCACCGACTGCGAACTGCGTGAACTCCAGGGCGGGTTGGCGCGCTCCCCCGGGCACTGCATGACCATGGGGACCGCCTCCACGATGACCGCGGCGGCCGAAGCCCTCGGCATGACACTGCCGGGCGCCTCCTCGATCCCGGCCGTCGAGTCCGGGCACGAGCGGATGGCCGCCGCCTCCGGGCGCCGCGCGGTGGAGCTGGCCTGGACCGGGCTCAAGCCGTCGGAGATCCTCACCCGCGAGGCCTTCGAGGACGCCGTCACCACGGTGCTCGGGCTCGGCGGCTCCACCAACGCGGTCATCCACCTGATCGCCATGGCCGGCCGCGCGGGCGTCAAGCTCACCCTCGACGACTTCGACCGCATCGCGCGTACCGTGCCGGTGCTCGCGAACGTCCGGCCCGGCGGACAGACGTACCTCATGGAGGACTTCTACTTCGCCGGCGGCCTGCCCGCCTTCCTGTCCCGGATCCCCGACCTGCTGCACCTGGACCGGCCGACGGTCAACGGCACTCTGGGCAAGCAGCTCCAAGGCGCCGTCGTCCACAACGACGACGTCATCCGCACCCGCGACAACCCGGTCGCACGCGAGGGTGGGGTCGCGGTCCTGCGCGGCAACCTCTGCCCGGACGGCGCCGTCATCAAGCACATCGCCGCCGAGCAGCACCTGCTCAAGCACACCGGCCGGGCGGTCGTCTTCGACGACTACAAGACGATGCAGCGCACCATCAACGACCCCTCCCTCGGCATCACCGCCGACAGCGTCCTCGTCCTGCGCAACGCCGGCCCCAAGGGCGGCCCGGGCATGCCCGAGTACGGCATGCTGCCGCTGCCCGACCATCTGCTCAAGCAGGGCGTACGGGACATGGTCCGGATCTCCGACGCCCGGATGAGCGGCACGAGTTACGGCACGTGCGTGCTCCACGTGGCGCCGGAGTCGTACGTCGGCGGCCCGCTGGCGCTCGTGCGGACGGGGGATCCGATCACCCTGGACGTCGAGTCGCGCACACTCCATCTCAGCGTCGAGGACGAGGAGTTGGAGCGGCGCAGGGCCGAGTGGACCCCGCCGCCCACCCGCTACGAGCGCGGCTACGGCGCGCTCTACAACGAGCAGATCACGCAGGCTGACACCGGCTGCGACTTCGAGTTCCTGGCCCGCCCGGGCAAGTACCCGGACCCCTACGCCCTTTAGGGGCGCGGGGCTGTATCGATCTGCGGCTCCGCCGCGGAGCGCGACCAACCACGACGCACCCGCAGCCGCCGCCCAACCGCAAACGGCACCCCGTACCGCGCAACCCGGCCAACCTCTACCCAGCGAGAAAGCGCTTCCTGCACCAAAAAAGCAAGCCGCACGCACGACGTACCAAGAACGGAGACCAGTCATGGCCCAAGCCGCAGCCGTGGCGAAACCGCCCGCGCCACCCCGGCGACGCCGTGCCTCCGCCACGCCGCGCAGGCTCCCGTATCTGCTGATCGCCCCGGCGGCCCTGCTCATGCTGGGCTTCATCGCCTACCCGGTCATCAGCGTCTTCTACTACAGCCTGCAGGAGTACAACCCCACCAAACCGTGGCGGAACGGCTTCGCCGGCCTCGACAACTTCGTCCACGCCTTCACCGAGGATCCGCTGTTCTGGGACACGCTGGTCTTCAGCGCCAAGTGGGTGTTCGTCGAGGTCGGGCTCCAGCTGCTGTTCGGTCTGGCGCTGGCGTTGATCGTCAACCAGACCTTCGTGGGCCGGGGGCTCGGCCGCGCCATGGTCTTCTCCCCGTGGGCCGTCTCCGGCGTGCTGACCTCCGCGATCTGGGTGCTGCTCTACAACTCCCAGACGGGCATCACCCGTTATCTCGCCGACATGGGCATCGGCTCCTACGGCACCAGCTGGCTGTCGGACACCGGGACCGTGTTCTGGGCCGCGGTCGTCGCCGACCTGTGGCGCGGCGTGCCCTTCTTCGCGATCCTCATCCTCGCCGACCTCCAATCCGTCTCGAAGGACCTGTACGAGGCCGCCGAGGTCGACGGGGCCAGCCGGATCAAGCAGTTCTGGCACATCACCCTGCCGCACCTGAAGGACGCGATCATCCTGTCCACGCTGCTGCGCGCGGTGTGGGAGTTCAACAACGTCGACCTGCTCTACACGCTGACCGGCGGCGGACCCGCGGGCGTGACCACGACCCTGCCGCTGTACATCGCCAACACCAGCGTCGACGCCCACAACTTCGGTTACGCGTCGGCCCTGACCACGGTCGCGTTCGTGATCCTGCTCTTCTGCTCGGTCGTCTATCTGCGCCTGAGCAAGTTCGGAGGCGAGAACAAGTGATCACCAAGGAGGCCACCGAGGTCGCTCCCGTGCCCGCGACCGTCGTCCCCGAACCACCGCGATCGGCGAAGAAGAGCCACCGCGCCTGGGACGAGGCTCCCCGCTGGCAGATCTACCTGCCGCTGGGCATCTACCTCGTCTTCACCCTGATCCCGTTCTACTGGATCCTGCTCTTCTCCCTGCGCCCGGCCGGCTCGACCTCGCTGGTGCCCTGGCCGATGACCTTCGATCACTTCGAGAAGGTATGGACGGAGCGCAGCTTCGGCGTCTACTTCCAGAACAGCGTGCTCGTCGGTGTCGCGACCCTGGTCATGACGACTCTGGTCGCGCTGGCCGGCGGCTACGCGCTCGCCCGGTTCAACTTCAAGGTCAAGCAGGCCTTCATGCTGGCCCTGCTGTGCTCCCAGTTCGTGCCCGGCGCGCTGCTCCTGGTCCCGCTGTTCGAGATCTTCGCAGAGCTGCAGATGATCAACTCCCTCGGCAGCGTCATCCTCGCGGAGACGGTCTTCCAGCTGCCGCTGTCGATCATCCTGATCAGCAACTTCATCAAGAACGTGCCGTACTCCCTGGAGGAAGCCGCCTGGGTCGACGGCTGCGGCCGGATGAAGGCGTTCCGGATCGTCGTCCTGCCGCTGCTGCGGCCGGGTCTGATCGCCGTAGGCTCCTTCGCCTTCGTGCACTCCTGGAACCACTTCCTGTTCGCCCTGATGTTCCTCAACAACCAGGAGAAGCAGACCATCCCGGTCGGCCTCAACACCCTGATGGGCGCGGACAGCGTCGACCTGGGCGCGCTCGCCGCGGGCGGCATCATCGCGGCCGTACCCGTCGTGATCGTGTTCGCCTTCATCCAGAAGTGGCTGATCACGGGGTTCAGTGCCGGGGCGGTGAAGGGATGACGAGCCGAAGGGGACTTCAACTGGCCGTCCTCGCCGGGATGCTGGGCCTCGCGCTCAGCGCCCCGGCCGGGGCCGAGGCCCGCGACATCAGCCGCGACACCCTCGCCCCGAACGACGGCTGGGCGGCGGCCGACGGTGGTACCACGGGGGGTTCCACCGCCGACGACGC
>CBFGZZ010000268.1:0-12567 GCA_965653385.1 uncultured Streptomyces sp. | reverse complement strand
CGGAAGGGCTGTATCTGTCCGCCCGTCCGGCGTTTGACGACGAGGCCCGCAGGGCCGATGCGGGGGGCTGGGGGCGGAGCCCCCAGGGACGGGACGGGTAGGGGCGGCGGGGGCGAGGGAAGTCGGCGCCCGCCCCCGCCGGGCGGGGCTCGTAGAATCGCCGGGTGAACGCCCCCGCACCCCCGGCCGCCGAAACCCTGCGCAGCGCCCTCGCCACCCTCCTGGACGGCCTCCCGCACCGCCAGGCCGCGCAGGCCGTCGACCGGCTGATCGCCAGCTACCGCGGGGCGACCCCCACCGACGCCCCGATCCTCCGCGACCGGGCCGACGTGGCCGCATACGCCGCGTACCGCATGCCCGCCACCTTCGAGGCGGTGCACGCGGCGTTGGAGGCGTTCGCCGAAGCCGTGCCCGAGTGGGTGCCCGGCAGTCATGTCGACGTCGGCGGTGGGACCGGCGCCGCGACCTGGGCGGTCAGCGCGACCTGGCCCGGCGAGCGCGGCGTCACCGTGCTGGACTGGGCCGAGCCCGCCCTCGCGACCGGCAGGGAGATCGCCGCCGCGAACCCGGCGCTGAGGGAGGCCCGCTGGCAGCGAACCCGTATCGGCCCGTCCCTCGCCCTGGACCCCACCGACCTCATCACGGTCTCCTACGTCCTCAACGAACTCACCGAGGCCGACCGCACCGCCCTCCTCGACACCGTCGCCTCCGCCGCCCAGGCCGTCGTCATCGTCGAACCCGGCACCCCCGACGGCTACGCCCGCGTCATCGAGGCCCGCGACCGCCTCGTCGCCGCCGGCTTCCACATCGCCGCCCCCTGCCCGCACAGCGCCTCCTGCCCCATCGTCCCCGGCACGGACTGGTGCCACTTCGCGGCCCGGGTCAGCCGTTCCTCGCTGCACCGTCAGATCAAGGGCGGCTCGCTCCCGTACGAGGACGAGAAGTTCAGCTACGTCGCCGCCACCCGCCTCCCGGTCACCCCGGCGCCCGCCCGCGTAGTCCGCAAACCCCAGATCCGCAAGGGCCAGGTCCTCCTCGACCTGTGCGAGACCGAACCCGCCCTGCGGCGCACCACGGTCACCAAACGGCATGGCGCCCTGTACCGGGCGGCCCGCGACACGGACTGGGGCGACGCCTGGCCCCCGGCCGAGGACGGGGAGCCGGAGCTCTAGGTTCAGTACAGCCTCCGAGCGGCGGGCGAGGATCCCGCGCGAGCCGCGGAGGTGCCGGCCCGGTCATGAGGAACCGTCGACCGTGCCCTCCCCCTGGTCTTCTCCTTGCCGCTCTGTCTCTCGCCTTTCCTGAAGCTTGCGCAGCAGTTCCTTCTTCTGGGCCTGGGGGTCGACGCCGCCGCCGATCCGGCCGTCGCGCCCGCCGCCGCGCAGCGCCTTGCGGCCGAGGTTCCGGCGGGTGCCGCCGACTCCGAGCATGTTTCCGCTTCGGGCCATGGGGGGCTCCTTTCAGCCTCTTCGAATAAACGAGACGTATCGTCTCGATGTGTCCGCTTGTCAGGATCCGGCGAGACGCTCCGTCTTGTCAACCTGATAAATTCGAGCCATGGCAGCTCAGAAGTCCGCCCAGCAGCCCGCACCCAACTCCACCCGCCGGAGCGAGAAGTCCCGTCGGGCCATCTATGACGCCGCCCTCGCCCTCGTCGGGGAGGTCGGCTACCCCAGGACCACGATCGAGGGCATCGCCGCCCGCGCCGGCGTCGGCAAGCAGACGATCTACCGCTGGTGGTCGTCGAAGGCGGACGTCCTGCTGGAGGCCTTCCTCGACCTCAGTGAGCAGGCGTCCCGGGAGGCCGGTCCGGAGTACGAGTTCGCCATCCCGGACACCGGCGACCTCGCCGCCGACCTCAAGGCCGTCCTGCGCCTCACCGTCGACCAGCTCAAAGACCCCCGCTTCGAGGTCCCGGCCCGCGCCCTGGCCGCCGAGGGTGTGGTCAACGAGGAACTCGGCCGGGTCTGCATGACCAAGCTGCTCGAACCCTCGCTCCTGCTGTACGTCGACCGGGTGCGCGCCGCCCAGGAGGCCGGTCAGGTCCGCCAGGAGGTCGACCCGCGCATCGCCCTCGAACTCTGGGTCTCGCCCCTCGCCCAGCGCTGGCTGCAGTACACGGGCCCGATCACGTACGAGTACACCGACACCCTCGTCGACTACGCCCTGTACGGCATCGCCCCGCACGCGCGGTAACGGCGTAAATCCCGCCAAAGGATCCCATTACCGCTGATCCAGGTGCTGTGTACACCTCGCCCCACCTGGCCCGGTTGTCCGCTAAGGCCCCCCGAAGGGCACGATGGTGGGACCATAGGGCATGCTGTTCCGCACGACAGCGAGGCGAGGGGATAGATGAGCGCGGAGTTGGGCGGCCGGACCGGCCTGCAGGGCAAACTCTCCCAGTGGTTGCGCGGACGCCGCCCCAAGGACGCCACCGGCGACGGTGGCCGGGAGGACCTGCTGCTCGCCGCCGCGGCGGTGGGACTGCCCCTCGCGCCCGCCGCGCACCCGGCCGGCTACCGGTGTTCCTGTGACCGCGTCGGTTGTCCCACCCCGGCCCGGCACCCGGTGTCCTTCGCCTGGCAGACGCAGTCCACCACCGACCGCGCCCAGATCGAGCGCTGGGCCCGCCACCAGCCGCAGGCCAACTTCATCACCGCCACCGGCATGGTGCACGACGTCCTGGACGTCCCGGTCGAGGCCGGTCGCGAGGCGCTGGAGCGGCTGCTCGGCGCGGGCATCGAGGTCGGCCCGGTCGCCGAGAGCGACGACGGCCGCCTGCTGTTCTTCACCCTCACCCGCGGCACCCCCGAGGAGGAGGACGAGTGGTGGCCCTGCGAGCTGGACTGCCACCCCGAGACCATGGACGAGCACCCGGGTCTGCGCTGGCACTGCCGCGGGTCCTACGTCCTCGTACCGCCCGCGCAGCTGCCCGGCGAGGGCCAGACCGTGCATTGGGTACGCGGCCTCGAACACCCGCTGCCCGACCCGCTCAGCCTCCTCGAAACCCTCACCGACGCCTGCGCCCGCTATGTCGGCGAGGGGCCTGACCACGTCTCCGCGGCCTGGCCCCTGCGTCACTGAGCCCCCGGTGAACGGCGAGTCACCCTACGAGCGGTGACTACTCGCCCTTCGCCGACGTCATGCCCTGGGTCCGGCCGATGATCTGCACCTTGCCGGAGCCCTTCGGGTCCAGCGCCGCCCCGTTGGAGACGATCTCCACCGTCAGCGACTGCTTGATCTCACCGGTCGTCAGCGCCAGCACGGCCTTGTCCGGGGTGGGGACGGCGGCACCGGAGTGGGCCGTCTCCTTCTCGTAGTGGCGGGTGGTGAAGAACACCAGCGCCCCGCCGTCCTTCGTGCGCAGCGCCAGCGGCGCGTAGTCACCGCCGGTCAGCGGCTCGTCGATGTACTGCCGGACCAGGCCCGGCCGTTCGGCCTCCTTGGCCCGCTGGGCACGCCATGCGCTGGTGTGGCGGCCGTCCGCGAAGGTGTTCCCGCCTTCCTTGAGATAGGCGGCGTAGTCCTTGCTCAAGTCCTCCGGAGCCACGGCCAGTCCGGTCGAGTTCGCGGGGACGGCCTCGGCCCAGCCGTCCTTGTCCGTCTTGAACTGCGGTACGTCGTCGGGAGCCATCAGCGTCAGATACGACGCCTCCCACGGCTCGGCCAGGCTGTTGCGGCTGAACACGAAGACCCAGCGGGCGGTGGCGCCCTTGTTGGCGGCGGCGTCGGCCACGAACCAGCGCGGCCAGCCCGCCTTCTTCGGGATCGTGAACTTGGTGTCCGACAGCTCCAGCGGGGTGTGCGCCGGGTTGCCGTCGGGGCTGATCGCCTTGCCCGCCTTCAGCCGCGCCTCGTCGATGTCACCGAGGGCGCCGCTGACATGGTCGGCGTCCAGCGAACTGTCATAGGCCTTGTCGGCCTCGTTGTACGCGGTGGTGAACTGCTGGAGGGCCTTGGCGGCCTCCGCCTTGGTGGCCGACGGGAGTACTTCCTTCTCCCCGTGGACCACCACGCATCCGCTTGCCGTCAACGACAAAGCGGTCAGCGATGCCGCTATCAGTGCGCTCCGGTCAAGCCTGCGGAGCTTTCGAGGGCCGCGATCCCTGCTCATCAGGTTCCTTCACCTTCCCCTTCCCGGAGGCGAACCCTACCGGGGCGAGGAACAGCGCGAGCGTCGGGACCAGGTACAGCAGCCACACCGTGACCTGGAGGACGGTCGGGTCGGGCTGGAAGTTGAAGACGCCCTTCAGCACAGTGCCGTACCAACTCGACGGATCGACGGTGTCACTGATGTCGAAGGCCTTGTCGCTCAGGCCCGGCAGCCAGCGCGCCTCCTGGAGGTCGTGGAAGCCGTACGCGAGGACGCCCGCCGCCACGACGACCAGCATGCCGCCGGTCCAGGTGAAGAACCTGGCGAGGTTGATGCGCAGGGCGCCGCGGTAGAACAGCCAGCCCAGGACGATCGCCGTGGCGATGCCGAGGGCGACGCCGACCAGCGGGCGCGGCGTGCCGTCGCCGGCCGCGCGCACCGACGCCCACACGAACAGGGCCGTCTCCAGGCCCTCCCGGCCCACGGCGAGGAAGGCGGTGGCGACCAGCGCGCCCGTGCCCATCCGCAGGGCCGCGTCCAGCTTGCCGTGCAGCTCGGCCTTCAGATGCCGGGCGGTGCGCCGCATCCAGAACACCATCCAGGTCACCAGGCCGACCGCGAGCAGCGACAGGGAGCCGCCGAGCGCCTCCTGCGCCTCGAACGTCAGCTCCTGCGAGCCGAATTCGAGCGCGCAGCCGAAGCCGAGCGCCAGGGCGACCGCGACGCCGATGCCGATCCAGATGGGTCGCAGCGCGTCCCGGCGGTCCGTCTTGACCAGGTAGGCGATGAGGATGCAGACGACGAGCGAGGCTTCCAGGCCCTCGCGCAGGCCGATCAGGTAGTTGGAGAACACGGGTCCTCACGCCTCCTTGGAGAACAGCGTCCGGCCCCACCAGTCGTCCTTGTCACGGACGCCGGGCGGGACCGCGAAGAGCGCCGAACCCACGTGCTGGATGTACTCGTTGAGCGCGTCAGTGGCCAGGTTGCGCTGGACGCGGATGAACCCGGTGCGCGGGTCGCGCTGGTAGGCGAGGAAGAACAGGCCCGCGTCCAGGCGACCGAGGCCGTCGGTGCCGTCGGTGAAGGAGTAGCCGCGGCGCAGGATCGTCGCCCCGTCGTTGGAGGCGGGGTGGGCGAGCCTAACGTGCGCGTCGGGCAGCATCGCCTTCAGGAACGGCTCGTCGCGCTCCTTGGCCTTGCCGACCGGAGCGCCCTCGCCCTTGTCCCGGCCGAAGATGTCCTCCTGCTCCTGCAGCGAGGTGCGGTCCCAGGTCTCGATGTGCATCCGGATACGCCGGGCGACGAGGTAGGAACCGCCGGCCATCCACTCCGGGCCGTCCTCCTCACCCACCCACACGAACTTCTCCAGCCGGTCCGTCTCCGTCCCCGCGATGTTGCGGGTGCCGTCCTTGAACCCCATGAGGTTGCGCGGGGTCTGCGCCTCGGGGGTCGTCGAGGAGGTCTTCCCGAAGCCGAGCTGGGACCAGCGGATGACGACCTTGCCCATGCCGATGCGGGCCAGGTTGCGGATGGCGTGCACGGCGACCTGCGGGTCGTCCGCGCAGGCCTGGACGCACAGGTCGCCGCCGCTGCGGTTCCTGTCGAGGTTGTCGCCGGCGAACTTCGGCAGCTCTTCGAGGGCCTCGGGGCGGGCGTCCGCGATGCCGAACGCCTCGCCGTACTTCTCGAAGAGCGACGGCCCGAAGCCGATCGTCAGCGTCAGCCGCGACGGCTTCAGCCCCAGCGCCTCGCCGGTGTCGTCCGGCGGCGCCTCGGCCAGACCGCCGTACGCGCCCTCGCCGACCGCCTGCCCGGCGGTCATCCGGCGCGCGGCCGCCGTCCAGTCCTTCAGCATCCGCACGAACTCGGCGCGGTCGTCGGTCTTCACGTCGAACGCGGCGAAGTGCAGCCGGTCCTGCACGGGGGTGGCGATGCCGGCCTGCCGGGCGCCGTGGAAGCCGATCGCGGCGCCCGTGTCGGCGCCCGCCGGGTCCACGTCGTCGCCCGCGCGGGCCATCGCCACCGCGCCGCCGGCCGCGGCGGCACCGAGCGCGAGCCCGGCACCGCCCCAGCCGATCAGCGCCCGCCGGGACGGGGACTGCGAGGTCTCTGTCATCGGGGTGCCCCCTACTTCACGACGACGGCGGCGGCGAGCTTGGACAAGGGCTCCGCGAGGGCGTTCACGCCGTCCGACAGCTCCTTGCGGTCGGCGTCGCCGACCTTGTCGTACGAGGTGAAGTCGTACGACGCCTTGTCCGCCCGGTACTTGTCGAGCAGCGTGTTCAGCGCGCCGAACTGCTTGTCGAGCTCGGTGACCAGCGCCGGGTCGTTCTCCTTCGCGACCGGCTTCAGCAGCTCGTAGGCCTTCTCGGCGCCCTCGACGTTGGCCTTGAAGTCGACCAGGTCGGTGTGCGAGTAGCGCTCCTCCTCGCCGGTGACCTTGCCGGTGGCGACCTCGTCGAGGAGCTCCTTGGCGCCGTTGGCCATGGAGGTCGGGGTGATCTCGGCCTTGCCGACCCGCTTCTGCCAGTCCTTCAGGTCGGTGATGAGCTGGTCGGCGAGCTGCTTCTCCCGGTCGCCGATCTTCTTGTCCTGCCAGAGCGCCTTCTCCAGCCGGTGCCAGCCGGTCCAGTCGGTGGCCGGGTCCTGGCCGGCCTCCAGGCCGTCCTCGCGGACGTCGACCTTCGGGTCGATGTCGCCGAAGGACTCGGCGACCGGCTCGGTGCGCTCCCAGCCGATACGGGAGGGGGCGTAGGCCTTCTTCGCGGCCTCGATGTCACCGTCCTTGACGGCCTTGGCGAACGCCTCCGCCTTCGGCAGCGTCTCGTCGGCCTGCGCCTGCGTGTACGCGCGGTAGGCGGCCACGGCCTTGTCCAGCCGCGGGTCGCGCTTGGCGGCCGCGCCCTCGCCGGTTGCCTTGACGGTCTGCCGGATGCCGTCGCCCTTCATGCCGGGCTTGCAGGCGATCGTGTAGTCGCCCGCCTTCACCTCGGCGGTGACGGTCTGCTTGGTGCCGGGGCCTATGTTCTCCCGCTCGGTGACGATGCGGTCGTCCGGGAAGAGGATGTAGACCTCGGTGACCTTGGACCCCTTGTTCTCGATGGCGAGTTCGACGTGGCCGGCCGGGAACTCCTTCTTCGACACCTCGCACTTGTCGTCCGTCGAGGTCACGTTGACGACCCGGTCGCCCCCCGCCGAACTGCCCTTCTCGGTGCACCCCGTGACGGAGGTCAGAGCCGCCACGGTGGCGGCGACGGCGACGGCGGAGAGTCTGGCGGGTCGCATGAAGGCTCCAGGAGATGGCCGGAAAGTGTGCGTGACGGGCCTCACATGGCAGCAAGGTGAGGCTCACCTAACGCAAATAAGGATCGCCTAAGTGGCCAAAAACGCCCCCATGGAGAAGTCAAAGTAAAGTCAAAGGTTGCGCCGCGGGGTCACCAGGAGGGCTCCCGTCCGGGGATGCGAATGCACGTCGACGGGCTGGTCGTAGACCTCCGACAGCAACCGCTCGGAGAACACCTCGGCCGGCGGCCCGTCCGCCGCGATCCGTCCGGCGCGCAGAATCGCGACCCGGTGCGCGTACGCCGCCGCAAGCCCCAGATCATGCAGTACGACCACCACCGCGTCCCCGGCCCGCGCCCGCTCCCGGCACACCCGAAGCACCAGCTCCTGGTGCTTCAGGTCGAGCGCGGCCGTGGGCTCGTCGAGCAGCAACAACGGCGCGCGCTGAGCGAGCACCCGAGCGAGCGCGACCCTGGCTCGTTCACCACCACTGAGCGCGGAGAACGGCCGTACGGCGAAGTCGGTCACCTCCGTGGCGGCCATCGCCTCGGCGACGGCCAGGTCGTCCTCGGCGGGCGAGGCGGCGTGCGGGGCGCGGCCCATCCGTACGACCTCCTCCACCGTGAAGGGGAAGGAGAGCGCCGTCGACTGTGGCAGCACCGCCCGACGCAGGGCGAGTTCGGGCGCCGTCCACTCGGTCGCCGGACGCCCGTGAATCCGTACGACGCCCTCAGCGGCCGGAAGATCGGCGGCCAGCGCCCCCAACAGGGTCGACTTCCCGGCCCCGTTGGGCCCGACGAGCGCCAACACCTCCCCGGCCCGAACGTCGACGGAGACCCCTCGCAACACTTCACGCCCCCCGAGCCGGACATGAAGCGACTCGGCGCCGGCGAGGACATCGCCGGCTTCAGCGGGTGCGGGGGGCGTGGGGCGCGAACGGAGCAGTCTCATGCGCGGGCTCCTTGGAGGGTTGGTCACGGACGATTCGGCACCGCCGACAAGGTTGTGGGGGTTGAGCGCCGTTGCGGCGGAGAAGGGGTGGCGGCGGACCGGAGAGCGCGGCGGGCTCTTGGCCGGGTTGGCGGACGCCCCTCAGGGACGCGCGGCGATGGGGGTTGTGGCGCGGGCGTGCAGTGGACGGTCGATGCAGTCGCCTGGGCTGGTCGCCGCCCCGCGGAGGCCCGGGGGTGAGGGCCCTGTGGCGCGGGGTCTGCGGCAGGCGGTCGTTGCCGTCGCCGGGCCCGCCCACGTCCCCAAGGGGCGCGGGGAACTGCGCGACCAGCCCCCACCCACCCGCACCCGGCACACAACCCACCGCACCCGGCATCCACCCTCAGCCCCCCCCCCCTTGCCGCCGCCGAGTCCGACGCATCAGCCAGAAGAAGAAGGGGCTGCCCAGCAGAGCCGTAAGCACCCCCCACGGCAACTCCGCGGGCGCCGCCAGAGTCCGCGCGGCGAGATCCGCCGAGAGCAACACCACCGCCCCACCCAGCGCACTGCCCGGAATGAGAAACCGATGCCCCGGCCCAGCCGCCATCCGCAGCAGATGCGGCACGACGAGCCCGATGAAGCCGATCACCCCGGACACACTCACCGCGGCCGCCGTGAGCAGGGCGACCACCAGGATCAACGCGACCCGCATCCGCTCCACGTCCACCCCCAGATGTCGCGCGGGCCGGTCGCCGAGGGCGAGCAGGTCCAGGCGGCGCGCGTACAGCGGTGCCACCACCAGCCCCACGACCGCGCACGGCAGGACGGCCGTCACCTTGGGCCAGGTGGACTGCGCGAGGGAGCCGAGCTGCCAGAAGGTGATCTGGTTCACCGCGGCGGTGTCCGCGAGGAAGATGAACAGACCGATCAGCGCTCCGGCGAAGGCGTTGACCGCGATGCCCATGAGGATCAGTGTCACGACCTCCGTACGGCCGCCCGAACGGGACATCGCGTACACCAGCAGCACGGTGCCGAGCCCGGCGACGAAGGCCATCGCGGGCAGGGTCCAGTTGCCGAGGAAGGTCAGCCCGAGCGAGATGGAGGCCACGGCCCCCACCGCCGCGCCCAGCGAGACACCGATGGTGCTGGGCTCGGCGAGCGGGTTGCCGAACACGCCCTGCATCAACGCCCCCGCGCACCCCAGCGACGCCCCGATGAGCAGCGCGAGCACGATTCTCGGGAACCGCACGTTCCACAGCACCGACTCGGCGACCCGGTCCAACTCCCCGCCCCCGAGCCCGACTTTGTGCTGCGCGGAGGCGAGGACGTCCCCGACCGGCACCGGATAGGCACCGATGCCCGCGGCGACCGGCACGAGGACGAGCAGGGCGACGCCCATACCGACGGTCAGCAGCCAGGCGACGGTGTGCCGTCTGCGGGGCGGCACGCCGACCACGGCCTCGGGCGCGGCCTTCTCCAGTACGGTCATGCCGCGTTCCCCTTCTCGTCCCGCATCCTCCGCCACTTCACTTTCCTCAGGGGTGCTTCAATGCCCCCGTGACTGACTACGACGTCCTCCGTGTCTTCTGCGGACCGACCGGCGGCTACGGCAACGAACTCGGTGTGGTCCGCGAGGGCTCCGTGATCCCCGAGCGGAGCGACCGGCAGGCGTTCGCCGCGAAACTCGGGTTCAGCGAGACCGTGTTCGTCGACGACCCCGAGCGCGGAGTCGTCGACATCTACACACCGACCCTGCGCCTGCCCTTCGCCGGGCACCCGTGCGTCGGGACGGCCTGGCTGCTCGACGTGCCCGAACTGGTCACCCCGGCCGGTGTGGTGGGCGCGCGGCAGGACGGGGAGTTCTGCTGGATCGAGGCGCGGGCGGAGTGGGCGCCGCCGAGGACGCTCCGCCGGTACGCGACGGCCGCCGAGGTGGACGATCTGGCCGTACCGCCGCCTGGGGAGTGGATATACGCGTGGGCGTGGGAGGACGAGGCGGCCGGACGGGTGCGTGCCCGGGGCTTCCCCGGGCGGGGCGACGGCATCGAGGAGGACGAGGCCACGGGAGCGGCTGCGCTGCTCCTCACCGACCAGCTGGGCCGCGCCCTGAACATCACGCAGGGCGCGGGGTCCCAGATCCTCACCGCACCGCATCCGGGAGGCTGGGTGGAGGTCGGCGGCCGGGTGTTCCTGGAACGCTGACCGCCGCCGGTCACGCGGACAGCGGGAACTCCTCGCCCAGCGCCCGGAACACCGCGGTGTTGAGGGCGAAAGCCTTCTTGCACTCCGCCACGATCCGCTGCTTCTCCAGGTCGTCCGCACGGACCCCGTCCAGCAGCTCGCGGTAACCCCGCTTGAACGCGGCCGGGTTGGGGATCTCCTCGAAGACGTAGAAGCGGACTCCGTCGCCCTTGCGCGCGAAGCCCCAGGTCTTCTCGGCCTTGTCCCGGATGATCTGGCCGCCGGAGAGGTCGCCGAGGTAGCGGGTGTAGTGGTGCGCGATGTACCCGGCCGGCCAGTCCTCGGCGCACTCCCGCACCCGGTCCGCGTAGGCCACCGTGGCGGGCAGCGCCGACAGTCCCGTCCGCCACCGCGGACCCCGCAGATGCGCCAGGTCCCGCTCCAGGGACGCCAGCCGGAGCAGTTCGGGCCGGATGAAGGGGCCGGCCACCGGGTCCGAGGCCAGTCGCCCGGCGCCGGCCTCCAGTGCCTCGTACACGAACCACAGCTGCTCGGTGTACCGCGCGTACGCGTCCACGCCCAGCCGGCCGCCGAGCAGGTCGCTCATGAACGTCGAGGTCTCCGCCTCCATGTGCTGCTCGTGGGACGCGGTGCGGATGACTGTCGCGAAGGAGTCCATGGCACCCATTTTCTGAGGTTAGGCTTACCTAAGTCAATAGGTTTGCCGACGCCGTGTCGGTAAAAGCGTACAAAGAAAACCCGCCCTCCGCAGGGGGCGGGTTCTCCGCGGTCGGTCGGCGGTCGGCCGGCGGGCCGGCCGAGTCAGGGGAGGGTGAGGATCTCCGCTCCCGTCTCCGTCACCACCAGCGTGTGCTCGAACTGCGCGGTGCGCTTGCGGTCCTTGGTGACGACTGTCCAGCCGTCGTCCCACATGTCGTACTCGTACGTCCCCAGCGTCAGCATCGGCTCGATCGTGAAGGTCATCCCGGGCTGGATCACCGTCGTCGCGTGCGGGCTGTCGTAGTGCGGGATGATCAGGCCGGAGTGGAACGACGAGTTGATCCCGTGCCCGGTGAAGTCCCGCACCACCCCGTACCCGAAGCGCTTGGCGTACGACTCGATGACCCGGCCGATGATGTTGATCTGGCGGCCCGGCTTGACCGCCTTGATCGCGCGGTTCAGGGACTCCCGGGTCCGCTCGACCAGCAGACGGCTCTCCTCGTCCACGTCACCGACCAGGTACGTGGCGTTGTTGTCGCCGTGCACCCCGCCGATGTACGCCGTCACGTCGAGGTTGACGATGTCGCCGTCGCGCAGAACCGTGGAGTCCGGGATGCCGTGGCAGATGACCTCGTTGACGCTGGTGCACAGGGACTTCGGGAAGCCGCGGTAGCCGAGCGTGGACGGGTAGGCGCCGTGGTCGCACATGTACTCGTGCGCCACCTTGTCCAGCTCGTCCGTCGTGACACCGGGCGCGATCAGCTTCGCCGCCTCGGCCATCGCCCGCGCGGCGATACGGCCGGCGACGCGCATCGCCTCGACGGTCTCGGCGGTCTGCACCTCCGGACCCTTGTACGGCGTCGGCGCGGGCTTGCCGACGTACTCGGGGCGGCGGATGTTTCCGGGCACGGAACGGGTGGGGGACAGCTCCCCTGGGGCGAGCAGTGACTGGCCAGACATGCCAGCGAGTCTAACCAGCGGGCATGGGGGAACATGTCGGTGGCGAGAGGAGCCGGACATGGCCTTGTTCAAGAAGCGCACGGTCGGCAAGCCGGGCGAGTGGTATTACTGCCTCGTCCACAAGAAGGTCGAGGAGGGGCCGGAGTGCCCCGCCAAGGACCGCTTCGGGCCGTACGCCACCCGGCAGGAGGCCCAGCAGGCGATGGACCTGGCGCGGGAGCGCAACCTGGAGTGGGAGAACGACCCCCGCTGGCACGACGCCCCGACCGGCCCGTCGGACGACGCCTGATCAGCCCTCGGTCGGTGCCGCTGCCGGTGCCGTTGTCGCTGCTGCCGCTGCCCGCTGCTCCCGCAGCCGTACCGCGTGCTCGTTCGTCCGTGCGTCGTACGTCATGAGCTTC
>CBFGZZ010000267.1:0-12577 GCA_965653385.1 uncultured Streptomyces sp. | reverse complement strand
AACTTCATCCTCACCAGCTTCGCCAGCTGGCTGGAGAAGAGGCTGCGCCGCAGCAAGAAGAGCACGGGCGCGGTCCTCAGCGCCGAGGACATGGAGGAGCTGAACCCGGCGGCAACCGGCGGCACCTACGGAACCGGCGCCGGCGGCTCCATCTGATGTGTGAGCCGAGGGCTGCCGTCTGATGAGCAGTCAGGTGGCATGAACACCCCGGAGGGCAGTGGCATGATCGCCACTGCCCTCCGTCACTTGACGCAAGCACCGGCAATGGGTTGCATACGTTCTGTGATCGTGCACCCTGCTCCAACTTTCTGTTCACTTGCGTCCCTCGGGACACCGCTGCGGGCAGGGGGCGCCGCGCCGTGGACCCGGTGATCATCGTCGGAGCGGGGCCCGTCGGGCTCACGCTCGCCCTGGCGCTGGCCCGTCAGGAGGTTCCGTCCGTCGTTCTCGACGAGGGGCCCGGCAAGGACGAACCCCGTCTCGCGCGCACTGTCGTCCTGCGCGAGGACGCCATCGCCCTCTTGGAGCGCCTGACGGGCACACCGCTCTCCGAGGCCGGGGCCTACTGGGCCGGATGGCGGGCAATGCGGCGCAAGCAGGTGATGCGCGAGGTCACGTTCGACGACGCCGTGGAGGAGACGGAGGGGCGCGAGGGGGCCACGAACCCCCCGCCCCTGCACATCGCCCAGCACGTGCTGACCGGTGCCCTGCGCGCCGCCCTCGCCGACGAACGGCTCGTCAAGGTCGCCGTGGACAGTCGCCTGGACGCCATCGAGCAGGAGGTCTCGGGCGTCAGCGTCCACACCCGTGGCCCCAAGGGCACCTGGTGGCGTGGCAGTTATGTGGTCGGTTGCGACGGCCCCCGCTCGACCGTGCGCAAACTCCAGGACATCCGCTTCCCGGGGCGTACGGCGGTGGAGCGACACGCCGTGGCCGCGCTGCATGTGGAACTTCCGTGGGAGGGCCAGGCGTTGCTCCATCGGATGCCGCCGTGGCGGGCGTCCGGACCCTCGGGCGGGGAGGTGACCGGGCGGCCGCTCCCGGACGGGGTCTGGCGCCTTGACTGGTTGCTGCCGCCGGGCAAGGACCTGGTCACACCCGAACTGCTGGTGACTCACGTCCGCGAAACACTCGCCGGCTGGTCCACCGGCCCGACACCGCCGTACGAACTCCTCGACACCGGAGTGCACACGGTCCACCACCGTCTGGCTCGTCGCTGGCGCGTGGGCCGCGTCTTCCTCGCCGGAGACGCGGCGCACTGCCTCGGCACGCTCGGTACGCATGGGCTGGAAGAGGGGCTGAGGGACGCCGACAACCTCGCCTGGAAGCTGGCGTCGGCCTGGCATCACGGGCCGCACGAGGCGCTGCTCGACAGCTACCAGACGGAGCGGCGCGCGGCCGTCGCCGCCCGGCTGCGCGCCGCCGACCAGGCGCTGCCGCTGCTGCGCGGCGGCGGAGGGCTGCGCGCGTACGTGCCCGGCTCCGCCCGAGGCCATGATGCGCTGCTGATCGACGGCCACCTCGGGCAGGGAGCGATCGGTGCGCCGGGGACGTACGCCGACTCGCCGCTCGCGCCCCCGCACCTGGAGGGCGAGGTGCCGGTGGACACGCCGCGCGGTGCGCCGGTCAGGGACGTACGCGTCACGGCCGAGGACGGCTCCTTCGTACGGCTGCGGGACCGGCTCGGACGGGGCGCGCTGCTGGTCCTGCTGATCGCTCCGGGCACGGGCGTGTGGGACCGCAAGCACTGGGCGACCGCGGGGATCATGCCGCGACTGGCGGCCGCGGTGACGGCGCTGCCGCATCCGGCCGAACTCCTGGTCGCGGAGAGCTATCCGGGGGCGTCCGCGCACAGCGTGCTGCTGATCCGACCCGACGGCCACCTGGTGACCGCCCTGAGCGGGGTGCGGCCGGCCGATCTGTACGCGGCGGCCGAGGCCGCGTTGGGGGGACCGGTCAAGGCGGAGGTGGGAGCCGGGGCGCGCGCAGGTTCACGCTGACATGAGGGTGAGTTGACCGGCTCGCCCGCGACCGCGCCCAAGGGCCCACGTATGCCCCGACCATGCGCGCGCAGAGAGAGCAATGAGCAATGGTCTACAAGGGAAGAGACCGCTCCGCACGCGATGCAGGTGTAGGTGCGCTCCGACAGCGGCAGTGCGTGCTTGGTTCTCGCTCCGCACAATGCGCGGTCCATGGTGGTGTGCGCGGGGTGCACGAGGCGGACATCCCGCCCGTGCTTGCGGTCCATCTCCAGCAGGGCCTTCTTCGTTGCGCCGATGGCAGCATCGGCTGCCTTGCGGGCCATCGACGTCTTAGCAAGGAACTTCGGGCGGAAATCCTCCACCGCGATGGCGTCGTGGTCCGTCACGACCTTCTTCGCCCACTTGCGCCCGGCATCCTGCCGCTGCCGGGCGACCTTCTGGTGGGCCTTCGCACACAGCTTCCTCGCCTCGCTGTACCCCTTCGAGGCCGCCTGTCCTTTGGCGGGTTGAGGGCGGGCCATCATTCGGTCGTACCTCGACATTTCCTGCTGGGCCTTCTGCCCGTGCTGGGCATGGGGAAGGTCGTGCGAGTCCGAGGTTGTGGTCGCGGTCTCCTTCACACCCCAGTCGATCCCGATCACCGCGCCGGTAGCGGGCAGAGGCTGGACTTCGGCAGGCACGACGAACGAGGCGTACCAATGGCCGACGCTGTCCCGGTACACACGCACGGAAGACGGGACAGCGGACAACTCTCGGGACCACACCATGGTCAGGACGATGCCGCCCGTCAGGTGCAGGCTTCCGTCTCCGAGACGGAAGCCACGCTTGGTGTAGTTGAGCGTCGGGTCCGCTTCGCATTTCTTCTTCCAGCCGGGCATCCCAGCTCTCTGCCTGAGCGGCAGGCGCTCCTTGGTGTCCTTGTGCGCCTTCGCGCGCGACGTGCCGAAGTCTCGGATGATCTGTTGCTACGGAACGCTGGCGCCTTCCCGCAGCCATGGGGTCACCCGCCTGGTCTCGGTGAGCATCCTGTCGAGCTGGGCCGGGCCACAGGTCTGCTGTCCTCCGGGTGCGCCTTGTTGTGCGCGTGCACGGCCTTGGACTTGGCCACGCACTCGTTCCACACCCATCGGCAGCGGTCCCACTCCGCAAGCAGTTGTGTACGAGCGGTCGGCGACACACGCAGCCGGTACGTGTAGCGGGCATGACCTCCCTCCTTCAACACCGGCACGGCACAGGATGCGGCTGTTCCGCGGTATGAACGCCGGGCGGCCTCGCCAGATCAGATGACGGCGAGTTGACCGGCTCTCACCGTCATGGTGTACTCCCGATCGTGACCGACACCTGTGTGCGCCTGTGGCGGAGGGTCCATATGGACCTCGTCCGCTATGCGGGCTGCGTGTGTCGCCCGTCCTGCTGAACTCGCCTCTCTTTCTTCTCGCGCGCGCCGCTCTGGCCTCCTGATTCCTGTCGCCGGTGCCGTCGCGCGCACTTCGCGAACTCTCTTCAGGACGGTGCCCGTGTCTGTCTCCCCCGCCGCCGTTGCCTCTTCCGACCCGGCTGTCACGCCTCCCGCGTCGAATTCCGCGACAACCTCCACGCCGCCGACGCAGGCGGACCTTCTCGACTTCGTACGGCGTACGGCCGCCGACGCCGACTTGATCGCCTCGCTCCCGCTCGACCCGGAGGGCCGCACCTGGGTACGGCTCGAAGGCCCCGGCGGCAGCGAGGCCTGGCTGATCGGCTGGCCGCCAGGAACGGGCACCGGCTGGCACGACCACGCCGACTCGGTCGGCGCCTTCGTCACCGCGGCCGGTGAGCTCAAGGAGAACGCGCTCGCCGTCCGGCTGCCCGCCGACGGCTGGAAGACGCTGGAACTGACGGACGACGTGGACCGGGAACGGCGGTTGCCGGCCGGAAAGGGCCGCTCCTTCGGCCATCACCATGTGCACGAGGTCCTCAACGAGTCCTCGGGCCAGCATGCGATCTCCGTGCACGCCTACTACCCGCCGCTGCCGCGCATCCGCCGCTTCAGCCGCAGCGGGCCGATCCTGCGCCTGGAGCAGGTGGAGCGCCCGGAGGACTGGCAGTGAGCGGCGTGAGTGAGCGGCCGGTCGGCATCGACGAGTTGCTGGAGCGGGTACGCGCGGGCTGCACGCGGATCGAGCCGCAGGAAGCGTACGAGGCAGCGCAGTCCGGCGAGGCTCTGCTGGTCGACATCCGGTACGCGGCCCTGCGTGAGCGGGACGGTCTGATCCCGGGGGCCCTCGTGGTCGAGCGCAACGAACTGGAGTGGCGGCTCGATCCACAGGGCAGCCATCGCGCCCCCGAGGCAACGAGTCACGACCTTCTGGTCGTGGTGATCTGCAACGAGGGGTACGCGTCGAGCCTGGCAGCCGAGTCGCTACGGCGACTGGGTCTGCACCGGGCCACCGACCTGGTCGGAGGTTTCCAGGCGTGGCGGGCCGAGGGGCTTCCGGTGACGTAGTGGCTGGAGGCCAAGGCGAGAGTGATCGAAGGCAGCGGAGCAGGACCGTGCCCTACGGACCCACCTGATCACTGCACAGACCCACCTGATCACTGCCCGGCCCCGAATGCGATGGGCGCCCCCGCGCGTCCACCGTGTCCGGGGCCGGAAACCCCCGCGATCGTCGTCGGCCCTCGCTCATGTCCAGGCCCATGTGCAGGCCCTCTACGGTTCTGTGGCCGTAGGGATCAGTACCCCTCGTCCCCGAGGAACTCCGTGTCCTCGCCCTCTTCCTCCAAGGCCTGCCGGACCACCCGTAGAGCCATGCCCTCGGGGTAGCCCTTGCGGGCGAGCATGCCCGCGAGGCGGCGCAGGCGTTTGTCGCGGTCGAGGCCCCGGGTGGAACGCAGTTTGCGGGCGACGAGTTCGCGTGCGGTCGTCTCTTCCTGTTCTGAGTCGAGCTGCGAGACAGCCGCGTCGATCAGTGTGGAGTCGACGCCCTTGGTGCGCAGTTCCCGGGCGAGCGCACGTCGGGCGAGCCCTCGGCCGTGGTGGCGGGATTCCACCCAGGCGTCCGCGAACGCGCTGTCGTTGATGAGGCCGACCTCCTCGAACCGCGACAGCACCTCCTCGGCGGCCTCGTCCGGGATCTCGCGTTTCCGCAAGGCGTCCGCGAGTTGCTTCCGCGTGCGCGGGGTCCCGGTGAGCAGGCGCAGACAGATCGCCCGCGCCTGCTCCACCGGGTCCGCTGGGGGCGTCCTCTCCTCGGCCCTCGACGAGGAAGAGGCGCCTCCGTCCTCTCCGGGCGGCTCTGTACGACCGCGCCGACGACGCCCGCGTGGGCCGTCCGAGCCCCGAGCCTCACGCCGGCCGCGGCGTGAGCCATCACCGGGCGCACCGGTGCCGTGCACCGAACCGTCCTCCACCCACGCTTCGCCGTCCGCCGCGCCATGGCCCGGGTCTTCGCCGTACGCCAGGCCCGACTCGTCGCCGTACCCGTCGAAGGACCTGCTTCTGCCGTACGGCGCAGTGCCGTCGTTCCCCCGGTCCGCGTCATGGGCCGTCTCTCCCGCATGGGCGTGGTCGCCCATTCCGGAGGAGTCCGCGTCGCCGCCTCGTCTCCGCTCGCGCGGAGCGTCCGGGTAGGCGGCGTACTCGGCCCAGTCGGTTCGCCGTGTCAAGGGTCAGCTCTTGGCAGTCGCAGCCTTGGTCTTGGCCGCCTTGGCCGCCGGAGCGGGCACCGTCTTCGCGGCGTCGTCCGGGGTGGCGGAGACCGCGGCGTCCGCACCCGGCTCGGCAGCAGGCTCCTCCGGACGCACGCCGACGCCCAGCTTCTCCTTGATCTTCTTCTCGATCTCGTTGGCCAGGTCGGGGTTGTCCTTGAGGAAGTTGCGCGCGTTCTCCTTGCCCTGGCCGAGCTGGTCGCCCTCGTACGTGTACCAGGCGCCGGCCTTGCGGACGAAGCCGTGCTCCACGCCCATGTCGATCAGGCCGCCCTCGCGGCTGATGCCCTGGCCGTAGAGGATGTCGAACTCGGCCTGCTTGAACGGCGGCGCCACCTTGTTCTTGACGACCTTGCAGCGGGTGCGGTTGCCGACCGCCTCCGTGCCGTCCTTCAGGGTCTCGATGCGGCGGATGTCGATACGCACCGAGGCGTAGAACTTCAGCGCGCGGCCACCGGTCGTGGTCTCGGGGGAGCCGAACATCACGCCGATCTTCTCGCGGAGCTGGTTGATGAAGATCGCGGTGGTCTTCGACTGGTTGAGGGCGCTGGTGATCTTCCGCAGGGCCTGGCTCATCAGGCGGGCCTGGAGACCGACGTGGCTGTCGCCCATCTCGCCCTCGATCTCCGCGCGCGGGACGAGCGCGGCGACGGAGTCGATGACGATGAGGTCGAGGGCGCCGGAGCGGACCAGCATGTCCACGATCTCCAGAGCCTGCTCGCCGTTGTCGGGCTGGGAGAGGATCAGGTTGTCGATGTCGACGCCGAGCTTCTTCGCGTACTCGGGGTCGAGGGCGTGCTCCGCGTCCACGAAGGCGACCTGGCCGCCGGCCTTCTGCGCGTTCGCCACCGCGTGCAGAGTCAGGGTCGTCTTACCGGACGACTCCGGGCCGTAAATCTCCACGACACGGCCGCGCGGCAGGCCGCCCACGCCGAGGGCCACGTCGAGCGCGGTCGACCCGGTCGAGATGACCTCGATGGGCTCCATCGACCGCTCGCCCATGCGCATGACCGCGCCCTTGCCGAATTGCCGTTCAATCTGTGCGAGCGCGGCGTCGAGCGCCTTCTCGCGGTCGGTTCCTGCCATGGGTTCCACCCGATTTGCTTGAGTCGATCGCTTCACGTCAAAGACGCTAACGCCTGCCACTGACAATGCGCCCCGACGCCCGTCCGGCCTGTGGATAACTCGGGGACTTCCCCATCGAAAGCGGGGCGAAATGCCCGCCGAGCACCTCGCCGGAGCCTCCATGAGAATGGATGTTCGATTTTTGTGTCAAGCGCACCACACGTCACCTACGAGACTACGTTCGCGGCCCTGGACACCCCGGAATCCCGGCCCGGCCGGCCATGCGCCACTCCCGCCAGCGGGCCACGAGCAAGCCGCCCAGGGAGAGCATTCACCCCAGGCGGACCACACGCGCCCGGGGCAGACCACCCGCTCTCCTCAGCCGGAGTTCTCCCTGGAGCTCCCCCCGGAACCCCCGGCGCCCGCCCCTGGCTTCGCCGCCCCCGGCCGATGGGCCCACAGCGCACGCGCGCGCGTGACCAGCCCCCGCCCCGCTCCTCGGCCCCGGTGCCCATGAACCCGGGGATCGTCCGTGACGTCGTAACGCTTCACGTACGCCACCAGGAACGCCTGCAGCGTGGCGATGGCCGGGATGGCGATCAGCGCACCCACCGCGCCGAGGAGGGCGGTGCCGGCGACGACCGATCCGAAGGCGACCGCTGGGTGGATGTCGACGGTCTTCGCGGTCAGCTTGGGCTGCAGCACATAGTTCTCGAACTGCTGGTAGACCACGACGAAGATCAGCACCCACAGCGCGTACCAGGGATCGACCGTGAAGGCGATCAGCATGGGCAGCGCGCCCGCGAGATACGTGCCGATGGTGGGGATGAACTGCGAGACCAGGCCGACCCAGACAGCGAGCACGGGCGCGTACGGCACGTCCAGGCTCGCCAGCAGGATGTAGTGGGCTATGCCGGAGACGAGCGCCATCAGGCCGCGCGAGTACAGGTAGCCGCCCGTCTTGTTGACGGCGATCTCCCACGCGCGCAGCACCTCGGCCTGCTTGGCGGGCGGCAGTACGGAGCACAGCGCGCGGCGCAGTCGCGGACCGTCCGCGGCGAAGTAGAACGAGAACAGCGTGATCGTCAGCAGCTGGAAGAGGCCGCCGAGGACCTGGGCGGACACGTCCAGGACGCCGGTGGCGCTGTTCTGCACGTAGTTGCGCAGCCAGTCGGACCGCAGCAGGCCCTCCTGGATGTCCACGCGGCGCAGCTCGGTGTGGAAGTGCGCGTTGATCCAGTTGATGACGGAGTCGAGGTAGTTCGGGAAGTCCTCGACGATCTTGATGATCTGGCCCGCGAGCATGGACCCCAGCAGCGTCACGAACCCGGCGGACACGATGATCACGGCGAGGAAGACGATGGCGGTGGCCAGGCCCCGGCGTATGCCGCGCGAGGCCATCCAGCTCACCGCCGGCTCGATGGCCAGAGCCAGGAAGAACGCGATGAGGATGTTGATCAGCAGCCCGGTGAGCTGGTGAAAGGCCCAGCTGCCCAACTGGAACACGCCGACGAGTGCCAGCGCGAGCACCATGGCACGCGGAAGCCAGCGAGGCATGCCGGCGTCCGGCCCGGCGGCGCCCTCGCCCGGCGGCGGGGTGGGCGGCGTCGTGCCGAACGGCGATGTGTGCCGGGCAGGCTGCCCGGTCTCGTCAGTGCGTGCCACGGAGCAAGTGTCGCCCACGCCGCCGACAACCGGCTGCCGTACTGCGATCTTCGTGACCTGTCAGCGCTTCTCCCCCGGAACGTTCATGACGGCGCAGACCACACGCCACACGTCCTTGGCCTCCCAGCCGCTGTTCAGCGCCTCGTGCACCGTGCGCCCGCCGAGCTCCGCCATCACGTGGTCGCGCGCGAAGGTGTCGGCGTATCCCGGACCGAAGTGGTCCGCCATCCGCTCCCAGAAGACCGTCAACCGCATGAATTCCGCTCCGTACGCACCTTGACCTGCATGTTTCCCACCTCTCACGGTCCCCGCATGGCCGTCAGGGGTTTCCAGGGAGTTCGCCTCCCCTCTGAACCAAGCATCCATGGCGGCGCGACCTCGCCTGCCCGCGTCGGGCATGAAGTGCGTGTATGTACGCAGAGTAAAGCCAGGGTCGGCGTGCCCGAGCCAGCGGGCGAGAGAGACGATCGACTCGCGGCTTCGAGCTGGACGCCGGCGTCGGTGTGGCGCAGGGCACGGAAGGCAAACTCGCACGACGGCTCCCACCTGCTCCAGTGGGTCGGGGTCCACTTTGCCGATGAGTCCCGCAGAGGCGAGGCGTCGGACGTGTCGGTGGGTGCTGAGGCAGGTGACGAGGCCGAGGAACGCCTCGTGGATGTCGTCGCGTCGCTCCCAGCGGATACGCAGGCGGCGGGAGCCGTGCAGCCCGGCGATCGTTCTCTCGACGACGTACCGGAAGATGCCCTGGCCGCAGCCGTGGGCTGGCCGCGTGCGGCGATGACCGGATGGATGCCGCGCTGCGACAGTAGACGCCGGTACTTGTCATGGTCGGAGCCGCCGTCCGCGAGCAAGGCGTCGGGCCTGTGCCGTGGCCGGCCCATGGTCCCGGCGGCGGAGGGGAGTAGCACGCGGCCGATCTCACCATCCGCCAGCGTGGGCAACCCGTGCCAGGCACCGCCGACCGCGGTGCCCATGGTGGGCGCGCCCCAAGGATCCATGCCGCATGCGTGTCTCCACCTCCAGCCCAGTTCTCTGTGCGTCCACGACATCCTGGCGTCACGGGCTGGTGATCAGCACTGCCCTCGGCCGGACACACACGCGGGCCGCCTCGCCGGGATCCGGCAGTCGAGCCACGTCTTCACACGCGCGAGTGCGTCCGGTCTGCCGCGACATCGCACGCGGTGTTGCCGCGGCCCGCGCCTACTTCCCCGTACCCGACGAGAAGGGCCATCCGTACTGGTCCACCTTCCTGGACCAGTCCGAACAGGCCGCCACCAGATGCAACAGACGTACGTCTCCCCCCTCCCCCAGAGGGTCTTCAACTGGATTGAGACGTACGTCGATTGACGATCGCCGTAAGTTCGCCTCACCCGTTCGGGTGGCTGATCCGGATCACTGGGAGGGGTCCCGAAGGCCTGGCCAGATGATTCGAGCGGCTGGCCGAAGCTGTGTACAGAAGGGGAAGAGCAATGCCGATGAAGACAGGGATGGGGCTCGTCGCCCTGCTGACGGCAGGGGTCGCACTGGTCGTCAGCGGGTGTTCGTCGGACACGGCGGACGACGACGGTTCAGCCGGGGGCGCGGCGAGCGCCTCGCGGTCCACCGCGTCGAAGTCGGCCGAACCAAGCCGGGCGTTGGTGAAGTGGGCCGGTCAGATGTGTGAGGCCACGGAGCTCTTCGAGACGATGAAGACGAACAGCGCCATCGGGGTCGAAGACATCTCAGATCCGCCCGCGGACGCGCTGATCGCAGCCGAGTTGACCGCCATGGGCTACCTCTGGGACACGTCGTCGTCCCTCGACCAGGTCGCCGAGGGGCTCGACGCCTTACGGCCGTCAGGTATCGCCGCTGCGGACCGGCTGCACGGCAACCTGAGCAAGGAGGTGGCGAGGGTCCGGCCGAAGGTCACCGACCTCACCGACTCGAGCAGGCACACCAGCCCCGCAGAAGACTCGGTCGACCGGGCCGAGCGCGTCGGCAAACTGATCGCGTCCCTGAAGGTGCCCGAACCTGACTTGGCCGCCGTGGCCGCGCAGGACCCACAGCTCTCGGCCGCGTACGAAACCGCGCCCGAGTGCGCCCCGTCCGGACCACTGCCCAAGGCCGCGGACGGCACGGACGTCGGCGCCTGCAAGGACGGGGCCTGCGAGATCCTGGTGACGAAGAAGGTGCACCTCATGATCGGTCCGTGGAAGGTACGCGTATCGCTGACGGAGACCAAGGCCACGGTGCGCAACGACGGATCCAAGGGCGGGGTGGGGGAAATCTGGTTGAGCACGGGCGGAACCGGAAAGTTCGGCGAAAGGGGCGGCGACGAGTTCACCGTCAAAGCCATTGCCGTCAACAAGGACGGCGCCGTGCTGAAGCTCCACGCGAAGTGACACTCCCGTGCCGATTTCGTACCCGTCGGGCCTGCCGGTATGACTACGTATGGTGACAGCGCCGACCGGCGTCCGCCCCTCCCCCTCGCCGCACGACCTGGACTTGCAGGCCGCAGCGAGGTCGAAGTCGCCATGCTCGCTCCCGGCTCCCTCTGGGCCACCGGCGCCGCAGGTGATCGCGACCAGGCTCGCCGACTGCGAGGAGTTTCTTCGTGCCTGCCACCAATTTCGGTCCTCCTCGCCGGTGAAGCGGCCGCGGCTCCGCCAGCCGGTTCGCCTTCGACCGGGCCACCGCCCCGTTCTCCTGGTCTGGCTGAACCGGCGCCGGCCTGGGCTTCACTCCGCTGCCCAACGGGCACCGCCCGGCCCTGCTACTGCGGGGCCGGGGACATGTGCCACACGGACAGCTGTCGCTACCTGGTCCACGTGAAATCAGTGATGACGCTTGTCCTTGTCGATCGCTCGGAAGCTGCCCACCAACGCGAATGGCACCACCAGACCGTCGAAGACCGCGGTGCCGGCAATTGCACTGCTGGAATTACCGGGCCCAATGGTCGCAATTGCAGCGCCATTGTCGCAGGTAATCCCGGTGAAGAATTCGACGGTCCTGTCACTCTCGTTTCGGACGTTGAAGGTGACCGCCGGACTGCTGATCACAGCAGTGCATACGCCCGACTCTGCCGAGAACGTCCGCTCGTTGACGTAGATCCGCCCGTCATCGTCTCTCTGACGGCCTCCGTTGTGGTCGTTCTGGTAGTTGAAGTCCGTCTGACCGTCGCCGCCCCGGGGGACAGCGGCAAGAGGCTCCTGCACCGACGGAGCGGACTTCGAAGCGGAACTCGAAGCCGAGGCGTAGTTCACACTGGTTGCGGCAATGACGGTGACGCCCACCGACAATGCGATCCCCACAACGGTACGCGTACGCAGACCGATTCTCCTTTTCACAGGCATTTCTCTCCATCTCTCAGGGATGTCAGCCGAGCCGGCCGGTATGAATGAACATACTCACGCCTAATTCTGTCGCCACCTCAGAAATGTGTGAGGAGCAGCAAAAATGGGCCGACTGGGCGTTGGAGTGCCCGAGATCAGCTCTGTGACGGATCGTCAGAAAGGCGCGCACAACAGTGACTTGGCGAGGCAATGGAGCCGTTCGGGGGACTAGGCTGACGCCCCATCACACTTCTGCGCACGTGTCGGGTATTGACAACCTCCTGCGCGACGGCTAGAAGGCACCCGGACTCATGGATTTTCCCTGCTCAGCGGCCTACAACTGGGACTCTAGCCGGTACGCACGGGCGATCGCGGGACCGGCAGGGCCGCCGTACCGGTCAAAATCGCGCACCGCCCCGAGGACGTCTGAGGCGCACGGGTGAATGCCGCGGACCGCAGGACTGACGCCCTCCTCGCCCGGGTACCCAGCGGCCCGTGGCGGTGGACAGCAGGACCGACCCGGCGCGTGAGACACCGCCCCGCTCGCGCGGGCGCTTCGGCCGGGCGTTGTTGCGGTGGACCACGACGACCGACCACAAGGTGATCGGCAACCTCTATCTGACGACCTCCTTCGGCTTCTTCCTCCTCGGCGGTGTCCTCGCACTGCTGATGCCGGCCGAACTCGCCCGCCCCGGCTTCAGCTGTTGACCTGTGGACCATGGGGCTGGTGGTGACCGGCGTGTCCACCACGCTCGGCGCGGTCAACTTCATCACCACGATCCTGTGCCTGCGCGCCCCCGGCATGGCGATGCGCATGATGCCCTGCGCGATCCGCAGCCCGGTGCCCGACAGCAGGTCGTCCGGCAG